>DATIWI010000020.1:0-13637 GCA_035519475.1 Opitutaceae bacterium
TCACCTTCCGCTCCGCCTGCTTCGGGCGAGGCCAAGACGGTCCTCGTCGTCGATGACGAGGCCCGGTTCACCGAAACGCTGGCGGCCGGCTTGGAGGCGAATGGTTACCGCACCTTGCAGGCCCCGAATGCGGCGGCCGGCTGGGATCTGGCGCACGCCCATCTGCCGGCGCTGATTCTTTGCGACATCGACATGCCCGGCAAGGACGGCCTGCGTCTGCTGCAGGACATCCGCGACGACGCGGCGCTGGCCGACACCCCGTTCGTGCTCATGACCGGCAAGCCCAAGTATGGGAATCAGCGCGCGGCCATGGATCTGCTCGCGGATGATTTTCTCCTCAAACCCTTTTCGCTCGCCGCGCTCCTGAGCTGTGTCGACGCCCGGTTGAGGCGTGCCGCTCTGAGCCGGCGCCGGAGCGGCGGCGCGGCGGCACCTCCGTCCCCGCCAGAGAAGGTCGCCCCGGCGCCACCGGCGCCCGCGCCGGCTGGTCCCGCGGCGGCCGTTCCCGTGCCGGCCGGTGAGTCACCGGACAGCCGCGCCGTCCTGGTAATCGACGACGAGGCCTATTTTCGCAAATTCGTCGGCCGCGTGCTCCGCAACGCCGGGGTGACCAATCTCATCGAGGCGTGCGACGGCGTCGAAGCGCTCCAGCTTTCCCAGGAACACCAGCCCCGACTGGTCCTGCTCGACATCAACATGCCGCACATGGACGGCCTCGCGACGCTCGTGGCCCTGCGAAAGCTTTCACGCGCGGTGCCCATCGTCATGCTCACCTCGATCTCCGAGGAGGCCATCGTGGAGGAATGCGTCAACCAGGGCGCCTCGTATTTCATCCGCAAGGACGTGCCCGCCGGCCAGCTGACGGAGGCACTGCACGCGGCGCTGGACGAATTCGTTGAGCACCGGCCGCCCCCGCCATGAATCCGCCAACATCAAAGCCCAAGCCCCGCTCCCTCGCCGATTATCTGATCCGCTACGACTTGCCCACCCTGATCGAGGAGGCGCGGCGGGATTACAGCCAGGCCTCGTCCGGGGCACCGCGCCTGCTGGCCCAGAAGGACATCGCCGCCCGCTTCCGCAACGTGCGCCCTCCGAACAAAGCGCCCAATGAATAACACCGAGGTGTTCCTGGAGTCGCTGCGGCAGGCCGCGCCGGAGCAGACGCCGCTGATCAACGCCCAGGCGGAATTGTGCCAGGGCGAGCCGCGGCAGCTGCTCAACAAGCTGCTGGAGCGGCTGCCGCTGGACAAGAACCGCCTCTGCCAGTTGTGGGCCGACTCGCTGGGCGTGGCCTGCGTCAACCCCACGACCGTGGCCATTCCCACCGACGGCTACGACCAGCTGCCGGTGGACATTGCGCGGCGGGTGGAGGCGGTGGTGCTCAGCGTGCTGGGCGACACCGTGACCGTGGCCATGGCCGATCCCCGGAATACGCGGCAGATCGAGTCGATCGGTAAAATCCTCGGCAAGAACGTCAGCCCGGTCTTCGCCCATCCCGACGAAATCCGGACCGTGATCGACATGTACCTCGGCACCGAGGGCAACATTGCCACGAATCTGCAGAGCGTCTGTGCGCAACTGCCGGGCATGGTCGGCGCACGTGAAATCAAGACCGCCGCCGATATCACCGACCTGGTCGAGTCCCGGGCGATCATCGAGCTGCTGAACAGCATCATCCTGACCGCCTACCGCCGCCGGGCCTCCGACATCCACCTCGAAGCGCGCGCCGAGGACAGCCGGGTGCGCATGCGGATCGACGGCGACATGGAAACGATCCTGGAACTGCCCCGCGCCGTGCAGCTCGCCCTGGTCGCGCGGATCAAGGTGCTCTGCCGTCTGGATGTCACGGAGAGCCGGCTGCCGCAGGACGGAGCCTTCGACCTCCGCTTCGGCGTGCTCAACACCTCGTTCCGCGTCTCCACGCTGCCCAGCTTGTACGGCGAGAAGTCGGTCCTGCGGATTCTCGGATCGCCGTTGAACCAGTCGCTGCTGAATCTCGACTCGCTCGGTTTCCCGCGCTCGACGCTGGAGGCGATCAAGCGGGTGATCGCGCAGCCCAGCGGCATCCTGATCGTCTGCGGCCCGACCGGGTGCGGCAAGACCACCACGCTCTACGGGTGCATCAACCACATCAACCGCCCCGACCTGAACATCACCACGATCGAGGATCCGGTGGAGTACCGCGTGCCCGACGTCACGCAGCACCAGATCAACAGCGGCATCGGACTGACGTTTGCGAAGGTGCTGCGCAGCATTCTCCGGCAGGACCCCGATGTCATCCTCATCGGCGAGATCCGCGATCTCGAGACCGCGCTCATCGCCACCGAGGCGGCGCTGACCGGACATTTCGTGCTCACCACGCTCCACACGAACAACGCGCTGCAGGCGGTCACGCGCCTGGTCGAGATCGGCGTCGATCCCTACCTCGTGGCCCCGACGACGATGGGGGTGTTGTCCCAGCGGCTGGTGCGGCGCATCTGCCCGTCGTGCAAGGAGCAATACCCCGCGACGGACAACGAGCTGGCCGCCCATTTCACCGGCTGGCAGGGCCTGCCCGTGACGCTCTACCGCGGCCGGGGCTGCCCCAAGTGTTTTGGCACGGGCTATATCGGCCGCGTGGGCATCTATGAATTCATCGAAGTGTCGGAGCGCATGCGCGAGCTCATCATGCAGCGCCAGAGCGTGGCGCTGCTGCACGAGGAGGCCGAACGGGTCGGGCACCGTTCGCTCCGCTATGATGGCTTGAAGAAGGCGCTGGCGGGCTGGACCACCCTCGAGGAAGTGGAGCGCAACACGCTGCCCGACCTGGCCTTCGCCCCGGTGGACACGTGAGGGCAGGGCCGCCGAAGCGATGAACTCCTCGCGGCCAGCTTCCTCGGCAGATGCGCGACGATATCCGCGATGCCGGGCAAGCGGCTTTGCACTCATCGAAGTGGGGCTCGGGCTGCTCATCGTCGTGCTCGCCGCCATGCTCGTGTTCGATCTGCTCGGCCATGTCCAGCAGCACCGGCGCCGCAGCCGGTTCATCGCCGATCTCCGGACGTTTGCCGCTGCGTTTGAGCGCTATGCGCAGCAGCACGACGGCGGATTCCCCGCCAGCACCAACGACGCCTCCCTGTCCGCCGACCTGGAGAACCTGCTGAAGGCCACCAACTGGCACAAGGGCTCGCCGTTCGGGGGAACCTACGGCTGGGTGGCTTCCGACCAGGCCGGCCCGCCCGCCGACGCCTCCAGTCGCGACCACGGCGGGGCGATCACCCTGACCGCGTTTGCGCCGGATTTTCCCCTGACCCTGTCCCACCGCGACCTCCTCGCCGTCGACGCAGCCCTCGACGACGGCGACCCTGCGACCGGCCGCTTCCGCACTGGCTTCAACGGCTGGCCGGTCTATCTCGTCGGCGAAAACCGGTGACACCGACCTATCAGGTCACCCTGGTCAATCTGGCCGCGGACGCCCGGTCGGCCGCGGTCGCCTGGGATAAGATCGAACGGCCGGGGGTGTCGGACGAGGAGATGCGCCGGCTGCTGGAGAATTTCTGCGCCATCGACGCGGTGGAGAACGCCGCCGCCGACCCGGAGATCCGGGTGCAGGTGCGACGGGAGAGCTACCTGATCCGCTCGGGTCAGGGGAAACTGGTCCTCTATGATGTGCTCAACCGCGATCTTCCGGGCCGGTCGCTCGCGGTGGCGGAGGTCATGGCGGAGCTGGACGGTTCCGCGATCGCGGCCCGGACCGTCCCTCCGATGGTGCCGGCCGAGGCCGGGCTCGCCGACGAAGAGCCGGCCGTTTCGCCACCCGCGGCGCGGCTCAACCCGCGGCGCGTGATCGCGCTGGCGGTCGCGGCCTGCGTGCTGGGCGGCGCGCACTTCTGGTGGCGAATTCCGTCCGGGGCGGAGGAAACGCCGGCCGCGCTTCAGCGGATGGACGCGGCGGAGGCCGCTCGAGTGCGGGCCACGCTCGCGGGGGTCTACATGACCGGGACCCAGCCGGGCGAGCACGGGATCGTCCTGACCGACACAGAGGAGGTTCGCCTTTTCGAATTGCGAGCCGTGGATGCCCCGCTGGTGATCCACGCCGCCGGCGAGTGGGGGCACGTCGGGCCCGCCCTCAATCTGGCCACCGACCAGCCCGGCGGGCTCATCAGGATCCCCGATCCCGAAACCTTGATCTATTGTGGCGAAACCTACAAACGGATCCGCTAACCGGCCCGTGCGGACGGCGATGCCTCGGGCCGCGGATACGGCCGGCCTCACGATCGTGGAGGTGGCGATGGCCGTGATCATGTTCGCCATGGCGATCACCACGTCCATCGCGGTCCTGCAGCGCGCCTTCCTGGAGCTTGACACCGCGCGCAATCTCGAGATCGCGGGCAACATTCTGCAGTGCGAGATGGAGAAGGAGCGGCTCTTCAACTGGACCCAGGCCAGCGATGTCAGCTACCTGCCGGTGATCGACGCGAGCTTCGCCCGCAACCCGGCGATCGCCGGCCGCTTCACCCTGTCGCGTACGCTGGTGACGCTGAGCGGGCACTCGGGGCGGATGCTGCAGATCACCCTGACGGTCCGCTGGCGCAGTTACGACGGGCACCGCCTCTCGCGCAGCTACACCACCTATTACGGGCAGGGAGGGCTCTATGCCTACTACCACGGCATTCCCTAGCGATTCGCGCGGCGCGGCGCGCGGCTTCACGCTGACGGAGCTCATGGTGGCCGCCACGCTCAGCGGCCTGGTGGTGGCCGGCGTGCTGACCACCGCGCTGCAGTTGATGCGCAGCGGGGTGCGGATCACGCAATACGCCGAGATGAGCACCCAGATCCGCCGCGGCCTCGAGCAGCTCGGCCACGATCTCAAGATCGCGAGCGCCGTCAAATGGAACAGCGCCAGCGACCTCACACTCACCCTGCCGACCACCGGCGGCTCGACAACCCAGGTGACCTATGCATGGACCAGCACCACCCAGGCGCTGTTTCAGGTGCCCGGCGCGGACAGCACGGTGACGGCCGGCCGGGTCTACCTCGTGCGGGGAATCCCGGCGGGCGCGGGCGGCAGCGCCGGGGTGACGTTCGCCCGGTACGATCGCGACGGGAACGCTGCGACCACCGACCTCGCCACCAAACGGGTCCAGGTTATCCTCAACGTCGCGCGCACAACCGCCCGCTCGGCGGCCGCCACCGACACCGCGGTCTCGGCCCTCTTCATCCTGCGGAACAAACCCACGTCGTGAGGGCCTCGCCTCCATCGCCTCCCCGCGCGGACCGCCGCCGCCTCGCCGATCAGCGCGGCGCCTTCCTGATCGTGGCCATGGTGTTCGCGGCGACAATCGCCATCGTGCTGGGCAGTTACCTCAGCTTGGGCCGCACCTCGCTCAAGCTCGCCCACCGCAGCTTCTTCGCCAACGACGCCACCAACCTCGCCGAGGCGGGCCTGGAGGAGGCCATCTATTGCTTTAACCAGATGGGCAACGGCGTCGCGCCTGCCACGGCGTGGGCGGGGTGGACGTTTTCCGGCACGAATGCGATGTACACCCTGCCGCCGTTCAACCGCGATCAGAACGCGGTCGGCGTCGTCAAAGTCTACGTCAAGGGCTACGACGGCAGCACGGCGGCGCCGACCGTCTATTCCCAGGCAATCATCACGCCGTTCGACGGCGGCGTCCCGGTCGTCCGGACGCTGCAGGTCGCGCTCAAGCAGAACCCCGGCGCCTTCGGCCTCGTCGCGCTGAATGGATTGACGCTGAACAACACAACATTCGCCGACAGTTTTGACTCCAATCCGACGAACAGCCCCACCGGACCCTGGGTGACGTACTCCAGTGGTATTGCCCATGCGAAGACCAGGGTGGTCGTGCTGGCCGGCAGCGTCAGCATCACGAACGGCAAGATCAACGGCGATCTCTTCCTCGGCGCCGGGGTGACGTCCCCCGCGGCCAGCAAGGTTACGGGCGCCATCACGAAACCCTATACCATGACGTTTCCCATGCCGGCCTATCCGACCGCGGCCTCCGTGAGCCAGAGCTACAATCTGGGCGCCGCCATTCCGGCGACGTTGCCGGCCGCCGGCAACCAGCCGGCGGCGGACGGCCGCTACTACTATTTTTGCAGTGGCGCCACCATCGGCAGCACCACCATCACGTCCGGCAGGAACGTCATCATTGTCGGCACCAACACCGGCATGACCACCGGCCTCACCGTCCAGAACCTGGCCACCTGTGTCATCTACATGGACAAGACGTTGGTGCTCGCCGCAAACAAAACGATCAACAGCAGCAATTGGGCGGGATCGCTGCAGGTGTACACGACGACGACCAGCACCTGCAGTTTCGCCAACAACAGCCGGTTCGCGGGCTGCCTTTTCGCCCCTTACGCCCCGCTCACCGCGAGCGGCTCGGGCGGCAGCGACCTGCTCGTCGGCTGCTTCCTGGCGAAAACGATCACGACCTCCAATACCATGGATTTCCACTACGACGAGGCCCTCCAGCCGGCCAGTGTCTGGTCGGCGACGAACTGGCTGGAACTGCAGAGCGCGGCCGACCGCGCCGCCGTCGCCGGCCAGACGAACGGCTACCTTCGCTAGCCGATCACGGCAGGCGCCCCGGAGGGGCGGACATTCGTCACGCGGCACTTGAGCCGCGCCACGGCGATGCCAAAGTGGGTGGCATGCGGACCCCCTGGTTGCTTCCCATCGCGGTGCTGGTCATCGCGACGGCCCGGCCGCAGACCGCGGCGTCGGCGGACGTCGCCTTCGAGGGCACGTGGGTCGGCCGCGTGACGGCGCCGAATGCGAGCACCGAAATCGGCTTCACGTTCACGCGCGGCGCCCAAAGCCTCGGCGCGACGTTCACGATGCCGGCGATGTTCGTCGCGGGCCTGAATCTGGGCCCGGCAAAAATCGCCGATGACACCTATGCCATGCCCGCGCTGGGCATCAAACTCGTCCGCGCCGGCGACGTGCTTGCCGGCACTTTCGCCAACCCGCTCCTGCGCGTCGAGCTCCGCCGCGGTGGCGAGCTGCCGCCGGTCGTCGCCCTGCCGACCGCGCCGCCCGGTCCGCCGCCGGTGTGGAGTCGCGCGCTCGGCGCGCAAGTCTGGGCGTCGCCGGCGGTGCGCGACGGTGTGATCTATGTCGGCAGCGTCGACGGCCGGATGCACGCGATCCGCGCCGCGGATGGCGGCGAGGCGTGGGCGTGGAGCGGACCGAAACCGCTCTATGGCGAGGCGCTGGTGACGACCGACAGCGTGTGTTTCCTCGACGAGGCGGGCGACTGCATCAGCCTCGCGCGCGGGGAGGGGCGGCTGCGCTGGCGCACCGCCCTGCACGCCGGCAAACCCGCGGCGCAGAATCCGACGTTCAATCACCGCACCGCGGTGCCCGTGATCGACGGCGGCACGCTCTACGTCGGCTCCGCCGACGGCGGGCTTTATGCCCTCGAGGCATCGGGCGGGAAGATCCTGTGGCGGCACGATCTGGGCGCACCCGTGTACGCCGCCGTCGCCCTCGACGGCGACCGGCTTCTCGCGGCGGGCTTCGACGGCACTGTGCATGTGCTCGACCGCCGCTCGCAGGCCGAGGTCGCCCGCGTGAAGCTGGGCGGTCCGCTCGCGTCGGCCCCCGCCCTCGCGGGCGACACCGTGCTCGTGGGCAGCCGGGATTATCTGCTCTACGGCCTGCGGCGCGCCGATCTCTCCATCGCCTGGCGGGATTCCTATTGGTTCTCGTGGGTCGAGTCGGTGCCGCGGGTGGTGGATGGCCTCGCCTACATCGGTGGCTCGGACTACCGGCGCATCAGCGCGCTCGACCCGGCGACGGGCGCGGCGCGCTGGGTGACGGACGTCGGTGGCTTGACCTGGGGAACGCCCGTGGTCACGGCCACCACCGTCTTTGCCGGCACCTCGGCGCAGAGTCCGGCCGCCATCCAGCATGAGGGCGGGATCACGGCGCTGGACCGCCTCACCGGCGCGGTGAAATGGCGATACGCCGTTCCGCTCGCGGCTGGGACGGATCGCGCCGGGTATCTCGGCTCGCTCGTGCTGGCCGACGGAAAGATCATCGGCGCCGGCTACGACGGCACGCTCGTCGCCTTCCCGGCGCATTGACTACGGCGAGCCGACGGCACCCCGCGCCCTCGCATCTAAGGGAACACCCCGCACGAATCACGGGGTACCGTCGGTTATCCGCAAGAATCCCTTGGCGCGCGCGAGATTGCCGCGGCACCGTTGGCAATTTCACCAACATTGCCGTCGGTGTGCCTTACACTTCCCGGCCGCCGATCATCGACGCTTTCGTCCCCAATATTGTATTAGCGGTGATCAAGCTAGCTATTCAATTATCAACCAATCTGTTATAACATCGCTCTGCGCGCGTCGATGACCTAACTCCATTTTGGTGCGGCACTTGCTATCTCTGCGGCCCTATGAAGAAGGGACTACTGACACTCGCGGCGACGGCGATCGTATGCGCTATGGGAGGTGAGGCCAGAGCCGACGCGATCTCGCTGACGAGCTTCAGCATCTCGGGCCCCGCCCCGCTGTTTTCCTTTTCGCCGTTCGATCCTTCGCTTGGCACTCTGAACCGCGTCTCTGTCAGCATCACTGGCACGCTTTCGATCCAAGTGATTCCGGAAGCGCCGAATATTGTCGATGGGTTTGGCGACGTTGGCCCCTATCCCGCCCAAGTGAGCGCCGGTCTGAGTTTCACGGCCCTGAGCCAGAGTTTGCTGGGCGGTTTCTCGACGGTCATCGATGCGGCTCCCACGGTGGAATTGGGTTTTTCCGACGGAACGATGGCCCCCTATCAGGTCGTGATCCCCTTGTATTCGGACAGCTTCACTTTCAATGCGACGACGGATCTCATCGGCTTTGCACTCGGTACTCTGGGTGATGCGGAAAAGGCCCGCCTGAGCGACTTCATCGCCAATCCGTATGGCGCGCCGCAGGAGTTGGTCACGCTGGGCGCGCAATTCCTCGGGGGCGCGGTTCCGGGAGTGATCACCTCCGTATCGTTCGCGGGCAGCGGCCTGATCGAGTACGACTATACCCCTGCGCCGCCCGCGACGTCAGTGCCCGATTCGACCTCGACGCTTCTTCTCCTGGCCATTGCGCTGGTGCTCCTCGGGACCTGCCTCCTGACGCAGGCGGCTCGCCGGGCGGTGCCCGTGATCGCGCGAGATTGACCGCGGGCGGCCGGGGGAAACCCGCATCGCGCACCTGATCGGTGTCCGGGTGCTACCCAGTCCCGCCGCGGCGTTCAAATTCGCGGCGGCGCTCACCTCCACTGGAACACCGCGGTCAACAGGCCCGGTTTCGCGGCGCGCAGGCCGGAGTAGATGCGCTGCGCGTCGCCCGGGGCGCACACCTCGCTGACGAGATCGCGGGTCTTCAGCCGGCCGCTGCCGAGGAAACGCAGGATGGCCAGCAGGTCCCTCGTCTGGTTGTCGCGCGGAAAGTGCACGGCGAGCTCGCGGTAGAAAGCCTGGTGATAGTCGAAGGCAACGTCCGCCGGATAGCTCCCTTGAATCACCAGCCGCGTCGGCTCGGTGAGGGAATTGTCCCACGGCTTCGTTTTCGCCAGGAGGACCGCCTGCGGCAGCACCGGCGGCGCCCCGGTGGAGTCCACCACGACGTCGGCGCCGGCCGGCTGCAAGACTCGAAACGCCGCCACGAGTCCCTCCGCCGGCACCACGGCCTCGATGCCGCCGGCCCGGGCCAGCGCCACCCGGTCCGGGCTCAGGTCGGCCGCGACGACGCGGGCGCCCGTCAGGCGATGCAGCCGCGCGGCGAGTTGGCCGATGGCCCCGAGCCCGACCACGGCGACCTCCTCGTGCGGGCGCGTGCCCGCCGCGCGCACCCCGCGGTAGGCGATGGCCCCCAGCTTGGCGAGCGCGGCCTCGAGCGGATCCAGCCCGGCAGGCAGCGGAAAGGCGCTGTCCTCACCGCGCAGGGCATGGCCAATGTGCCCGCCCCACGCCAGGGGGCGGTCGGCCTTCTCCGTCCCCTGGCAGAACACCAGGGCGCCTTCGGGCAGGGCCACGCCGGCTCCCCGGGCGGCGATGCGGCCGACCATCGAGTATCCCGGAATGAACGGGAACCCGAGGTTGGGCTGCCGGCCCCCGAGGCACCGCATTTCCGTGCCGGGACTTACCGCCGTGAAGAGAGCTTCGACCATGACCTGGCCGGGCCCGGGATCGGGCACGATGGCCTCAACGAGTTCGACGCGATCGACGGCGGTGGCGAGCAGGGCGGTGGTCTTCATGGCGGCGGGCGCGATCTCTCAGCGCGTCAGGTGGTCGGGGGGCTGTGAGGCCAGCTGGACGAAGGCCTCGCGCAGCCGGTCGTTCTGGGCATCCGTGAGTGTCAGGTAGCGGTCGCGCCCGTCAAGCGCGGGCGTGAAGCGCGTGAAGCCGTCGGCCTCCACCGTCACCTTCCCCGGCTCCGAGAGCCCGAAATAGCCGCGGTCGGGAAGCACGGCGTAGAGCGCGCTCGTGAGATCCCAGGCGGGGCGCTCATGCGGCGGCGGCTCGTAGAGGTAATAGGCCTCCGCCGCGGGATGATGGGCGCCATAGCCGAAATCGCGCTCGATGCTCGCGGCGGGAAACCGCACGGCCAGGCCGATTTCCTTGCCGCTCCAGACCACCGGCGTGGGCCAGTTGTCCGCGACCTTCCTGGCCGCCGGCAGGTCCTGCATGACGTTGAATTCGAAATCGCGCCCGGGCGTGTTGAACACGCCGGCCATGACGGACAGAAACTTCACTTTCCGCCGCACCAGCTCCCGGCCGATCAGCGGCGAATCGCCGTCCGGCGGCGTATCAAGGAGCGCGGCGAAGTTCGAGAAGTAGCCGACCTGGATGAGAACCACACCCTGGTCGGGCTGCCGGGCCAGGATTGAGCGCAGCAGCCGCGTGGCCTCCGGCGCGTCTGAGCTGCGCGGGAGGCGATGCGGGAAGCGGGGTTCGCCCCGGTCTTTCGCCTCGGCGAGGGACAGGAATCGGCTCGGCGTGTCCTTCAAGACGGCATGCGTGAATCCGATGGGAATGCCGGGCCGGCTGTAGAAAGTGTTCACCGCATCGATGAACGGGCCGGCCAGCTCGTCGGGCTTGGTAATCGTGACGGCGAGCAGCTCGCACGCTCCGCGTGACTGGAGGGCGTGGAGCACCGAGAGGGCGAGCACGTCGTCCACGTCGTTGCCGACGTCCGTGTCGAAGATGACCCGCACCGGTGGCGGCGGGGGCGGGGGGGCATCGCCGGCGCGGGCGGTCGCCACGGCCACCAGGGCACAAACGGAGCAGGCGAGGATCAGCGATTTCATGGGTGGAGACACCGTCCGGACAAGGCGCCGCAGCGTCAGCCCTGCAGCGAACCCCAGACCCCCAACCCAACGCAAGACCTACTTCGCCCTGTCGAGGAATCCCTTGGTGACATCCGGCCCCAGCTCGGGCGGCGGACCTTCCAACGCGCGCGCAAGATCGGCGTCGCGGAGCCGGTAGACGAGGATGGTGTGGTCGATGTGGTCGTCCGGCTCGCGCTTGCGCAGGTCGGCGGTCAGGCGGGCGAACCGGTACATCTCGAACAAATTCAGGGTCATCAGCCACTCCGAGGGTTCATGCTGGCGCAGCGCGGCGGCGCGGTCCGCGGGGTCCTCGGTCAGCAGCGGGTGCACGCGGCGGCCGAGTTCCTGATAGATCGACTCGTACCGTTCGTTCCACGGCCCCACGGGGCCGTTCAGCACATACGCCACCGGCTGCAGCATCGAGGCGCTGATGAAGTAGGTGCCGCCGGTCAGCCGCAGCGCCGCGGCCCGCTTGAGCAGCACCACCTGCACCTGATTGCCGTCGGTGGGCACCCGGCTGATCATCTCGTGATCCGGGAGCTGGCGCAGCAGCTCGGCCACCGCCGCCCCGGCTTTGTCGGCGGCCAGTTCCAGCACCAGCAACGCCGGCGCGACGTCATGTCCCGGGTTCGAGTACAGGTAGCGGACGTGATCCGCCGGTTTCAGATAATAGTTGGGACTGCCCACGCCAAAATAGGCCAGGTAAAGCGGCCCGGCGGGTTTGCGCCGCTCCAGATAGCGCTGCACGTCCGGCAGGTCCTGGCCCCAGTCAAGGGAACTATCCACCAGGTGCCGGTAGCCATGGGCGGGGCCGCCGGCGATCGGGTTGAAATACGCGAGGTAGTTGGGGAACTGCCCGGCGACCTCCGCGGCACTCGCAACCACGAGGCCGCCGAGGATCAGGCGGGCGGCGCGCCATCCCCGCGGGCCCGCCGCGACCTGATCGGCGCGACCCGCGCCCCACCCCGCGCGGAGCCAATGCGCGGCGGCTCCGCAGAGTATGAACAACGGAGCATAGGTCGGCAGGATGTGCCGGTGTCCGATGTTCAGGTGTCCGAAGATGGCCACCGGCCAGTAGCAGCCCAGCAGGGTCCACAACGGCAGCGTGTGATAGCCCGGCGATCGGTCGCCGGTGCCTCGCGCCCCGGCCGGCACCGCCGCCGGCTGCCGCCAGCGCACCGCGACCGCGGCCAGCGCCAGCAGGATCACTCCGAACGCGGGCAGCGGCGTCTTGACGAGGAAGGTGTAGGGGAAGAAGGACCTCCAGCCATTTACGCTGACTTCGCCGTTCAGAAAGGCGTTGCGCAGGTTTTGAAACGTCAGCACGTAGCATTGACCGTACAGGTACGCCTCGGGCAAGGCCCGATGCCGCCGCAGGAACTCCACGAACCGCGCGGCCCGCGTCGGCGGCGGGGCCGCCATCTTCTCGTCCAGCATCTGACTCTGGGCGGGCGTCAACACCTTCTCCCTGATGATGCCCAACACCTCCAGGCGCTCGGGCGTCCACAGCCCCAGTTGATACGCGAAGGTCCGCGAAACTTCCTTCACCACCGCCTCCTGGTCGGCGCTCAGGCCCAGCTCGCCGAGCAGCGTGAGCGGGTCCGGCTTGCCCAGCAGCAATTCCCACCGGACCCCCAGATGGTCACGGCCCTCGCGGGCGTTGGCCATGGCGGTATAACGAAATCCGTAGCAGCTCCAAATCACGGTCGTGACCACCACCACGTGCACGACGCCCGCGGCGGCAAAAACCAGCGCCTGACGGCTGCGGCGGACGACCTCTCCGCGCCAGGGTCCGACCGCCACGGGCAAAGGTCCGCCGACAAGCCATCGCGCGGCCACCAGCACCAGGGCCATCGGCCCGATGAGCGGAGCCGACATCTTTGAGACGAACAGGCCACCCATGACGAATGCGCTCAGCAGCACGCGGACGGCGGTGAGGCGCTGCAGCATCGCCCAGAGCGCGGCGAGCGCCGCGAGGAAGAAGAGCGCCGCCGCCGCGTCCGTGGTCATCAAGGCGCCGTTGGCCAGAACCGTGGGATTGAGCACGAACAACAGCAGCGAGAGCATGCCGCCGGGCGGCCCGAAGAGCCGGCGGGACCACCCCCACACCAGCGCGCCCAGCGCCACGGCCAGCAGGCCGCTCGCCGCCCGGCCGCGAATCAGCATGCCCGCCACGTCATTACCCAGCTGGAAAAACCAGCGGTAGCCCAGGCGCCACACCTCGGAATTCTGCCAGTCGCTTCCGTCGAGCGGCGGGAACTGATAGTGGCCGATCAGCAGCGGAGCGGCCATCAGCCGCTGCGGCAGATTTCCG
>DATIWI010000021.1:0-8327 GCA_035519475.1 Opitutaceae bacterium
TGCCGAAGAACTGAAAGACCGCGAATCCCGCCAGGGCGCACCCCGCCGCCGGCCCACGCGATGACCTGAATTGCCTGAGGTTCATTGGAGCTGCCGGCTCAGCGTTTCCAGGATCGCCCCGACGCGCTCCCGGGCGAGGCGTGCATAGCTGAACTCGCCGGCCCGCTTCAGCCCCGCGGCTCGCAGCCGCGCCACCAGGGCATCGTCCGTGCAGATGGCGTCCAACACGGCGCCCGCGGCCGTCGCGTCCGCAAAGTCCGCAAACAGCGCGGCGCCCCCGGTCACCTCGCGCAGCACCGGCAGATCCTGCAGCACGCACGGGCAGCCGCTGGCCATCGCCTCCAGCACGGTCCGACCAAACGTCTCTTCCGCCGTGGACATCACCTGGGCGCGGGCGCCCCGGAACAGGGCCGGCAACGCGGCGTCGTCCACCCACCCCAAGAAACGTGCGTCGCGGCCCAAGCCGAGCCGCGCCACCACGGCCTCGGCGCGCGCGCGCCCGCCGGCCCAGTCTCCGCCCGCGAGGAGGAGCGGAAAGCGCGCCCGCCGTTCCGCCGGCAACCGGGCGTAGGCCGCCAGCGCCAGGTGGGCCCGTTTATAGGGGTAGAAATTGCCGGCCCACAACAGATAGGCCGGAGGCAGCGCCGGACCGCCCGCCGGGCCATCGGGCCGGAACCGTTCCAAGTCCACGCCTTCGTGGTTCACGAGCAGCCGCCGGGGCCGCCCCCCCAGCTGCGCGGCGGTCCATTCCGAATTCGCAATCACCAGCGCCGCGCGCCGCAGACCGCGGCCCACGGCCCACCGGCGGTAGGCGCTGCGGATGCCCACCTGCCGCAAGTGATGCACGGAGACCACATGCATCACCACCGGCAGGCCCGCGGAGCGCACCGGGTGGAAACCCACGGTCAACAGCGCCCTCGCCCCTCTTCGCCGCGCCTCGGCCGCCACACGAAAGTGGTCCGCCCACAGGCGGGCCGCCGGGCGGTCGTTCGCGCGAAAACGCCGGACGACCTCCACGCGCGCGTCGGCGACCGGCCACGATTGACCTGGCCCGACGAAGACAATCCAGCTCACCTCCGGATAGAGCGGCAGGGCAGCAGCGACAAAGGCGGGGGCGAGGGTGGAAAGACCGGTCCGCCGCTGTGGATTCTCGCACAGGAGGGTGAGCGCGAGCTTCATGATGCCTCCGGCTGCAGTTCGCGGTAGACCCGGCTCCACTGACGCGCGACCGCCGGAGCCTCAAAGCGCGCGAGATCGCCGGGCGTGATTCGAATTCCCCGCCACGCCTCCCGACCCAGCATGGCCTCCAGGTGCCGCGCCAGGTCCCCGGCCACGCCGGTGCGGAAAAACCAGCCGGTGCGCCCGGGCACCAGGACATCCATTGGACCACCCGAATCGGCGGCCAGCACCGGCACTCCGGCCGCGAGGGCCTCCAGCATCGCGACCGACAAAGCCTCGTTGGTGGTGGCGACTACCAGCGCATCGATGTCCGCCAGCAGCGCTTGCGACGACAATTCCTCGCCCCGCCAGCGCACCTGCGACTCGACGCCGCGCGCTCGGGCCAGTTGCCGAACCTCGCGGGCGTAAGACCGCCCTGCGGCGGTGTCATCGGGTGCGCCGATGTGATCAAACGTCACCCGCGCCCGCAGCGCGGGCGGCAGGGAAGCCAGCGCTTCAATGACCAGATGCCATCCCTTCACGCGCACGATCAGGCCCATGCCCCCAAGCCGCAGCCGGTGGGCTGGCGGCGGACGCGCGCGCGGCCCGGTCCCCGCCGCCACCGCCGGCACGCAACTGGGAATGCACTGCTCCCAGGACCGGTCGCTGAGCCCATAATACCGCCGCATGGCCGGGCTGAGCCAGTAGAGCCGCGCGCCCAATCGCCGGGCGATCGCACGGTAGAACCAGCGCTGGCGTCCGTAACAGTGCACGCTCACCACCCCCCGCCGCTCCCCCAGCCACGCCAGCCACAGGCCGACGAGCATCCCCGCCCGCGAGTGGCCGTGGTAGACGCGCCGTCTGTCCGCGCGCAGCCAGTCGCGCACCGCGCGGGCGCCGGCACGCGCCCGCCAGAAATTACGGAGCGTGATGGCCTCGCCCGCCATCCGTGGCGCTTCCCAGGTCTCCAGCCGCGGCGCCCGCGTCTGCACAAACCCTGGATTCACCCCGAGCACGCAGCCAAACTCCTCCGCGCCCGCCAGGGCGCGCACGACCGAAAGGATGCCACCGCGGTCGGCATCAGCCGCCACAAAATGAAGGACGGTTTGGCCTTCGCGCTCAGGCATCGCCCTCGATCAAACCCTCCGCCGGGCGGCGTGGAAATCCAAATATGGCCACGCGGGCCCGCCCGGTCCGGACGTTGATCGTGGCGCCCCCGGGTTCTTTGACAGTGGGTCAGTTTGCCTTGTGATCGCGAGGCCCGCATTGCGGGCCGTGGCGATCCAGCTCGATTGCTTCGGTCTCTCGCGGACGCGGGGCGCCTCGCAATGACAAACAGACCCATTCCCGTTTTTTTGCAGACCTTGCGGCTTCGCCCCGCGATACTGGGGCTGCCGCGACCGCTCCATGAAATCCGCGCCGTCTCCTGCCCCGGATGAGATCAGACGCCTGGTGCCCATCACGCTGAGCCAGGTGGTCGGCCTCGCCTGCGGCGTCGCCGGCGTCAAGCTGGTGACGTGGCTCGTGCCGCCGGGGGAATATGGCGTGTACGGGGTCTTCCTGACCTTCGCCCCGCTCGGCATGTGGGTGGTGCACGCCGGGCTGATCAAGTTTGTGGGGCGCCACTGGGCCGCGGCGGCGGACCGTGGCGCGCTGCTCCGCGCCGTGGCCCGGGCCGCGCTGCGCAAGACGCCCTGGCTCCTGCTCGCCGCGGCCGCCGCCGCGGCACTGATCGCCGCCCCGGCCTGGCTGGAGGTCTTCCCCGCGGTCTTCCTGGCCGCGGCCTTGCTGTCGTGCGGGGCGCTGGCCCAGACGGCGCTGCAGGCGGCGCGGGAGAACTGGCGCGATCTGGCGGTGTCCAGCGCGGGTTCGGTCACGCGGTCGTTTGTGCCGCCCCTGGTTTACGCGGCGGCGGGCGGTTCGGTCCTGGCGCTCTACGGCGGCTTCTGCCTCCATGCGCTCGTGCTCGCGGGCGCCGGGGCCGGGGCGCTGCGCCGCTACTGGCGCGGCGCCGCGCCGGCGGGAGGGGAAATCGCGCCCGTGTACGAAGGCCCCCTCTTCGTCGCGCTCGCACTGACGGGGTGGATTCTCGCCGGTTTCAACCGCTGGGTGATGGCGCTGGGCTACGGCCCGACCGAGACCGGCTACTTCGTGCTCGCCGGCAATCTGGCCGCGCTCGTGCCCTCGATGCTGGGAACGATTTCCCTGCAGTACTTCCAGCCCGCTTTCTTCGCGGCCGCGAGCGAGGAGGCGGAGGCGCGGCGCGCCCTGGCGCGCCGCGTGGACCGCGTGGCGCTCGGCCATGCCGTAGTGGCGCTGGCGGGATTGGCGGCCCTGCGGCTGCTCGCGCCACTGCTGGTCGGGCCCCTCATTCACGAGCACTACCGCCCGGCCCTCGGCCTCCTCCTGCCCGCGGGCTGCGCGGCGCTGGCCGTGACCACGGGCCTCTTTTATCATTCGCTGCTGCTGGCCGGCCAACGGGAGCGCGCCTGCGGGCCCGTGGAGTTGACCGCCGCCGCCGTCCTGATCGGCGGCGGGCTGGCGGCCGCGGCGGGCGGGGAGGCGTGGTTCCTGCGCTGGCTGCTGGTGTCGCCCGCGGTGCCGTGGCTGGTGAACCGGCCGCTGGCGCGGCGGTACTATTTCAGGCCCGCTTGAGCGCGTGCGCCCGCACCGGCCCGGTGAAGAACAGCCGCAGCAGCAGCCCGGTCTCGCGCGGCGCCAGGCGCAGCGCCGCCGCGAGCACGCCGGCGGCCCACACGGCGGCGCCCGGATCCCGCCGCACCGCCACCAGCCGGCGGGCCTGGTAAACCGCCTGCGCGGCGAAGCCCTCCTGCAGCGACCAGCGGGCAAAGCGGGCATGGGCCGCGGCGGGCGGCGGCGGCTCCCCCAGCCACGGGCCCACTGCCGCCACGACCCCGGCCAGATCCTCGGCGTGCCCGTGGCGGCGGCGCGCCGTGATCAGCCGGATCATGCACGCGCTGAGAACCTGCGCGGCAGCGCGCAGCCGGCTCGTCTGTCCGGCGTGATGCCGGTAGTGCAGCAGCACTTCGGGGACGCCGCCCAGGCGGAAAACCTCCGCCGCGCGCGCCAGGAAATCGTAGTCGGCGGCCCCGGGAAAGTCCTCCCGGAAGGGGAAGCGTTCGAAGACCTCGCGCCGCCCCAGGTAGGTCGGAGTCACCGCCGGCGTCGTGTAGGCGGTGTAAAGGTACTGGGCCCGGGCATCGAGGAGTGCGAACTCCGGGCCCGTCACCCCGCCCGTTTCGTCGATGGCCGCGGCGCGGGAGCACACCAGCCCCAAGCCGGGATCGGCCCGCAACGCTTCGACTTGCCGGGCCACGCGCGCCGGCAGGGCCACGTCGTCGTGGTCCAGCAGCGCGATGAATTCGCCGCGCGCGTGGCTTAGCCCGAGATTGTGTCCGCCCGCGATGCCGAGATTCGCCGGCGCCGCCACCAGGCGCACGCGCGGATCGCGCCCGAGTTCCCCCAGCGGCGCCAGCCCGGCGCCGGTCCCGTCGTCCACTAGCACGAGTTCCAGGTCGGCGAACGTCTGCGCCAGCACGCTCTGCACCGCCGGCCGGAGGAAGGGCGTCACACGATGGCAGACCATCAAGACGGAGACCGCGGGCATGCCGTCCGGCAGTCTGCGATCCGCGCGCGACGAGGCAAGGGCCGGATTGCAGTTGTGCGGCTTCCGCCGCGCGGTATTACACGGCCATGCTGATGGTGTGGCCGGCGCGCGCGTGCAACCGTCCGCCGGTGTTTTCCGGACCGCGATGAACCCGGCGTGGCGGCAACGGTCGATCGCCCTGGGCTGCGCCCTGCTCGCCGTGTGGCTGGGCTGGCTGCTCGCGGAGGGTTCCTATCTGCTGCCCGCGCTCGCGGGGATCGCCGCGCTCGCGGCGGTGCTCGTGCGGGCGACGCGGGTGCCGGCGGATATCCTCCTGCTCGGCCTGCTCGTGATCGGGTACATCGTCGGCGGCCGCGGCTTTGCCCAGCTCAATCCGGTGGCGGGGCTGCCCCTGTTTCCCGCGGAATGGGGCCTGGCGGCGGGCCTCGGCTGGCTGGTGGTGCGCGCCGCGCTGCAGCGGACGCTTCCGTGGCGACGCGACCTGCTGAATGCGCTCCTGCTGCTGTGGCTGGCGCTGGGCACCGCGCGCCTGGCCGTCGACCTGCCGCGTCACGGCCTCATGGCCTTGCGCGACTATGCGATGATCGGCTATGCCGCCTTCTTCTTCATCGCGCAGCGCCAGGCCGAGGCGCCCCGGGCCCGGAATTTCCTCGTCGGTTGCCTGGGTCTCGCGACGGCTGCCCTGCTGCCGGTCATTTTCCTCTTTTCCGAGTACCCGCAGTTCTTCCTGACCAGTCTGACGGTGCGCGGCGTGCCGTTGATCTACCTGAAAGGCGATCTCGCCGCCACCTTCCTCGCCGCGGGTTCGGTGATCATCTTCCACGCCGTGCGCGGACCGCACCGGGGGTGGGGCTGGCCGCTCTCCGCCGCCATGTTCCTGGCCGTGCTGGGAAGCGACAGCCGCGCCGCGCTGGTGGCGGCCCTCGCCGCCACGGCAGGGCTGGCATTGACGCGGCGTCGGGCCTTTCCGGCGGTGCAGGCGGGAACCGCGGCAGTCGTGCTGGCCGCCGTCGCCGCCCTGGCCTTCTCCGGCCATTCCCCGGGCGCGCAAGCCCGGCTGCAGGCGTTGTCGGAGCGCGTGGCGTCCATCTTCGATCTGAGCGGGGAGCGGGTCTACACCGGCGAGGACACCGTCGCCAAGGGGGACAACAACCGGTTCCGGCTGGTCTGGTGGCGGACGGTGGCGGCGGAGACCTGGAGGGAGGGCCGGTGGTTCGGCCTCGGGTTTGGCCATGATCTCGCCAAGAGCTTCGTGCAGACCTACGACCCGGCGATGGGCGAGGACTTCTCGGCGCGGAGTCCCCACAGCATCGTCATGAGCGCCTTCGGCCGGATGGGTTGCACCGGCCTGGCGGCGTTTCTCGCCATCGTCGGAGCCATGATCGTGAAATCCTGGCAGACCTTGCGGAACCGCGCGAGCGCACCCCTGGCGTGCGGCCTGTGGGCCGCAGCGGGAATCATCCTCATCAGCGCCTGTTTCGGCGTCGTGCTGGAGGGACCGATGGGGGCGGTGGTGTTCTGGACCGTGCTGGGACTCGCCAATGGAATTACCGCGACGCCGGCCAAGGCAGCGGAACGCGCCTGAAATCCCGACCGCGGTAACGCGTCGACTCTCGACATTCGCCTGACTAACCTCGACAGTGTCTCCGGCGTGAAATTCCGCGATCCACTGGACTTCCTGAGCGTCTTCAAAATGAGCACTCGGGAGCGGTACGACTGGATCAACCCGGTGGCGATTCTGGCGTTGGGAACCATGGGCGTCTTCTTCATTTACAGCGCCCAACTGGCCACGGGACGCGGCCAGTGGATGCTGCAGATCGTGTGGCTGGCCTTGGGCGCGGTCTTCTATGCCGCCATCGCGCTCGTCGATTACAAATTCTGGCTGAAATACGCCCATTGGGTGTATCTCGGCAGTGCGGCTTCCCTGGTGCTGCTGCTGACGCCCCTGGGCGCGACGCGGCTGGGGGCCACCCGCTGGATCGATTTTGGCCCCTTCTCATTCCAACCCTCTGAAGCCGCGAAACTTGGCGCGCTGGTCATCTCCGCCGCCATTCTCACGCGGGCCAAACTGGGCGGCATGCGCGAATCCCTGCAGACGCTCGGGCTGTTAGCACTTGCGATTGGAATTCCGTTCTTCTTGATACTCTGGCAGCCCGACCTCGGGTCGGCGCTGGTTATTCCGCCCATGGTTTTCGCCCTGTTGTACGTCTCCAATCTTTCGCAGCGCTTCTTTGCGGCTGCCCTGGGAGCGTTTCTGGTGATCGTGGGCATCGTGGCGCTAGATATCTGGCGGTATGTGGACTTCATCGAGTCCCACGGCTATTCCTACCGCGATGTCGGCAAATACGAGGCGCATTCGTGGCTCCCCTACATGCACGACTATCAGCGCAACCGCATCCTCAGCTTTGTCGACCCCGAGAAATACGACCCGATGGGGATCGGTTGGAACCTGAACCAGTCGCTCATCTCGGTCGGCTCCGGCGGCTTCAGCGGCAAGGGCTGGACGCAGGGCACGCAGGCCAAGCTCGGCTACCTGCCGCGGGCCGTGGCCCACAACGATTTCATCTTCTCGGTGCTGGCCGAGGAGAAAGGTTTTCTGGGAAGCATTTCGGTGCTCGCCCTGTTTGGCGTGATGCTATGGAACGGCATACGCATCGCGGGCCTCGCCCGCGACCGCTTCGGCACGCTGCTCGCGCTCGGCGTGACCGTGCTGTTTGCGGTCCACGTATTCGTTAACATCGCCATGACCATCGGGTTGGTGCCGATCACAGGCATACCGCTTCCCTTCATTAGTTACGGTGGCTCCTTTGCGCTCAGTTGCTGTGTGCTGCAAGGACTGGTCCAAAGCGTCTATCGGTTCCGGAAGGAGTTCTGACAACCATGCCCGCCTCCTCGCCCGATAACGACCGCTTTGCCGGAATCTCCTGCGCACCGCCATCCGCGCAAGGGCGCGCCGTCCCAACCCACGACGACATCGCCCGCCATGAGCAATCAGCCCCCCGCCAACGTCCCGCCCCAGGACGTTTCCAACCGGTACGACCAGGAACTGGCCAGCCCTCCCGCTGGCCGTCCGCACGAGCCGGTCAATCCCTCCGCGTTGCGCAGTGAAGCCCAGGAACGCTCCAAACAACGCCCCCTGTTGCAGAAGATCCTGAACCTTTTCCAGAAGGAGAAGGCCGACTTCCGCGAACTGATCATCAATTCCGAGCCGCTCGAGAAGCGCGTCGCCCTGCTCGTCGACGGCATCCTCGACAAGTTCGAGATCGAGCGCGAGTCCGACAACCGCATGGTTGGCGGCATCTTCAAGGGGAAGATCAAGAACCTCGACCCCGGTCTGAAGGCCGCCTTCGTCGACATCGGCTTCAGCAAGAACGCCTTCCTCCATTACTGGGACATGCTTCCGGCCGCCGCCGACTCCTCGGTGGAGGTGGTGCGCGTCAACCGCAAGAAGACCGCCGCCCCGCGCGCCGCCGAGCCCACGGTGAAGGACATCCCTGGCCTTTACCCGCCGGGCACCGACATCGTCATCCAAGTCACCAAG
>DATIWI010000022.1:0-2676 GCA_035519475.1 Opitutaceae bacterium
CACGCCGGCGTAGAGGACGTGGGCCTTGGCGTCGTCGAGCGTGACCGTGGTGCCCGCGATGGTCACCTGGTTGCCCTTGACGAACAGGTAGCGGTAGCCGAGATCGAGATCCACCTTCTGGGCGAGCTTGAACACGAGGCCCAAGGACGCGCCATAGGCGGCGCTCGAGGTGGAGTCGCTGACCGCGACATTCACGTTCGGCCCGATCGCGCTGACCGAGGCGGTCGTGCACGCGAAGCCGGCCGAGGGACCGATGTAGAAGCGGGTCGCCGAGGCGGCCTGGCCGAAGTAGTACCGGTAGTTCAGCAGGTACGGCGCGTACTTCAAACTGCCCGAGACGGCGTAGCCGGCGTAGTTGGCCGACTCGTCCCACTTCACCCAGCTGCCCTCGAAGCTCAGTTCGTGGGCGGCCTGGGGGCCGAAGCGGCCGCCGACAGCGAGGCCGAAGCCGGTGGCCGTGGAAGCGCCGGACATGGTTGGCGAAACATAGAGCAGGGAGGGCCGGATAAAGCCCTCGGCATGGGCGGAATGAGCCAAGGCCATCAGCACGGTGACCAGGGCGACGAACTTGATCTTGGTATTCATTTCTGGATTGGGTTTTGCTGTTTCAGGTGGTGCCTCACCCTGCGGCAGGTCGCCGGTCCTGACTTGGCACAGGCGCCGGGGCGGGACCCCGGCGGTGGGGTTACGGTTTGGGCAAAGCTCCGCCCGGAAAGGCGCGCGAGGCACCTTCGAGCAGACGGGACGAGCGGGACTTGCCGGACGGCCGCGCGCGGCCAGATTATGAATTCTCCATGCGGGTGGTCCCTTTCCTGCTCACTCGTCGTGGAGGGCGGTCAGCGGATCGACCCGCGCGGCGCGGCGGGCCGGGAGATAGCATGCGAGCAGAGCGACCGCGCCGAGCAGGCACGCGCTCGCGGCCAGGGTGGCCGGATCGAGCGGATTGACGGCATAGAGCTGGCTGAGGAGGAGCCGGGTGAGACCGGTCGAGGCCAGGAGCCCGATGATCAGTCCGATGACCGCCAGGTTCAGCCCCTGCCGCATGACGAGGCGGATGACATCGGTTTCACGGGCGCCGAGGGCAATGCGGACGCCAATCTCATGCGTGCGTTGCGCAACCGTGTAGGCGATCATGCCCGCGATGCCGACCGCGGTGAGGGCAAGGGCCAGCGCGGAAAACACGCCCACGAGCTGGGCGAGGAGGCGCCGCTGCCAGAACGACTGCCGCACGACCTCCTCCATTGAGGCCAGGGGAGCGGAGGGGAGCGCAGGGTCGAGGGCACGCAGACTTTGTCGGAAGCCCAGGGCGAACCCGCCAAAATCGGTGCCCGCGAGGCGGGCGACCACGGTCATCTGGCTGAACGTGCATTGGGCGTGCGGCAGGTAGAAGGCGGGCTGGGGATCACCGGTCTCCCATCCAAACGGTTTCACGTCGCCGACGACGCCGACGATTTCCATGGTGGTCGGATCCGCCGCCCCCCACTTGAGGTGCTGGCCGAGCGGATTCACGTCCGGGAAGAATTGGCGGGCGAAGAGGGTATCAATGATGATGACACCCGCGCCGTTGGCCCGGTCGGCGGCGGTGAATTCGCGGCCTTGCAGCAGCGGGATCTTCATGGTGTCGAAATACCCGGGCGTGACCGCGCGGATGCTCGCGTTGGGATACGCGCCCGGCTCCGGTGCCGGGCGGCCGTCAACGCAGAAGACGGAGAAATTGCCGCGGTCCCGGATCGGCAGGGCGGACACGGCGGCGACCGATTCGACGCCGGGCAGCGCGCCCAGCTTCTGCAGGAAGGCACGATAGAAGGCGGCGCGTTTTTCCGGTGTGTCGTATTTTACCGCCGGCAGGTCCAGCGAACAGACCGCCAGCTGGCGCGGCTCGAATCCGGTGTCCATCCGGCGCAGGTTGCGGATCGTGCGGAACATCAAGCCGGCGCCGCACAGGAGCAGCGTGGCGAGGGCGACCTCGCCGGCCACGAGCAGGGCGCGCAGCCGGCTCTTGTGCCGGGATTCCCGGGTTCCGTGGGTGGATTCTTCGAGGCACTCCTGGCCCGTGGCCAGCGACACCCGCCACGCGGGAGCGAGGGCGAAAAGAAGGCAGGTGAGCAACGAGACTCCGGCGCTGAACGCCGTGACGCCCCAATCCACGCGGAAGTTGAGCCACGGGGGTATCTCGATCGGGACCAGGGCCAGCACCAGGCGCACGCCAGCGTAGGAGCACAGGAGTCCGAGGACTCCGGCGGCCGCGGCAATCAGCGCGCCTTCCGTCAGCAACTGGCGGATCCGGCGCCAGCGAGTGGCCCCGAAGGCCGCCCGCACGGCGAATTCCTTCTGGCGGCCGAGGGCGCGGGCGAGGAAGAGATTGGCGGCGTTGGCACACGCCACCGCGAGCACGAACCCGACCGCGCCCAAGAGCGCCCAGCAGGGGTCGCGCAGGTCCGATTTCAAAAACACCTCACGAAGCGGCAGCAGGTGGGGAACGAAGCCCCGGTTGGTCTCCGGAAAGGCCTGCGCCATCCGCTCGCTGATCAGGGCCAGGTCAGAGTGGGCTTGATCGAGGGTGACCTCCGGCTTCAGCCGCCCGATGCCCTGGAACATGTGATTGCCCCGGGTCTGATCCGGAGCCGAAATCACCAACGGCGTCCACACGTCCGTGATGTCCGGGGTGCTGAAGCC
>DATIWI010000023.1:0-5585 GCA_035519475.1 Opitutaceae bacterium
CGACTGCAGATCACTCCAGTTCATCGATGGCTCCTTTCATCAGGGTCGCGAGGCGTTTGCGGGCGCGGGTCAAAGCCACACCCACATGGTTTTCCGTCAGCCCCGTCACCTCGGCGATTTCACGATAGGCGAACCCGTCGAGCGACAACAGCACCAGCGCCCGGTCGACCTCGGCCAAGGCTTGGATCGCGGCATAGAGGTTCTCGAGCAGTTCCCGCTCGCCCGCCAAATCGGCCGGTGTCGCGCTCTCGGCCGCCAAGGCGGCCGGATCTGCCTGCCGGTCGAACCGGCGTTCGCGGCGCTCCGCTCCCCGCCGCCAGGTCAGCGCTGTGTTCAGGCACACGCGGTAGATCCATGTCGAGGATTTCGCCTGGCCGGCGAAGCGCGGGAGGGACAGCCACACCTGGAACATCATCTCCTGCTGCAACTCGGCGATCTCGTGTTCGCCGCGCCCGTACGACCGCGCCACCTTGCCGAAGATGCCGCGATGCTCCTCCAGCCAGGCGCGGAACTGCGGTTCGTGGGCGGTGGACGGACTCATTCCGCCTTATCAGTCGCCGCCGGGGGGTCCGTCCTTACACCTCGCGGAGCGATTTCTCCCGCGCGGCGTGGGCCCGGGCGACCGCGACGTATTTCTCCGCCCACGGGCGCAGGCCGGCCTGTTCCTCCGGGGTCAGCGGGCGCACCACGCGCGCCGGCACGCCGACCACGAGCGAACCCGGCGGACAGGTGAAGCCCTCCTTCACCAGCGCGTTGGCGCCGACGAGACTGCGCGCGCCCATCCGCGCGCGATCGAGCACCGTGGCGCCCATCCCGATGAGGCACTCGTCCTCGATCATGCACGCGTGGACAATGGCGCCGTGGCCGATGGTGCACCACGCGCCGATGACGGTATCGCCGTCATCTTCCAGGTGAACAACGACATTGTCCTGCAGATTGCTGCCCTCGCCCACGACGATGCGCGCGATGTCGCCGCGCAACACCGCGCCATAAAACACGCTCGACTGCGGGCCCAGGGTCACGTCGCCGATCACGGTGGCATTCGCCGCGACGAAAACCGCCCGGGCGGTGTCGGGCGTCCGGCCGAGATGGGCCTTGAGTCTTTCCTCGATGGTCATGGTCTGCCGGCTCAATCCTCCTTGGCATACGGCAAGCCGATGGCTTTCGGCGCAACCGCCCGGCCGACGAAACCGGCGAGCAAGAGTACGGTGAGGACGTACGGCAGCGCCAGAATGAACTGCACGGGAATCACGCCGACCAGCGGCAGCGCGACGCCCTGCAGGCGGGTGGCCAGCGCGTCGGTGAACGCAAAGAGCAGGCAGGCCCCCAGCGTGGGATAGGGCCGCCATTTGCCAAAGATCAGCGCGGCCAGCGCGAGATAGCCCCGGCCCGCGGTCATATCGCGTCCGAAACCCGAGCTGGCCGCGGTCGAGAGATACGTGCCCGCCACCCCGCACAGCACGCCGGAGATGAGCACGGCCTGGTAGCGCAGGCGGCTCACCGCGATGCCCGCCGTGTCCACCGCCGCCGGGTTCTCGCCCACCGCCCGCAGGCGGAGGCCAAAGCGCGTCCCGTACAGAACCCAGGCGCCGGCCGGCACGAGGGCCGCCGCGAGGTAGACGATGAGGCTGTGGCCGCTCAGCAACTCCGCGTAAAGCAACCCCGGGAACGGCACCGCCCGGGCCTGCTCCGCCCACGGCCAGGGGATCCCGACAAACCGCTGTCCCGGGGCGTCAAGCTGCGGCGTCTGCCCGCCGAGGTGGAACCACGCGAGCGCCAGCGACGGTCCGAGTCCGGCCACCATGATATTCACGGCCATGGCGGCCACGACCTGGTTGCCGCGGTGGGTGATGCAGGCGAACCCGATCAGCAGCGCGAGCGCCACCGAGGCGAGCATGCCCGCGGCCAGCCCCGCCCACACCGAGCCGGTGACGGCCGAGACGGCGGCGGCGGCGAACGCCGCGCCGAGCATTTTGCCCTCCAGCCCCAGGTCGATCACTCCCGAGCGCTCGGAAAACATTCCGGCCAAGGCGGCGAGCAGCAGCGGCGTCGCCACGCGGATCGTCGCAGCCAGCAGCAGGACAACGAGCGTGTATGTTTCCATCGCTCACTCCCCCGCCCCGGCCGGCCGCCGTCGCGCCCAGAGCGCGGCAAGCGGGACGCGGAACAGGTTCTCCAGCGCCCCGCAGGCCAGGATCACCAGCCCCTGGATGACCACGACCATGTCGCGGTTGATGCGCGGCAGGTCGAAGGACAGCTGCGAACCGCCCTGATAGAGCGCACCGAACAGCAGCGCCGCGAGGCAGATGCCGAGAGGGTGGTTGCGGCCCATGAGGGCGACGGCGATGCCCACGTAGCCCGCGCCCCCGGGGAAATCGAGGAGCAGCCGGTGCTGCACGCCCATGACCTCATTGAGGCCGAGCCCGCCGGCGAGCGCGCCCGAGATCAGCATGGCCGCCAGCATGACGCGCGGCGGCGAAATGCCGGCATAGACGGCCGCCGTCGGATTCTGCCCGACCACCCGCAACGCGTAGCCCCAGCGCGTGCGCCAGAGGTAGATCCACACCAAGACTGCCGCCACCAGGGCAAACCCGGAGGCGAGATTGAGCGGCGACGCGCCGAGGGAACGGCCGGAGCGGCCGAGCAGCCCGCGGACGGTTGGCAGCCAAGCGGCGGCCGCGAATTCGCGGGATTCGGGTGATTGCTGCCCCGGTTTGATCAACACCTCGACGAGCAGCCAGGTCATCAACGCCGACGCGATGAAATTGAACATGATCGTGGTGATCACGATGTGGCTGCCGCGCCGCGCCTGCAGCCAGGCCGGGATGAACGCCCACGCGGCACCGAAGCCGGCCGCGGCGCATAGGGCGACCGGCAGGATCGCCCAGAGCGGCCAGTGGTGATCCAGCCCCAGGCACGCCAAGCCAACGCCCAGTCCGCCGACGTACGCCTGCCCCTCGCACCCGATGTTGAACAGCCCCGCATGAAACGCGACGGCCACCGCGAGGCCGGTGAACACGAAGTTCGTCGCGTAGTACAGCGTATAGCCGGCCGCCTCCGGCGAACCGAACGCTCCCGCCACCAGCAGGCGGAGCGCCTCCCACGGGCTCTCCCCGATCAGGGCGATGATCGCCGCCGAGGCCGCGAGCGCGGCCAGCAGGCTGACGATCGGGAGCAGCCCGAGATCGGCCCAGCGCGGCAGCCGGCCCGGCCCCCTCATGACTGCCCCTCCTTCACGCCGGCCATCATCAGGCCGAGCTTCTGTTCGGTGGCGTCGGCAGCGGCCACCTCGCCGACGATCTCGCCATTGAACATGACCAGGATGCGGTCGGCAAGGCCGAGGATCTCGTCGAGTTCGACCGACACCAGCAGCAGCGCCTTGCCCGCGTCGCGCAGCCCGACCAGGCGCCGGTGAATGAACTCGACCGCCCCGATGTCGACGCCGCGGGTGGGCTGGCCGACCAGCAGGACCCGCGGATCGCCATCGATCTCCCGGGCGAGGACGAGCTTCTGCTGGTTGCCGCCGGAAAACGCGGTCAGCCGCAGCCGGGGATCGGGCGGTCGCACGTCGTAATCGCGCATCTTCCGCTCGCAGCCGGCGAGGATGGCGGCGCCGCGGAGGAACCCGCCGCGGCTGTAGGCGGGTTGCTCCTGGTAGCCCAGCATCGCGTTCGCCTGGGCGGAAAAGGCGGCCACCGTGCCCATGCGCAACCGATCCTCCGGCACATGCGCGAGACCGAGCCGCCGCCGGGCGCGCGGGCCAAGTCCGCGGCGCATCAGCGGGGTGCCGGCGAGCACGATCTCGCCCCCGCTCGGAGGGAGAATGCCGGCCAGCGCCTCGAGCAGTTCCGACTGCCCGTTCCCCGCCACGCCGGCCACGCCCAGGATTTCGCCCGCGCGCACTTCGAAACTCGCCCGCTTGACCCGCGTCACGCCAAAACGGTCGCGCACCTCGAGATCCCTCACCGCCAGCAGCACCGGCCCGGGACGCGCCGGCGTCTTCTCCACCCGCAGTGAGACCGCCCGCCCCACCATCTTCTCGGCCAGCGCCCGCTCGGAGGTGCCGGCGGTGGCCGTTTCATGCACGACCGCGCCCTGGCGCATGACCGTGACCCGGTCGGTGGCAGCCATGATCTCGCGCAGCTTGTGCGTGACGAGAATCACGGTCTTGCCCTGGGCGCGCAGCCGGGCGAGCAGGCGGAAGAGCCCGTCGGTCTCCTGCGGGGTGAGCACCGCGGTCGGCTCGTCGAGAATGAGAATCTCCGCCCGGCGGTAGAGCGCCTTCAGAATCTCCACCCGCTGCTGCACCCCGACCGGCAGATGTTCCACCACGGCGTCGAGCGGCACGGCCAGTCCGTAGTCCCGGGCGATGCGCTCGAGCTCGGCGCGGGCACGCGCGCGTCCGCCGGCCAGAAGCCGGCCGCCCTCGACCCCGAGCATGACGTTCTCCAGCACCGTGAAGTCCTCCACCAGCATGAAGTGCTGGTGGACCATGCCGATGCCCGCCGCGATTGCATCGTGCGGGCGGTGGATCTCGACGCGGCGGCCGTGGACCCGGATTTCGCCGGCCTCGGCGCGGTGAAAGCCGTAGACGATGTTCATCAACGTGGACTTGCCGGCGCCGTTCTCGCCGATGAGTCCATGAATGGTCCCGGAGGCGACCGTCAGGGAGACCGTCCGATTGGCGTGCACGGCGCCAAAACGTTTGTCGATGCCGCGCAATTCCAGCGCCGGGGGACGGCCGCGCCCCGACCCGGTCGGCTCCGCCGGACGCTCGGTGGGCCCCGCGCTCACGGCGCCTTGTATTCCGGGACCTTCACCTTGCCGCTGATGATGTCGGCACGGGCCTCGTTGACGCGCCGCTCCATTTCCGGGGTGACGAGCGCGCGGTTGTGCTCGTCGAGCGCCCAATCCACCCCCTCTTCCGCGAGTCCGAGCAGCAGCGGACCGGCCTTCCACGTGCCGTTCCGGGCATCCCGGAACGCCCGGTAGACCGCCACATCCACGCGCTTGACCGCCGAGGTGAGCACGCTGCCGGGATGGAGGTAATTCTGGTTGCTGTCGCAGCCGATGCTCAGCCGGCCCGCGTCCTGCGCCGCCTGCATCACGCCGAGACCGGTCGCGCCGGCCGCATGAAAGATGACATCGGCGCCCCGGCCAAACTGGCTCCGGGCGAGTTCCGTGCCCTTGGTGGGATCGCCCCACGCCGTGGGGGTGGTGCCGGTCATGTTCTCAAACACCTCGATGCCGGGATTGACGTGGTGCGCGCCGGCCTGGTAGCCCAGCGCGAACTTGCGGATCAGCGGAATGTCCATGCCGCCAACAAAGCCGATCTTGCCCGTCTTCGAGGCCAGGGCGGCCAGCATGCCGCAGAGAAAGGACGACTCCTGCTCACGGAAGTTGACCGACTGGACGTTGGGCAGATCGACGGTCCCGTCGATGATGGTGAACTTCACCGCCGGAAACTCCCGCGCGACCCGCTCGACCGCGGAGGCCTGCGTGAAGCCGACGGCCACGATGATCGTGGCGCCGCGCCGGGCGAATTGAGTCATCACCTGCTCGCGCTGCGCCGCGTTGGTGATCTC
>DATIWI010000024.1:0-10518 GCA_035519475.1 Opitutaceae bacterium
GAGACTTTCCGGCGCGGGGAGATCAACCCGACGGTCCTGGCCTACGCCGGGCTCGGCCATGCCTGGCGCCTGAAGCAGCCGAAGGACTTCAACGAGATCGTCCGCCTGTACACCGGGCAACTGGCCGGCCGGTTCGGATCCCAGCTCCGGAAGTGCCGCCTCGAGGCCGCCTTCAACCAGGCGCAGCCGTTCTACTCCGGCATGATCCTCTACGTGCTCGCCTTCCTGCTGGCCGTGGTGTCGTGGCTGAGGTGGCCGGGTGCGCTGCAGCCCGCGGCCTTTTGGATGATGGCGCTGGCGTTTGCGGCGAGCACCGCGGGCATCGCGACGCGCATGTGGCTGGAAGGCCGGCCCCCCGTGACCAACCTGTATTCCTCCGCCCTTTTCGTCGGCTGGGTGGCGGTGGTGCTGTGCCTGGTGCTGGAACGAATCTATCGGAACGCCATCGGCGCCGCGGCCGGAGGAATCATCGGCTTCGCCACGCTGCTCATCGCCCACCACCTCGCGCTCAGCGGCGACACGATGGAGATGATGCGCGCGGTGCTTGATTCCAATTTCTGGCTCACCACGCACGTGCTCGCCATCACGATGGGCTATGGTTCGACCTTCCTGGCCGGCATCCTGGCCATCATCTACATCGTCATGGGCGTGTTCACGACGTGGCTGGGGCAGCGGCCCGGCGGCGCGCCCGCGACGGAAGCGGCGGCGATTGCCCAAGCCGGCGCGGAAACCAACGGGAAGATGCTGGAACGGATGGTCTATGGAATCGTGTGCTTCGCGACGCTGTTCAGTTTCACGGGTACCGTGCTGGGCGGTATTTGGGCCGACCAGTCATGGGGTCGCTTCTGGGGTTGGGATCCCAAGGAGAACGGCGCGCTCATCATCGTGCTCTGGAACGCGATCATTCTGCACTGCCGCTGGGGAGGACTCGTGCGGCAGCGCGGCCTGATGATGCTCGCGGTGTTCGGCAACGTCGTCACGAGCTGGAGCTGGTTCGGCGTGAACATGCTCGGCGTGGGGCTGCACTCCTATGGCTTCACCCAGGCCGCCTTCAATTGGCTGGTGGCCTTCATTGTCTTCTTTGCGCTGATCATCGCCCTGGCGGCCGTGCCGCTGGAAAAGTGGCGCAGCTTCCGGCCGGCCGCGGCGGCGGCGCCCTGAGCCCGGCGCGCGGATCGGCCCGGCAGCCTGGAGCCGGCCCGGCGTTTTTTGGTTTCCTCGGCGCCCCCGCCGGCGTAGCAATGGCACTGTTCCATGCCTGCATCGAAGCCTCCTGCGGTCACCCTGGGCGTTCTGGGAGGTGTGGCGCTGGTGTTGATTGGCGCCATCGTCTTTTTTGCCATGCGCCCGGGATCACCGCCCCCCGCGGCGGCACCGGCGGCCGCCGGTGTGCCTCGCGCCACCCCATCGCTGGGGTATGCCTCCCAGCCCATTGGCGATGCCGTCACCGGCCATCCCTGGATCGCCCACCTCGAGGTCGTCGACCTCGATGGCGATGGTCTGCCTGACATCGTCGTGTGCGACGCCCAGGCCAACCAGCTTCGCTGGATCCGCCAGACCCCCCGGGGCGTCTACACCGAGTCGACGATCGGCGACGTCATGGCGCCGGGCCATGTGCAGGCCTATGACGTCTATCACCACGGCCGGTTGGACCTGCTCGTGGCCGGCATGGGGCAGATCTTTCCCAACAACGACCGCATCGGCACGGTCGTCATCTTCGAGAACCTGGGCAACGGGCAGTTCCGCCGGCACGTGATCGCCGAGCACCTGGCGCGCGTGGCCGACGTCCGCGGCGCCGACCTGCTCGGCAATGGCGTCACCCAACTCGTGGTCGGCTGCTTCGGCTACGATCAGGGCGAGACGCTGTGGCTGGAGAACAAGGGCGACTGGAATTTCGAGGGCCACGTCGTGAACACCCAGTCGGGCCCCATCCACACGCCCGTGGCCGATTTTTACGGCGACGGAAAACTCGAATTCGCCGACCTCATTTCGCAGGAATGGGAGGAGGTGCACCTGTTCGACAACCTGGGCGGCGGGAAATTCAAGGACACGATCATCTGGGGCTCGACCAACGAGGACTACGGGAGCAGCGGTCTGATCGCCGCCGACGTCAACCACGACGGCCGGCCCGACTTCGTCTACACCAACGGCGATGCCTTCGACTACGCGCGCCCCGGCCCGCGCCCGTGGCACGGGATCCAGTGGATCGAGAACCTCGGCGGCCACCGCTGGGCCTTCCACCGGGTGGGCGACTTCCCCGGCGCCTACGGACCGAGCGCCGCCGATCTCAACGGCGACGGCACGATCGACCTGCTCGCCGTGAGCACGTTCAACGACTGGTCCAATCCCAACGCGGTTTCCATGATGGCATGGCTCAACGACGGGCACCAAAACTTCACCCCTGTCGTTTTGGCCCGCACGCCGACCCACCTCCTCGTGACGGCCGTGGCGGACATGGACGGGGACGGCGTGCCGGAGATCATCACCGGCGGCTTTCATGCCTATCCGCCGTACGATCGGCTGAGCCGGGTGCTTCTGTGGAAGAGGCGATGAGCCGCTGCCGCCCGCCATCACCCCTGCGGGGGATCGACGAACGCGCACGCCGCCGTTGCGGAGGCTCCGTCTGTGCGTAAGGTCCAGGCCGTCACCGCTGCCGTGCTCGTCGCCGGCCTGCTGACGGCGGCCGGGATGGCGTGGCAGGTGTGGCGCGAGCGGCAGACGGCTGCCGTCGTGCGCGCCGCCGTGCCGCCCCTGCCGGATCTCTCCGCCTGGCCCGAGGAATTTGCCTGCCGCGTGCGGGCGGCCACGGCGGCGGCCAACCGGCTCGACCAGCCTCTCCCCGCTCTGACCGAGCTGGCGTGTCTCTACCATGCCAACGGCCTCTACCGCGAAGCCCAACAGGTCGAACGCGGCCTGCGGGCCCTCGAGCCGGGCAACGCGCAGTGGTCCTATTATCTCGCCGATACCTGTCAGAATCTCGGCGACATGGAGGGCACCCGTACTTTTCTTGAAGAGTCCCTGCGCCTCGCGCCCCATTACCGCCTCACCCGGCTTAAGCTGGCGGACCTGCTGCTGAAGCTCGGCTTCACCGACGAAGCCCGCGTCCAGTACGAGTGGCGCCTCGCGCAGGTGCCCCAGGATCCCTACGCCCTGCTCGGTCTGGCCCGGATCGCCCTGCAACGCGGCGATCGCGAGGAGGCGCAGCGGCGCTTCGAAACCATCGTGCGCACCTCCCCGGCTTTTCCCCCGGCGCACAGCCTGCTCGCCGAACTCTACGAGGAGTCGGGCGACGCGGTTCACGCCGCGGAACAGCGCCGCCTCGGCAGCGCGGCCGGCCGGTTCATCGAGGCGAACGATCCGCTGCTGTACAAAGTGTATGCGTGGAGCTTCGACCCCTATCGCCTGGATGTGCAGGGCGGACGGAGCCTGCAGGCCGGTCAGTGGGAGGCGTCGCTGCCGTTCTATCGCCGGGCCGCGCGGCGGGCGCCCGCGGATGGCCAGGCGCACGAGGCCCTGGGGTTCCTGTACCTCCAGCTCGACCGGCCGGCCGAGGCGCGCGCCGCCTTTGAGGCCGGCGTGGCCGCCGCGCCGCAGACTCCCTCGCTCTACCTCGCCCTGGCGGGGCTGCTGCGCGGGCAGAAGCGGCCCGCCGACGCGCTCGCGGTACTGCAGCGCGGCGTGCGGGCGCTGCCGGCTGCTCCGAATCTGCGCGCCGCCCTCGGCGCCGCACTCGAGGCCGGCGGCCGCCCCGCGGAGGCCGTCGCGGCGTACCGCGAGGCGGTCCGCCTCGATCCGGATGCGGCCGACGCCCAGCTGGGCCTGGGCCGGTGCCTGCTCGCGCTCGGCGGGGAAACCGAGGCGCAGACGTGGCTGGCGCGTGCGCTGGTGCGTCGGCCAGCCGGCGCCGACGACGTGGCCGCGCTGGCCCAGCAACAGCTCGATGCCGGCCAGGTGGAGCGGGCGGCCGCCTGCATCCGCGCGCTGATCGATTTCAATCCCGCCCAGCCCGCCGCCCGGCTGCTGCTCGAGCGCGGTCTGGCGGCAGCGCGCAAGGCCGGCAATCAGGAGCTCGTCCAAGCGTTTGCGGCGCTCGCCGCCCGGCTGCCGCCGCCGTAAGTGAGCCACAGCCGCTGAAACTCGCGGCGGCCGCCGGCTCAGCCGCCCAGCAGTTCCTCCGCATGGGCCCGCGCGCTCTTCGCGCCGCGATCGCCGAGCATGCGGGCCAGCTCGCCGATCCGCGCCTTCCGGTCGCCGTGGACCGGCGCGATGGACACGACCGCGCGGTTCTGCGCCTGGTCCTTGGTGACGACCAGGTGATTCGCCGCGTGCGCCGCGACCTGCGGCAGGTGGGTGACGCAAAGCACCTGATGCCGCGCGCCGATCGCGGCCAGCTTCTCGCCCACGATGCCGCCGACCTCACCGCCCACGTTGGAATCGACCTCGTCGAACACGAGCACCGGAATGCTGTCCAGGTCGGCGAGAATGGTCTTGAGCGCGAGCATCACGCGGGCGAGTTCGCCGCTGGAGGCAATGCGGCTGAGCGGCAGCGGCGCTTCGCCGACGTTGGGCGAGAAGAGAAACGCGCACGCGCAGTCGCCGGTCGGGCCCAGGTCGGGCAGGGTCGCGAGCCGCACTTGGAAGTCGGCTTTCACGAAGCCGAGCTGCGCAAGGGCCCGCGCGCCCGTCCGCGCCAGCTCCCGCGCGGCCTTTTCGCGCGCGAGCCGCAGCGCCTCCGCCTCCTTGCGCGCCGCCCGCCCCGCCTCCGCCACCCGCCGGTCGAGGCGCGCCAGCGCGCCCTCCAGATCGCCCTGCACGTCGAGGCGGCGCCGGATGTCGTCGCGGGCCGCCTGCACCGCCCGCACGTCGCCGCCGTGGCGGCGCTTCAGGTCGAGCCAGGCATTCATCCGCGCCTCAAGCTGCGCCGCCTGCTCGGGCTCGAAGGCGAGCTGCTGGCTCAAGCCGGCGAATTCCGCCCCCAAATCGGCGAGCTCCACCGAGGCCGACGCCAGCCGGTCGGCCAGCGCCTTGCTGGCGGGATCCAGCGCTTCCAAGTGGCGCGCCTCGCGGATGAGCTGGGCGAGGCGGCCCAGCAGGCCCTCGTCCCCACCAAGGCCCGCCGCCAGCGCCTGGGACAATTCGGTCAATTCCTGCGCCCTGCTCAGGCGCTGAAAGTCCCGTTCCAGCGCCTCGATGGCCTCGGCCGTCAGCTCCAGCTGGCCCATCTTGGCCAGCTGGTCCTCCAGAAACTGGATCTGCTCGGGCGGCAGCCGCGTCTCCGCCGCGAGCCGCGCCCGTTCCGCCTGCAGGCCGCGCCAGGCGCGGTAGCACTCCTGGTAGGCCGCCAGCGCCGCGCCGGCCCGCGCATAGGCGTCGAGCAATTCCAGCTGCGCCGTCTCCTTGAGCAGTCGCCGCGGCTCGCTCGGCCCGTGGAAATCGATCCACCGTTCCCCCAGCGCCTGCAGCGCCGCGAGCGTGGCCAGGCCGCCGTTGACCGTGATCTTGGGCGCCTTGTCGCGTGGCAGGCTGCGTTTGAGGATGAGCAGTCCGTCCTCGCAGCGCGGCAGATCCAGCGACACCAGCAGCGCGTCCATCCCCCGCGGGTCCGCGAAGAAGAGCGCCGCCTCCACCTCGCAGGCTCCCGCACCCTGCCGGATCACGGTCTTCTCGGCCCGCGCGCCCGCCAGCAGGCTGAGCGCCCCCAGCAGGATGCTCTTGCCCGCCCCCGTCTCGCCCGTCACGGCCGTGTAGCCGGGCTCGAAATCCAGGTCGATCTCCTCCAGCAGGGCCAGGTTCCGGATGCGAAGCGTTTGGAGCATGGGGTGAAACCGCCATAGGGAATGGACAGGTTTGGGGGCGAATACAAGACGCGCCGTCGCCCGCGCTGCGGACTTTACATCGCCGGGCGCACGGCGAGACTGATCGCATGCACCGCGCAATCATCGGGCTCGCGCTCGGGATCGGCCTGGCTCCCGCCGGCGCGATCGGCGCTGCGGACGCTCCGCCCGCGGCCGGCGCCGCCGACCGGCCGCACCGCGGCAGCGTGACGGTGTTTGCCCTCACCGAGTGCACCGACGCCGGGCGCCAGGTGCCGGCTCCCTCTGCGGAACAACCGGTCTACGTCTTGATCCACTGCGCCGGCCAGCACGACGTGGGCGAGGCCCACGCCGCAGATCCGTCCCCGACGGAGGCGGCGCTCGATGCACAGCTGCGGGCCGCGCTCGGCGTGCGCCACTACCAAATGGCAACCGCCGACCACCCGCCATCCGTGGTGCTGTTCTACAACTGGGGCATTCACGGCAATCCCGGCGCTGATCTGGCCGATCTCGGCCTCCGCAACCTGCTCGACCGGGCCGCCCTCGTGGGCGGACGCAAGTTCGCGGCGGATCTGCAGGCCGCGCTCCAGGCGGAAACGCTGACGGCCGGCGCCACTTCGAACCAGCCTTGGGGCGCGCAGCTGCCGGGAATGAGACCGACCAGCGCCGCGGGCGTGCTGCAGTCCGTCAGTCCTCTGGAGATGTTTCGCCGGCGTGACCGGCTCACCAGCCGCCTGATCGACGAGATCGCGGACGACGTCTACTACTTCATCGTTTCCGCCTTTGACCATGCCGCGCTATCCCGGGGCGAGCAGCGTCTCCTCTGGCGCACGAAGATGAGCACGAGCGCGCGGGGAACCTCGATGGCGGCCGCGCTGCCCGCCCTGATCCGCGGCGGCGCACCCCATTTTGGCCAGGAGCTCCCGGAAGCGGCGCAGTCTGCGCAACCGACCGGTTGAGTCCGTCGGAACCGTTGGGCGCTGAGGCGGCCGCGGTACTTTTCGCGCCGGCCGCCGCGGCGGTTTATCCTTGCCTCCGCTCCGCCCGTTGGGCCATACAGCCCCCCTCCGCGCGGTTGGACTCTTAGCTCAGTTGGTTAGAGCGCTTCCTTGACATGGAAGAGGTCGCTGGTTCGAGCCCAGTAGAGTCCACCAGCCTTCGCCGCAGTGGGCGGAGGCGAAGGCTGCCGTCCGTAGGCCTGGCGAAGGACGGCGTTCACCTCCGCAGCGTCGCGGCTACGGCTGGCAGGCCACCCGCCTACGCTTTCGCGCTGCGAAAGCTACGGCGAGGTGCCGCGCCGTAGGCTCGGCGAAGGCGGGCGGGCTGGGGCCAACGCCGGATTTGGGAGGCCCGCGCATTCGCGAAAGCAATCGAAACACGGTATCTTGGGCGCGGTTTCACCCCCGCCAACATGGACCCGAGTTCCTATCGCCCTTATCGCAACCTTCCGCCGCTCGCCGGCATCGCCACCCTGACCGAGGCCATGGCCGTCGGCCTTTCCGTCGACGCCTGTGTCAGCCGGCTGAAACGGCATCATTGGGCGTTCCGCCGGCTGCACCAGATCTTCGTCGACCGCCTCACCGCCGAGCCGATCTACGAACTCAAAATGGGCTTCAGCCTGCACGCCTACTATTGCGCCGAGCATGCCGCCGCCTGGCGCCGGCGCGTGGCCGAAATGCGCGAACCGCCACTCGGGCTCGATGCCGTGCCCCATGCCGCGCTGGACGTGTTCTTCGACGAGATCCTCGCCGCGCCGGACACGGAGGCGCTGCTGCTCGGCCTCTACGCGCACGCCCTGCCGGCGTTACGCGATGCCCTGCACCGCCACCTGGAGGAAACCAACCGGCTGGCCGACCATCCCAGCGTGCGCCTCTGCCGGTTCGCCCTGCTCGAGATCGAGGAGATGCTGGCGTACGGTGCGGCGGCCCTCCAGGCGCTGGTCGCGCCGGAGAAGCGCGCGGAACTGGGCTCGTGGGGCGAGCGGCTGCAGGGCCTGCTCCGCCAAGCCGGCGGCCTCGACGGGTCGCAGCCCGCGGAGGCGGCCGCGCCGTCGCGGCAGTTCTCGCGAATGCCGCACACCTACGACCCCGTGCCCAGGCGCGACGAGCGCTTCCCCGATCCCTACAACATGGGTGTCCACGCCGAAGTCTTTCTCTACGATGAGAAGCTGCCCGCGCCGCCGAAGGTCCTCATGATGTATTACAAACGGCTGCGCGAGATCGACGTGCCCGAAATGATGGCGAGCATCATCACCGAGACGCGCGGCAAGCCGTGGGCCTATTATGTGGACATGACGCGCCAGCTGTGGGATGAGGCGCGCCACGCCATGATGGGCGAGGTCGGCTTTGCCCGGGCGGGCATCGACTGGCCGAAGTTCGTGCGCGTCAATTCCACCTGGTCGCTGGCGCTCAACACGCAGCTGGCGCCGCTGGAGCGACACGGCGTGCTCTATTTCATCGAGCAGGGCCTCATGCCCAAGACCGGCAAGCGCTTCGAGTGGGAGGTCGGGGTGGCGTCGGGCGATCCCTTCTCCGCCCTGATCCAGGACTACGACTGGGCTGACGAAGTCCTGCACGCGCGCATCGGCCGCGAGTGGTACGTGAATGCGATCGGCGAGCCCAAGGAGGCCGTCGCCTACGGCGACAAATGCTGGTCGAAAGTGCTGATCGACTGGAGGAGCTACCGCGAGAAGGGTTTGACTCAGCACGAGAACTGGTGGCCGGCCCTGTATCGCGAATGGTGCCGCGTGCACCGTCAACCGCCGGACGCCGCGGTGCTCGCCTACCACACCAGCTACGAAACCGCCCGCGCGGACCTGCGGGAATTGAGCGCTTCCGGCTGATTCCGCCGATGCGACCCTCCGACTCCATCGCGGTCGTCACTGGAGCGGCGCGCGGGATCGGGCTCGCGCTCGCCCGGGCGCTCTGCGCCGCCGGCGCCCGGGTCATACTGAGCGACGTCAATCGCGGGGCCCTGGAGGCGGCCCTCCGCGGGCTGCCCTCTCCCCTCGCCCGGGGCCTGCCGGCTGATGTCACCTCCGCCCGGGACCTGAGCGCCCTCGCCGCGCAGGCGGAGAGCGCCTTCGGGCCCATCAACCTGTGGATCAACAACGCGGGTCTTGCCCGGCACCGCCCGATCCTCGACTACACCGACGCGGAGATCGACCTGATGCTGGCGGTCAACCTCAAGGGCGTGATTCTCGGCAGTCAGGCCGCGCTGCGCATCATGGCGCCGCGGCGGCGGGGGCACATCGTCAACATTCTGTCGACGGCCGCCCTGCGCGGCATTCCGACCGAGACGGTCTATTGTGCCGCCAAATGGGGCGCGCGCGGCTTTACCCAGGGCCTGCGCGAAGAGGCCGCGCCGCACGGCATCCGCGTCACCGCCGTGCTGCCCGGCGGCGTGGACACGCCGTTCTGGGCCGAGGCCACCCGCGACCGGGCGGTGCCGGTCGAGAAATTCCTGCAGGCCGAGGCGGTGGCCGACGCTGTCCTGGCGCTGGTCGGCCTCGATGACAGTGCCGTGCCGCAGGAGCTTGTGCTGCGTGCGATGGAGGACCGCGATTTTGCCACCTGAGTGCGACGGCACGGAATCCGCCCGGCATTCGGCTCGCGGTCCAACCGCGATCGCGGCGCTGGCGCGCGCTACGAGGGCTAGCCGCCCGGGCTGACGACGACTGCCGAGGGCTCGATCACCCGCCTGGCCAGGCTGGAGCCGGACCAGGTGAGGTGCAGGCTCGCCGCACCGGTGTCATGGACATACCGGGCGCGGAACGTGCACTCCTTGCCGCCAGTGAGCGGGATCGTGCCCGTCGCTTCGGCCCGGCCGGGGGTCCGTTTGTCGATGACCGTCATTCCGTCGATTGACAGTGTCACCCAATGATCGCAGTCGGCGGCGATCATGTAGATGCCCGACGCCGGGGGCACGATCCAACCCGTGTACTCGATGGAGAATCCCTGTTCGGGAATGCGCGCCGACGCATCCGGCGATCCCGTTCCCGGTTCATCGCCCAGATCGAAATCGATGAACGGAACGACCGACGTCTTGGCGAGCCGGGTGAAATTCGCGTCGGCAAAATACCGCACCGTGAAGAAGGGCGTCGCGGCGAAGCGCGGCGGACCCAGCAGGGCCCGGGCGTCCTCGAGCGCCCATGGATGGCCGTCGGGATAAATCACCCCGTGAAACGGCGTCACGGCCTCGTCGCGCCGTGGGTGATCCCGGTTCTCGTCCCAGGCAAACCGGCAGTTGTCCCGCCCGATCCCGAGCTCCCAGAGGATGAAGCCGGTTTTCCCCTGGAAGTGGGCGACGATGCCCGGGACGCTCTGATGCTGCCGGTTCATGCACTCGGTATTCAGCGACGAGGGGTCGCCCACGTAGTCATAATTCCCGTACTCGTGCCACGTGCGAAAATCGGAAAACGCGTCCCCGGAGAATTCCCGGCCCGTGGCGGTGGCGGGAATCAGGGTTCCGGTCTCCTTGATCCACGCGGCCGCGTCCTGCTCCAGCCGCAGGGTCTCGGGCGACTGGTTCGGCTCGTTGTAGATTTCCCAGAAGGCGATCCGCCCGTCGTCCCGGTGCGCGCCCACGAGGTCCTGCACGTAGGCCTTCAGCCGCGGCCGGTGCTCCCCATAGCGGGCCTGCACCCGGGCGCCCGGCGACACCAGCCACCGGCTGTTGTGCACGCCCGGGAGGGGCGCCGGATACC
>DATIWI010000025.1:0-2233 GCA_035519475.1 Opitutaceae bacterium
GAGCTCCTCTTGCCGCAGCAGTTCCCCGGGCTTGTAGGTGCCGACAAGGATGCGTTCGAGGAGATCGTTGTAGACGGCGTCCGACAGCACAGGGGGTGGGATGTGCCACCCATTCGGTTCCCTGCCGACCGCTTCCATACAGCTCCTTTCATGCCCCTGGCCGCTAGTTTGTCGATTGTATCCAAATCACCGAGCGGGCGAATACGGCAAGGCTTTGCACCGTAAATACAGAGCGTTATTCCTCTGGCAATGGTGGAGGTGGCTGGACTGGCGGGAGCTTTGGCGGCGGCAGGGCGGGATTGAGATCGTCCGCCTGCCGGCGATCCAGTGTTCTTCGCAGTCAAATTGCTATGCGAAGCCGGGTTGACTACGCACGTAGAAATGGACGCCCAATCCGCAGCAACATTGGCCAATCAAATAGCAGGCGGGCTTGTGGTCGTAGCGAGCCTTGCCTTTTGGTCGCTGGATAGTTCATCGGGTCACTTGGAGCCATGGCGGGTGGACCCGCGCTTTCGCCCCAGGAAGGATTAGCTGGAAAGTTCCCGTAGGGCCGCGAGCGGTGCCGCGGCTCGCCTCAGAACCCCCGCCGCCCGTTCCTTCTTGGGCGCCATTCTCAATGCATCACAGAGGCGACTCGCAACACTTTAAGCGTTGTGTTGCGAATGCCCCGAGCTGGACGAAGGTTCGTGCCTAGTCGACCGCGATCGTGTTCCGCAGCACGCCGATCCGGCTCACCTCCACCTCGACCACGTCCCCCGGCTTCATGTAGACCGGTGGCGTGCGTCGCGCGCCCACGCCGCCCGGCGTCCCGGTGACGATCACGTCGCCGGTCGCGAGCGGGAGGAACGTCGAGCAGTACGCGATCAATCGCGGAACCGGGAAGATCATCATCTCCGTGGCGCCCTCCTGCATGACCTTTCCATTGAGGCGCGTGGCGAGCGTGAGCCGCTCGCCGGCCGGAATCTCGCCGGCCGGCACGAGCCACGGGCCGAACGCGCCGGTCGCGACGAAGTTCTTGCCGGGCGTGAACTGCCCGGTGTGCCGCTGCCAGTCGCGCACCGAGCCGTCGTTGTAGCAGCTGTAGCCGGCGACGTGCGCCCACGCCTCGCCTTCGGCGATCCGGCGCCCCGGCTTGCCGATCACGATGGCGATCTCGCCCTCGTAGTCGAGCTGCGCGGACTCGCGCGGGCAGAGGATCGGCTGACCGTGCCCGACCTGCGACTCGGGCAGGCGCAGGAAGACCGACGGGTGCGCGGTCGGGTCCCGCTCGGTCTCCAGCCGGTGCTCCTCGTAGTTGTGGCCGATGCAGAAGATCTTGCCGGGGTTCGGGATCACCGGCAGCAGGGTGACCGCTTCGAGCTTCGCTTCGACGCGGGCGCCCTTCAGCGCGGCCTGCGCCTCGGCGAGCCCCGGCCCCGCGAGCAGTGACTTGAGGTCCGGATACTTTGCGCCGAGCCGTGCGCCGAGATCGACCACACCTTCACCGGCGATCGCGCCGTACGTGGCCTTGCCATCGATGCGGAACGAGATGAGTTTCATGGCGGCCCCTTTCGTCAGTCGAGGGAGATCTTCGAGCGCTTGATGATCTCGGCGTAGCGCCGGGACTCCGCGTCGAGCAGCTTCGCCATCTCGCCCGACGCGACAGGGAGCGGCTCGCAGCCGAACGCGGCGAAGCGCTCGCGCACATCGGGCTTGGCCAGCGCCTTGGCGACGTCGGCGTTCAGCCGCGCTGTCAGGGCCTTCGGCGTGCCGCGCGGTGCGAACACTGCCGTCCACGCCTTGACCTCGAAGCCGGCCGGCCCGCCCGCCTCGGCAACCGTCGGGATATCGGGATAGCCGGCGATCCGCGCCGGCGCCGCTGCGGCGAGGAACTTGACCTTGCCCGCACGATAGGAGGGCCCGGCGGACGCCACGCTGCCGAACGCCCAGGCGACGTCGTTGTTCCCGACCGCGGTGTAGAGCTGCGTCATCTCCTTGAACGGTACGTGCGTCATCTGCGTGCCGGTCCCCGCCTCGAGCAGCGCCGCGCCGAGGTGCCCCGGACTGCCGATGAACCAGGAGCCGTAGGTCACGTCGCCCGGCTTGCGCTTCGCCGCGGCGACCAGGTCGGCCATGCTCTTCCACGCCGTGCCCGCCGGCACGACCACGAAGAAGTAGTTGCGGAAGAGCGGCGAGACCGGCTCGAAGTCCGCAACCGGGTCGTAGGGGAGCTTCTGGTAGAGGTACGGATGGG
>DATIWI010000026.1:0-7093 GCA_035519475.1 Opitutaceae bacterium
TCCCTCTTCCACCCGCAGTCGCGTGGCCGTGACGCGCACGTACCGTCCGGCGATGCCGGCGACCGGCAACTCCACGCCCCGTCGAGAGCGGTGGGGGTATTCCTTGTCCGTGTAATCGGCGACCATCGTTCCGGTGCGGAAGTCCGGTTCGTCGGCAACCTCGACTTTGAATCTCTCCGGAAAGCCGGTGTCCTCCACCACCTCGTAACGCACCGCGTCGAGGCGGATGGCGTCGATCACCCGCACCGCGCCAAGATCGATCTGCACCCATTTGGTGGTGTCCGGGTTCGCTGCGTCCTCCGAACGATAGCCGAGCAGCGTGCGCTGCCAGCGGAACAACTCGGGATCCGTGATCCAGCCTGCCGCGCCGAAGCGCTCGGGCGAAGGCGGGCCAGCTTCCGCCAGCAGCCCCATCGTCCAAGTCGCCACCGGACTCCAGTCCGACGGCCGGCCTCGCCGGTCCCATACGCGCATCTTCCAGAAGACCTGCTGGGCCGAAAGCAACGTTGCGCCAGCGTAGGCCACGCCGACCGTTTCGCCGGACGTCACTTTGCCGCTGTCCCAAAGATCCCCTTGATCGCGCGCCAGCAGCGCCGGCGTGCTGGCCGCCAGCACCTGATACGCCGTCTGGGCCTGGCCGCGTTCGCCGGATTGCAGCGTCCAGCTCAGCCGCGGCTGCGGCACGTCCACGCCTAGCGGCTCGCGGTCGCGTTCGCAGCGCAGCTCCGCGACGCCGAGCGCCGTCCGCCACCGCGCGCAGCCGGCGGCCGCCAGAAGCGCGAAAGCCAGCACGACGGGAAGGGTTCTCATGCGGGGAGGGGAATCCGGGCCGCGACGCACGACCGCGGCCGAACGGGCGCAGCTTGGACCGAATTGGTCCCCCGGTCCAGCCGGCGTCACAGCCGGCGCGTGGCCGGAATCAGACCGTCGCGGCAACCCGCCTCATGCCCGGGGCCGCAGGGGCGCCGGGTTCAGCCTTGAGCGCCGCGGTGCGCGAGCTTGCGCGGACGCGCGACGCCCCGCGATCCGGCGATCGCGAGGCGTGGCGGTACTAGTATTTTCAGGACTGCCGTACGGTGCGTGCGGGCATTGATCGCAGCCATCACCAACCCGCCAGCGCGGCACCGGGCATCTTCAATGCTGTTTGGGACACCCGTTGTTCAGCTTGGTAGCCTTTTCGTAGAGGTACAGGATGCGATGGGAACCTTCACTGTCGGTCCAACTCAGCCACATGATCTTTTCGACCGTCTTTCCATCCTTGGAAATCGGCTCCGATCCGGCGAGCGTGTACTCGACGCCATCCTCGCCCACGAAGGTATTCGAGAACACGCACGTGGTCCCGTCCATATCATAGCTTCCGACCTCATTGTAGCCGTCCTCCGACAGGTAGAAATACCCGTAATGACCGGCGGCGGGATCCCAGAAATCGATCTCGTGGGAGCGGACCCCGTTCTCGATGAGAATGAACTCGCTGCCATTGCCACCGAGGATCGCGCGACCGGTCCAGGTGCCGGTAGCCTTCGACCCCTCACCGAGCGGCGTCGCAAAGATCTCCACCTTGTACGTCCAGTCGCCATACCACTGGGACAGCAAATGGTTTTCCGGGGATGGTGCCGGTGGTTTCGGTTGTTTGGCCAAAGCCGTCCCGACCAGGCAGGCGGCCGCAAAGGCAAGCGACGGAATGAGCAGATAGTGTTTGATTCTCATGGCAGCGTTTTAGGGTTGATTTGTTGACCGGATCGGGGCGGATTGCTGGAAAACCCGCACAACCTGCCCTCGTCCGGTTCGCTTTAACCAAAATCCGGCGAAAGGTTACACCGTGCGCCGTCGGCGGGCCGTAGAATGCGTTCGAGCAAGGAGTTGGAGGGCGGCGCGCTGCCTGCCGTGCCGTACCATCCGGGCGAAGGCTGGTCGCCGCCTGTTCCCCGGGGCGGCGCTGATTCTGCTGGCCAGCAGAACGCCCTTTACCAGGCGGCACGGCGGGTTTCTGGAGAAAGGATATTCACAGCCAAGATCATCCGGGATTCTCCATTGGGCTCGCGTCGGGTGGCTTCACCGCCAGACTCCAGGCGACCGTAAATTTCGTGACCTCCACTAATCCAGCGGCGGATGTCCCCGGGACCGGCGCGCGTGGTCCGACCGCATTTGCCACGACGCACTGGAGCCTGATCGTGCGCGCGGCCGATGCCGGCACCGCGGACGGCCGGGCCGCGCTGGCGGAACTCTGCCGGATCTACTGGTATCCGCTCTACGGCTTTGCGCGGCGCCGCGGGCTGGCCCCGGCCGATGCCGAGGATCTTACCCAGGGGTTCCTCGCCGACCTGCTGGCCCGGGAGGCGGTGGCGCAGGCCGATGCAGCGCGCGGACGGTTCCGGACGTTTCTTCTGAACTCGTTCGACCACTACCGTTCGCACGAACGGGCGCGGGCTCAGGCCGCCAAGCGCGGTGGCGGCGAGGCGGTCGTGTCGCTCGACGTCATGCACGCCGCCGAGGGGCGGTTCCGCGACGAACCCGCGACAACCGAATCGCCGGAAAAGGTCTACGACCGGAAATGGGCGATGAGCCTGATCGAGGTGACCCTCGCGGCGGTGCGGCTCGAATATGCCGCCAACGGCAAGGCGGCGTGGTTCGACGAGCTCAAGGCGGCGCTCTGGTGCGGCCGGGGTGAGATCGCCTACGCCGAAATCGCCCGCCGGCTCGATTCGACCGAGGGGGCGGTCAAGGTGGCTGTGCACCGGCTGCGGCAGCGTTTTGGCGAACGCTTTCGCGCCGAAGTGGCGCAAACGGTCGTCGATCCCGCGGAGGTCGACGACGAAATCCGCCATCTGCTGGCTGCGGTCAGCGTGTAACTTCGACCGGGGAATTGGTTAAAGCAACGAGGGTTACCCTCCCCGCCCGATGAGCGTCATGACGTGCCAGAGTTGCGGCGCCCCGCTGGACGTGAGCACGGCCGAGCCGCTCTGCCCGGCCTGCCTGTTGCGCACGGTGCTGGAAGCGGTGCCCTCCGGAGGAGGCACGGGCGCCACGTCTTCCGCACGGTTGACCCTGCCCCGAACCTTTGGCGCGTATGAACTGACCGAGGAGCTCGGACGGGGCGGCATGGGGATTGTCTATCGCGCGCGCCAACCGGCGCTGGGCCGCACGGTGGCGGTGAAACTGCTGTTGGCGGGCCCTTACTCGAGCGAGGCGGCGTTGCGGCGTTTTCAGCTCGAGGCGGCGGCGGCCGCGGGTTTGCAGCATCCCAACATCGTCGCGATCCACGACTACGGCGAATGCGAGGGCCAGCCGTATTACGCGATGGATCTCGTGGCCGGCCGCAACCTGGCGGAGCTCGGTGCGGGCCGCCCGCTGCCGGCGCGGCGGGTGGCGGTAATCCTGCGGCTGCTGGCCGGAGCGGTGCACTACGCGCATCAGCGCGGCATCCTCCACCGCGACCTCAAGCCCTCCAACGTCCTCATCGGCGAAGACGAACGGCCTCGGATCACCGACTTCGGTTTGGCCAAGGTGCTCGGCAGCTCGGAAGGCGCCACCGCGACCGGCCAGATGCTCGGCTCCCCCAGCTACGTGGCCCCGGAACAGGCCGCGGGACGGTACGCGGAGATCGGCGTGGCCACTGACGTCTACGGACTCGGCGCACTTTTCTACCACTTGGTGACCGGCCGGGCGCCCTTCAACGCCGCGACTCCAACCGAAACGCTCCGACTCGTGCTCGACACCGATCCACCGCCGCCGCGACTGCTGAATCCCGCGCTGCCGCGCGATCTGGAAACGATCTGCCTCAAGTGCCTCGCGAAGGAACCGGGGCGCCGTTACGCGACGGCAGAGGAGGTGGCCGCGGACGTCGAGCGCTTTCTCACCGAACGGCCAATCCACGCGCGGCCGCCGGGCGCGTTTTACTGGCTGGGCAAGTTCACGCGGCGGCACCGCACCGCCGTCGCCGCGACCGCGGTCGTCCTGCTGGCGCTCGTGGCGGGCCTGGGACTCGCGCTGGTCGGGTTCCGCCGGGCGGTCGTCCAACGCCGGGAGACCGACGCGGCCCGCGGCCAGGCGGAGCAACTGGTCGGATTGATGACCCAGGACCTCAAACCGGTGCTCGAGCAGCGAGGCGGGTTGCCCCAATTGCTGAAAGCGACCGAGGCGACGGTCCGGTATTACGAGTCGCTACCCGCCGCGCTGCGCAGCACAAAGACCGAACGCGGGCACGCCGATGCGCTCGCCGCCCTGGCCCGCCTCCGGGGGCTGTCGTTCAACGACCGCGTCGGCGCCGAGGCGGCCCTCCGGGCGGCGCTGACGCTGCGCGAGAAAATCGCCCGGGAAAATCCCGATGATCCCGAGGCGACCGCCGCGTGGCTGTGGGATGAGTGGGAACAACCTTTCGTGACGGGCGACTCTCCGGCGCAATACTCCGAGGTCCGCCAGGGGGATCTCGTCCGCCGGTGGCAGGCGCTCCAGGCCCGCTTTCCCGACAACCTCCGCGTGAAGCAGGGACTGGCGGAGGTTCTGGCCCTGTACGCCCAGTGTGCCGCGGCCAACTTCAACAAGCCGAAGGAGGCCGTCGCCGCCGCTAACCAATGCCGAACGTTGGTCGAGGAACTCGTGGCCGCCCGACCGCAGGACCAGAACCTCGGCGACTTGATCGAAAAGAGCCTGCGGGCGCTGGCCACCGCCTTGGAGCAAGCCGGCGAGACGCCCCGGGCGGTGGCGGTGAGCGAGCAGTCGCTCGCCTATTGCACCGACGCCTTGAAGGCCGATCCGGGCAACTTGAAACTTCGCGCGCAAACGGCCGAAGCGGCGCGCAATCTCAGCTATGTGGTGTTCATCGCCAATCACACGAGAGGACTCGAGGCGGAACGCATCGCCCGCGAGCACTACCGGGTGCTCATTGAATTGAGCCCGAATGATCAGGACTACCGCTACCTCTATGCCCTGACGCACATGATGGAGTGCTATTACTTCTTCTTTTTCGACCGGAACATCGAAGCGACGCGAAGGGCCTATCGCGAATTCGATGCGCTGATCGAACCGTTCGTCGGGCGGAAGGGATATGAGAAGAACCTGCTGCAATGGACTTCCCACTGCCTGCATCTTGCCGTGGTCGCGGCGCAGGCCGGCGAAACGGCCGAATCCCGGCGGGAAATCGAGCGGGCGCAGCGCCGGTTCGCCGAGGGGTACGACCAGTTACCCGAGGGATCGTTTGAGCGGTGCATCGCTCGAGTCAGATTCCTCGCCCTGGAAGAGTGGCCCCTCTACTGGTTGCGCGACTGGCCCGAGATGGCGCGAGTGGCGCGGGATTGCCTGGCGGAGATCGCGACCGGACTGGACCAGCAGCCCGCCAACAGTGAACTGCTCCTGTGTCGCGCCGTGGCCAACTCCTTTCTCGGCATCGCCGCGCAACGCGAGGGAAGATCGGCTGAGGCCATCGCCCTGTTGCAGCCGGCCATCGGAATCATTCGCGCGGCTCCCGCCGTGCATTCGGCCTACCAACTACCCTGGTTCATGGGATTTGCCCAACTCGCCGTGACGGCACCCTGGGCGCTTAATGTGCACGTTAGCGTCGGGCCCTGGTTCATGGGCTTTGCCCAACTGGCCCTCGCCGAGGCGTTAGCCCAGCGCGGTGACCTCGAACAAGCCCGGCAGATTGCTGAACAGGCGCTGTTTGCGATCAATGTATTCCGGGTTGCGCCGTGGCCGGTGCGGGAATGGCACGCGCGGGTGTTGACGCTGGCGGCGAGCCTCGGCGATCCGGCCGAGTTGCCCCGATGCGTGGCGCTGATCGACCGGGCAGAGGCGATTCTGACCAGCCCGGAGGCCGAAGGCCGACTCACCGTTGGCGGGAAGGAGGACTTGGCAACCATCGCGCGGTTGCGCGCCGCCCTCCCGGCCAGGCTCGACTTGGGTGAACTCGAGAAAGCGGGAGTCCACCTCGACGAAGCGGCGGCGGCCGATCCGGAAGTCATCGAGGGCCTGACCCGAGCAGGCGAGGCTGCGTGGGATTACGGGGTGTATGTCTCGGCGGACCCGTCATCGGGCGCGCGCCAGGTGGAACTCGCCGCCCGGGAGGTTTACCGCCAGCTCATCGCGCGGTATCCGGAGAACCCAGGCTTCCGCTTCCTCTTTGCCGCGACCCACCGGATGGAATGCTACGTTCACTATGGCTGGGACGGACAGGTTGAGCCCGCGCGCGCCGCCTTTCGGCGGTACGATGCGTTGCTGGAGCCGTTCGTGGGGCGCAAGGGATACGACAGCGTGCGGCGGACGCGTTTGTTCAACAGCCTGCACCTCGCGCAGCTCACCGCCTCGGTCGGGGACAGGGCCGACGCCGACCGCTGGCTCGGAGAGGCGCAGAAACGCTTCGATGCGTATCGCGACCGGTTGCCGGAGGGATCGCCCGAGCGCGCACTCGCCCGGGTTCGATTCCTGGAAGAGTCCGCGTGGAGTGCGTGGTGGCTGCGCGATTGGCCCATGCTCGCGCGGCTGGCGCAGGAAGCGCAGGTCGAATGCGACGCCCGGCTGACGGAGCAGCCGGCCAACCAGGAATTGGTCAAACGCGGGGCGATGGCCCAAGGCTTCGCTGCGCTGGCGGTGGCCGGCACCGGTCGGAACGCAGAGGCCGCAACGCTTTTGCGCGCGGCGGAAAGTCGTCTGTTGCCTTTGTCCATTTCAATTTTCCGAGTCTGGGACGGTATCACGGAATTGTGGATCCTCGAAGATGCGTTGATCGAGGCGTTGCGGAGAACGGGTGACCTTGCCCAGGCGAGAATCTGGGCGCAGCAATGCCTGACCTACTTTGAGGGGAGTGGACCGAATGGTCCAGGGGAGTACTGGCGGGGCCAGAAACATCTGGCTGTCGTCCGGCTGCTGGCCGCCAACGTGCTCGATCCGGCGGTGCCCGCGGAGGCCGCCCGCCGCAAGGAACTGATCGACCGGGCGGCCGCGACGCTCGCTCCCGACAAGGTCGCCGGCCGGCTGACGATCGATGTGCAGGAGGCGCTGCGGGAAATCGAGCGTCTCCGCGCCACCCGCGCGGCGCCGTGATACCGACGGCGCTCGACGGGCGGGATCGATTCCGATTCCCGAGTTCCCCACCGGTTCG
>DATIWI010000027.1:0-3179 GCA_035519475.1 Opitutaceae bacterium
GCCGCTCGCCGCCCGGCCGCGGATCAGCATGCCCGCCACGTCATTGCCCACCTGGAAAAACCAGCGGTAGCCCAGACGCCACACCTCGGAATTCTGCCATTCGCTTCCGTCGAGCGGCGGAAACTGATAGTGGCCGATCAGCAGCGGAGCGGCCATCAGCCGCTGCGGCAGATTTCCGTTCTCCGGATCGAGGCGGTAGTCGTGGAATCGCCAGTAGGTGTAACCGGCGGTCGCGCCGCCGGGTTCGTCAAACGTGGGCCCCTTGTGCCACAGGCTGGCGAGCAGGAGGACCCAGAAGCCCGCCAGCACGACGCCCGCCGCTCCCGGACCGGTCAGCCGACGCAGCCACGGCGGTTCGATCCCCGGGGCGGGCGGAGCTGACCCCGGCTCTGCTGCGCTGCGCATCAATGGACCCATGGAACCGGAGTGATCGCCCGAGAACGCCCCTGCACGGTGCCGAGGGCCGCTCCGGGCCGCACCTCTGCCCCGCGGGAGCCGGGCGGACGCGGCGGGCCGCCGTGCCGGCCGGGATCCGGGAGATCAGGGCGTGAACCGGCAGATCATCGTATGGTGGTAGGTCTGGCCGGGCCGCAATACCGCGCTCGGAAAATCGGCCCGGTTCGGCGCATCCGGAAAATCTTCCGTCTCCAGGCACAGCCCTGTGCGGAGCTGGTACTTCACCCCGCCCTTGCCAACCGCCGAGCCGTTGAGGAAATTGCCGCTGTAGAATTGGATGCCCGGCTGGTCGGTCAGCACCTCCATTATCCGGCCGCTGGCGGGATCCTTCAGCACCGCCGCCAGCCGCACGCCCTGGCCCGGGCGCAGCACCCAGCAGTGGTCGTAGCCGCCGCCCAGCTTCAGCGCCTCGAAGTCGGCGTTGATCCGCGCCCCGACCGGCGTGGAGGTGCGGAAATCCATCGGGGTGCCGGCGACCGGCGCCAGCACGCCGGTGGGGATCAGGCCCTTGTCGGTGGGCAGATAGCTGTCGGCGGCGAGCATGAGTTCGTGGTCAGTGATAGCCTTCGTGGGATCGCCGGTGAGATTCCAATAGGTGTGGTGCGCCAGATTGATGACGGTAGCCTTGTCCGTGGTCGCCTCCGCGGCCCACACCAGCTCGTTCGCATCCGTCAGCCAGTACGTGACCGTGACGTGCAGCGTGCCGGGATAGCCCTCTTCACCGTCCTTGCTCGTGTAGGTGAAGGCGACGCCGCGAGCCCCGGCCTTGCGGACGGGTTCGCCGTGCCAGAGCACCTTGTCGAAGCCCTTGACGCCGCCATGCAGATGGCAGGGGATGCCGCCGGGGTGGTCGTTCGTCGCGAGGGTGTAGGTCTTGCCATCGAGGGTGAACTGACCATGCGCGATGCGGTTGCCGAAGCGGCCGACGGTGGCGCCGAAATAGCTGGTGCTGCCGAGCCAGCCGGCGAGCGTGTCGTAGCCCAGTGTCACGTCGGCCTTGTGCCCCGCCTTGTCGGGCACTTCGAGCCCGACGAGGATGGCACCGTACTCCGTCACCCGGGCAGTCAGGCCCTGGGTGTTGGTGAGGGTGAAGATCTTCACTTCACGTCCGTCAGTCATCGTGCCGTAAACGGCAGTGGTGAGGTCCGAGGCGGCCAGTTTGCTCATGGTAAGGAGGAGGGAGGAGGCGGCCAGAATCGCGAATCTTGGTTTCATGAGGGAAGCGCAGGTTTGTGCTCGGACCAACAAACTCCAGTAACTAGAGCGGGTCCAGCGCCTTTTCGCGCCGGCGGAGGGCGGCGAGGCCGCGGCGGGCACGGCGCCCGCCCGCGCGTGGCATCTCCGCCATTGACCTGCCTTTCGCCCCGCCATTACATCCGGCGTCATGCAGGATCAGCCTGCCGGGCAGCCGGCGACCAAATACAAACGCATCGTGCTGAAGCTGAGCGGCGAGGTCATCCGCGGGGGCAAATCGGGCGATCCCATCGACGCGGCCACGCTGGAAAAGGTCTGCCAGCAGGTGAAGGAGGTGCATGCGCTCGGCGTGCAGATCGGGCTCGTCATCGGCGGGGGCAATATCTTCCGCGGCTTGCCGGGCGAGGGCCGCGGCGTCGACCGGACGACCGGCGACTACATGGGCATGCTGGCCACGGTCATCAACGGCCTCGCCCTCATGGATTGCCTGGAGAAGATGGGCGTCACCGTGCGCGTGCAGAGCGCCATTCCGATGAACGAGATCGCCGAGCCATTCATTCTGCGCCGCGCCATCCGCCACCTCGAAAAGCGCCGCGTGGTCATCTTCGTCGCCGGCACCGGCAACCCCTATTTCTCCACCGACACCACCGCCGCGCTGCGCGCCAGCGAGATGCACGCCGACATCATCATGAAGGCGACGAAGGTCGACGGCATCTACGACAAGGATCCCAAGAAGCATGCCGACGCGGTGAAATACGACGAGATCACCTTCATCGACGCGCTGCGCCAGCGGCTCACCGTCATGGATTCGACCGCATTCTCGCTCTGCCTCGACAACAACGTGCCCATTCTGGTCTTCAATCTCGCCGAACCCCACATCATCAAGCGCGCCGTCCTGGGCGAGCGGGTCGGCACGCTGGTGCGCAGCTGATCTGCCGCCGGTGCGCGGCGGAGGCGGAGCAGGCCCGTTCACCCGAATCGAAGTTCAACCTCACCCACCCATGACCCATCCGATTCTCACCGACTTGCAGGGCCGGATGAAGAAGGCCCTCGATCACACCCTCCACGAGTTCGGCACGATTCACACGGGCAAGGCCTCGCCCGCGATGGTGGAAGGCGTCATGGTGGAAGCGTACGGCACCACCATGCGCCTGCGGGACTGCGCCGCCATCACCACGCCTGATCCCCGCCTGATCCAGATCACCCCGTGGGACAAATCGATCATCCGCAACGTCGAGAAGGCGCTGCAAACGGCCAATCTCGGCATCAACCCGATCGTAGACGGCGGCGTCATCCGCATGCCCCTGCCCGAATTGAGCCGCGAGCGCCGGCAGGAGTTTGCCAAGATCGCGCATCGGCTCGCGGAGGAGGGCCGCGTCTCCATGCGCAACGCCCGCCACGCCGTCCTGGAAGCGGTTAGAAAACAGCAGAAGGAGGGCCAGCTCTCCGAGGACGACGCCCGGCGGATCGAAAAGGAGCTCCAGATTACGACGGATCGCTTCATCAAGGACGTCGATACCCACCTCGCC
>DATIWI010000028.1:0-24681 GCA_035519475.1 Opitutaceae bacterium
GGCGTTCGTGGATTGGCTGCCGCCCAGGCCCGCCGAGACGTCGGCCGTGGCCTCAGTGTTCACGACGAACTCGAGGCGACCGTTGCCGCCGCCCCCGCCGATGGACTGGACGGTATCCACCACCGAGATGTCGCCCAGCGAGGCCAGGTCGCCGGTGTGCACGGCCTCGACGGCATCGGAGATGGCATCCATGACCCCCGCCACCCCCAGCGACATGGTGCTCTTGACCCGCGCCCGCGCCCCGAGCGCGATCGCGTTGGTGGCCGCCGCGTTCTCGTCGGTGGCGGGCGCGTATTCCGAGGCCTTCTTGCTCACATCCATGAAGACGTTCAGATCGCCGCCCCCGCCGGTCACCTGCTGGACGAAGATGCCGCGGCTGTTCCGGCCCGTGGTCACAATCGAACCGGTCGAGTTCACCTGCGCGGTCCCCGCCTTCCCGCTGCCGCCCGAAAAGCCGAGCGCCAAATCCACCGCCAGATCCGTCGCCATCCAGACCGGGCTCGAGAGCGAGGCTCCGACCGTGCCGCCGCCGCCGCTCACACTCTGGGCGAAAATTCCGTAGGCGTTGTTGCCCTTCACGAGGATCGAGCCGGTGTGGTTGACGAGGACGTCGCCGCTGTCGGCGCCGCTGCCGCCGCGGCCGCCCACGCCGATGTTCGTGAAGTACGGAGCGGGATCGTTCGCCGGATTCGTCTTTAGGTTGCTGGAAAGCGCGGCCGCAAAGCCGCCGTTGCCGCCGCCGCCGCCCACGCTCTGGGCGAAGATGCCGTAGGAACCGTCGCCCTGCACCGCGATGGAACCGGTATTGTTGACCGTCACGTCGCCGGAGGTGTTGCCGTCGCCGCCCCAGCCGCCGACGGCGAGGGCTCCCACTAGGTTCGTGTTCGAATCGTTCTTGCTGCCGAGGGTCAGATTGCCGGTCAGACTGAGACCGCCGTTGCCGCCCCCGCCGCCGATGCTTTGGGCGATGATGCCGTGGGCGCCTTTGCCCAGGGTCGTGATCGAGCCGTCGTTCGTCACGGTCACCGCCGCGCCGGTGCCGCCCGTGCCGCCGCTGCCGCCGAGGCTGAACGCGAACGCATTGGAGGCCGGCTTGTCGCCGGCGCGGACCGCCGTGTTGGAGGTGATCGCGGTGCCGCCGTTGCCGCCGCCCCCGCCGACGCTCATGGCGAAGATGCCGTGCGCGCCATCGCCGTGCGTCACGATGGATCCGGCATCGTTGGACGAACCATCGTCCCGGTTGAGCACGGTCACGGCTCCGCCGGCTCCGCCCTCGCCGCCCTCGCCGCCGACCGCGATGTTCAGCTTGGTGCCGCCGCCCTTCGTCGAGATGGAATTGCTGATGACGTAACTGCCCTCGCCGCCGCCGCCGCCCACGCTCTGGGCGAACACGCCGATGGCCTTTTCTCCCCACGTCTCGATCGACCCGGTGTTCGTGACGCCCACGGGACCGCTGAGCGCGCCGATGCCGCCGGAGCCGCCGAGCAGGAATTCAATGTCGATGTCCCCGCTGGCATCCTGGTTGAACAGATCGTGGATCACGCTCCCGGCCTTGCCGCCGCCGCCGCCGATGCTCTGCGCCAGCACGCCGTGCGACTCGCTGCCGCCGGTGGTGATGGCGCCGGCGTTCTCCACCGTGACGGCCCCGCCGCTCGAGCCGGTGCCGCCCAGGCCGCCAACCCCGAGGATAAATCCGCCCTTCTCCTTGCGTTTCCCGATCGCCATCACGCCCCCGCCTTCGCCGCCGCCGCCGCCCACGCTCTGCGCGAGGACGCCGATCGACGACTCGCCGACGGTCAGGACAGTCGCATCGGTGGCCACGTTGACCGCGCCGCCCGTGCCGCCCTCACCGCCGCTGCCGCCGACCATGAGCGCAAAGGATGACGTCATCGTCTCGAAGCCGCCTGCGCCACCCGCCTTGCCGCCACCGCCGCCCACGCTCTGCGCGAAGATGGCGTGGGCGCCGTCACCGCCGGTCCCCACCGTCCCGGAGGCCGCGACGTCGACCTGGCCGGCCGCCCCGCCCACCCCCCCGTCGATGCCGACTTCGACGTCGAACTCGATCTCCTTCTCCTTCGGTTCGGCTTCGTCCTTGCCGGGCTTGCGCTTGAAGCTGCCGCTCATCGCGCTCGATGAACTCGTGCCGCCCCCGTTGCCGATGCTCTGCGCCAGGATTGCATACGACTCGTCGCCGTGGGTCAGCACGGTTCCGGCAGAGTCGACGCTCACGGCGCCGCCGGCGCCGCCGGTCCCGCCCATCCGGCCGATCTTGATGTCGAGGGTGCTGCCCTCGGATTTCGTGTTCGTGTAATCCAGGCCCGCGTTCCCGCCGCCGCCGCCGATGCTCTGGGCCACGATGCCGTAGGCGTTCGCGCCGGAGGTGTCGATCATGCCGTCGTGCGTCACCTCGACCCTGCCGCCGCTGCCGCCGTCGCCGGTGGCTCCGCCCAGCATGAAGTTCACGCCGTAGGCCTTGTCGCTCTTGCCGGTTCCGCTGAGTCCCAGGTTCAACGAGGCGTTGCCGCCGCCGCCGGCGATGCTCTGGGCGAGGATGCCATGACTGCCGTCGCCCAGCGTCGTAATGTCGCCGAAATTCCCGACGGTCGCGTCGCTGGCATTGCCCGCCTCGCCGCCCGCGCCGCCGATTCCAATCTGAAAGGCATAGGTGGTCTTCGATTCCTTGGGCTTGTTTCCGGTCTTCTTTCGCCCCTCCAGTTCGTCGAGCACCTTGTCGTAGTTGGTGAAGACCTCCGGATCGACGCCGGTGGCCGTCGGGTGTTTCCGCGGAGTGGGCTTGTCGTCGCCCGACCCGGTGTCGCCCGAGCCGCTGGTCGCGGCGTACTCAAGCATGATGTTGGCCCCGGCGTCCCCGCCGCCGCCGCCGATGCTCGAGGCCTCGATGCCGTACGCGCCTTTGCCGCCCGTCGTGATCGCGCCGGCGGCCGCGTCATCGCTGCCGCGGGTGACGGTCACCGTCCCGGCGCCGCCCCCGCCGCCGCCGAAGCCGCCCACGCCGAGGACGACGGGCGATTCGTCCTTGCCGACGACGCCGGAGATATTCATCCCCCCGGTGCCGCCGCCGCCGCCCACGCTCTGCGCAAAGATCCCGCGCGCATAGTCCCCGGAGGTCGTGATCGCGCCGCTCGACGCGACCCTGGCATCGCCCGCATCCGCACCCGCTCCGCCGAAGCCGCCCACTCCAGCCGTGATGGCGAATTGCGTCTTGCTGTCCTTGCTGTCCGAACCTTCCTGGGACGTCTCGCGATTGAAGCTCCCCGCGATGTTGAGGGCCCCGTTGCCGCCGCCGCCCGCCAGGCTCTGCGCCTGGATGCCATGGGACCAGTCTCCGGCCGTGGTCACGACGCCTTTCTGGGTTACGTCAACATTGCCGCTGATGGCGCCGTCGCCGCCGAAACCGCCGATGCCGAAGGTGACCGACGGCACGCTGGTGTCATTGCTGAAGCTGATCGCGCCGCTGACATTGAGGCCGCCGTTGCCGCCGCCCCCGCCCAGGCTCTGCGCAAAGATGCCGGCCGCACTCTTGCCGGCAGCATAGATGTCGGTCGTCGCGTCCACCGTCACGCTCTTGGCCACGCCCCCGTCGCCTCCCATCCCGCCCACGCCTACCACGATGGGAGCATCCGACGTGATGCCGCCGCTCACATTGATGCCGCCGTTGCCGCCGCCCCCGCCGACGCTTTGCGCAAAGATCGCCGAGTGCCCGTCCCCCGAGGCGGCGATGCTCCGGCCGCCGGACACCATCACGTCCACCGTGCCGGCGCTGCCGCCGCCGCCGCCGAAGCCGCCGACCCCGACAACCAGCGCGTGGCCGTCGCCGTCCTTGCCCGATGCATAGGAGAGGCCGGCGCTGACGTTGACGCCGCCGTTGCCGCCGCCGCCGCCGAGGCTCTGGGCGAAGATGCCATCGGCGCCCCCGCGGGCGGAGATATTCCCGTTGTAGGCGACCTCGACATTGCCCGCATCGCCGCCGTCGCCGCCGAAGCCGCCCACGCCGATCGCGGCCGAGCCCCCGGTGCCGGTCCGGTTGATCGACAGGGTGGTGGTGACATTCGTGGCGCCGTTGCCCCCGCCGCCGCCCAAGCTCTGTGCCAGCAGACCATGGGAATTCGCCCCTTCGGTGATTACGTCGCCCGTCGCGTCGAGACTCACCTTTCCAGCGGTGCCGCCGCCGCCGCCGAAGCCACCGACGCCCACTCCGATGGCCGCGCCGCTTTTTCCCGAAAGATTCACGCTGGCCGCCACATTTACGCCGCCATTGCCGCCGCCGCCGCCAAGGCTTTGCGCCACGATCGCGCTCGAGTCGTCGCCCACGGTTCCGATCAACGGGTGTTCTTTCGTCGTCGTCACCGTGCTGGTGACGTTTCCGGCGTCGCCGCCGCCACCGCCAAAGCCGCCCACCCCGACCGCCAGCGAGCCGCCGTTTTCCTTGCTGAAGGAGATCGCTCCGCCCACCGAGACGCCGCCGTTGCCGCCGCCGCCGCCCACGCTCTGCACGAAAACGGCGCTCGACTTCGCGCCGGCGGTGACCACGCCGCCCGTGACCGTGCTCGTGACCGCCCCGCTGCCGCCCCCGTCGCCACCCGCCCCGCCCACCGCGACCGCCACCGCCCCGCTGCTCGTCGAGGCTCCGGAGAACGTACCGGAAATCGCCGTGCCGCCGCTGCCGCCGCCGCCGCCCACGCTTTGCGCCAGCACCCCGGTCGAGTTGTCCCCGAGGGTCTGGACGTAGCCGGTGACGGAGTTGATCACTTCCGCGGACGTGCCGCCGCCGCCGCCCGATCCGCCGATCCCGACCGAAACGGCCCCGCTGCCGCTCCTGGCGGCGGAGACCGTGCCTGCCACCGTGAGTCCGCCATTGCCGCCGCCACCGCCGATGCTCTGGGCCACCACCCCGGCGGCTTCGTGGCCGGCGGTGTACACCGCGCCGTCCACCGCATTCGTCACCTTGACGGCGTCGCCCCCATCGCCGCCGCTGCCGCCGATCCCGACCGAAACGGCCCCGCTGCCGGTGCCCGCGAATGACGCCGTCCCCGCCACCGCCAATCCGCCATTGCCGCCGCCGCCGCCCAAGCTTTGCGCCAAGACGCCGACGGAATGGTCGCCTTCGGTCTGGACCGACGCTTTCACCGTGTTCTCCACGACGCCGGCGTCTCCGCCGCCGCCGCCACTACCGCCAATCGCAATCGATGCGGCCCCGCTGCCCGTGCCCGCGGCTGACAAGGTCCCTGACACCGAGATTCCGCCGTTGCCCCCGCCACCGCCGACGCTCTGGGCCACCACTCCGGTGGCATCGGCGCCGCTCGTGCGCACGCTGCCGTTCACCATATTCGTGACCCTGACCGCGTCGCCGCCGTCGCCGCCGCCGCCGCCAATTCCGACCGACGCCGCGCCGCTGCCCGTTCCGGCCAGCGAAATCGTTCCGGCGACCGCCATCCCGCCGTTGCCGCCGCCCCCGCCGACGCTCTGGGCCAGCACGCCGACCGAGCGATCGCCGCCGGTCTGGACCGCCGCCTTCACCGTGTTGTCCACCGTGCCTGCGGCTCCGCCGCCGCCGCCCGCGCCGCCGAGCCCCACCGAGGCCGCCCCGCTGCCGGCGCCCGCTGCCGAGAATGTGCCCGACACGTTGAGCCCACCGTTGCCGCCGCCGCCGCCCACGCTTTGGGCGATGACCCCGGTCGATGCAGCCCCCGACGTCAACACGCTGCCCTCAACCGACGAGACCACTCCGCTGGCGTCACCACCCTTACCGCCGGAACCGCCGAGGCCAATGCTGGCGGCCCCGCTGCCCGTGCCCGCGCCCGAAATCGTCCCGCTGACGTTGAAGCCCCCGTTGCCGCCGCCACCGCCGACGCTCTGCACCAGCACGCCCGTGGAATTCGCTCCGCCCGTCTGGATGGCGCCCGCGACCTCGGAATTCACCGCGCCGCCCGATCCGCCGTCGCCGCCAGTGCCGCCCAAGCCGACCGAGGCCGCCCCGCTGCCAACGCCGGCGCCGGAGAGGGCGGCCGAAACATTGAAGCCGCCGTTGCCGCCGCCGCCGCCCACACTCTGCGCGATCACCGCCGAAGAACTTTCGCCCTGGGTCGTGACATCGTTGGCCACGCCCAAAGTCACCGTCGAACCGGAGCCACCCGATCCGCCGCTGCCGCCCAGGCCCACGCTGACGGCGCCACCGCCCACCCCCGCGCCGGAGAGCGTACCGGAAATATTGAAGCCGCCGTTGCCGCCGCCACCGCCCACGCTCTGCGCAAGCACGCCGACCGACCCCGCACCCCGGGTCCAGATATCGCCGCTCGTCTTGGCGTCGACGGTTCCGCTGCTGCCGCCACCGCCGCCCGCACCGCCCAGGCCGACACTGATGGCGCCGCTGCCGACCCCCGCGCCCGAGCCGGTGCCCGACACATTGAAGCCGCCGTTGCCGCCGCCGCCGCCGATGCTCTGGGCGATGAACCCGCCCGCATGGTCGCCCTCGGTCACCACGGTCCCGCTCGAGGATGCCTCGACGTTGCCGGCCCCGCCGCCGCCGGCCCCCTTGCCGCCGAGGCCCACCGAAACCGCGCCGCTGCCGACGCCGGAAAACGACGCGGAACCCGAGACATTGAAGCCGCCACTGCCGCCGCCGCCGCCCACGCTCTGCACCAGGACGCCGTTCGAATCGTCGCCCTGCGTCCAGATGTTCGCGGTCACGGTGGCGCCGACGCCCTTGCCCGCTCCGCCACTGGCGCCGTCGCCGCCAATTCCAACGCTCACGGCCCCGCTCCCCACCCCGGACGCGGAGCCCGAGGCCGAGATCGAGTAGCCACCGTTGCCGCCGCCACCGCCGATGCTCTGCGCCACCACGGCGTTGGAACCCGCGCCCTTGGTCACCACCTGGCCGCCAGCCGACAGCGTGACCGCGGTGGCAAACTCGTCGCTGCCGCCGTCGCCGGCGATGCCGCCTTTGCCGCCCAAGCCCACGGAGACGCTGCCGCTGCCCACCCCCGCGCCGGAGAGCGCCGCCGCGATGGTGCCGCCGCCGTTGCCACCGCCACCGCCCACGCTCTGCGCCAGCAGGCCCGTTGAGTTGCTGCCCTGCGTCAGGATGCTGCCGTCGTAGCTTGCGGTCACGACGTTGCCGTCGCCGCCTTTTCCGCCGGAGCCACCGACCCCGACGCTCACGCTGCCGCTGCCCACCCCCGCGCCGGAAGCGGTGGCGGCAATCGTCAAGCCGCCGCTGCCGCCGCCACCGCCCACCGCCTGCACGATCACACCATCGGAGCCATCGCCCTTCGTTTCGACCGCGGTCGTGATCGTGGCGCCGACCGTCCCGGCATTGCCCCCGTCGCCGGCCGTGCCGCCGACGCCGGACGAAAGCGCGCCACTGCCGATACCGCCGCCCGAAGCCGCGCCGGCGACCGTCATGCCGCCACTGCCGCCACCGCCGCCGACGCTCTGCACCAGCACCGCGTCAGACTGGTTTCCAGCCGTCCCGACTGCGCCACCCAGGGTGACGTCGACGGCTCCGCCCACGCCTCCCTTGCCACCGCCGCCACCCACCGCGACCGAAACCGCGCCGCTGCCCGCGGCGCCAGCGCTCGCCGATGCCGCAATCGTCGCACCCCCGGTGCCACCCCCACCACCGACGCTCTGCGCAATGAAGCCGGGGGACACCTCGCCCGTTGTCGTGATCGTGGCCGTGAATAGACCGTCCGTCTGGACCATGCCTCCGGGCCCGCCGTCACCGCCGGACGCGCCGACCGTGACCGCCACCGAGCCGCCCCCGATGCCGCCTTGGGCCGCGGCCCCCACGGTCAGACCGCCGTTGCCGCCGCCGCCGCCCACGCTCTGCACCATCACACCGGTCGCATTTTCGCCCGTCGTCGAGACCGCGCCCGTCCCAGACAGCACGACCTTTCCCCCAAGACCGCCTTTCCCGCCCGTGCCGCCAACCGCCGACGAAACCGCGGCAAAAGTGCCCACCGTTCCCTGGATGCCCGCCCCGCCATTGCCGCCACCGCCGCCCACGCTCTGTCCGAGGATCCCGAACGCGCGGTCTCCGGTCGTCGCAATCAGGGACGGCACCCGGGTTCCGTCCAAGTCGAAGGAATTCAGCGTCAGGGTCACGTCGCCGCCATTGCCCGCGAGGGCGCCCGCGCCGCCCACGGCCACGCCGCCGAACGCGGAACCGGATTGCGCCGCGCCGCCGTTGCCGCCGCCGCCGCCCACGCTCTGCGCGAAGATCCCGAACGCATCTTCGCCCGTGGTGGCAATCCGTCCGCTCTGTTCGATCGTCACCAGCTTGCCCGAACCGCCCGTGCCGCCCGATCCGCCGATGCTGAGCAGACCGCCGCCGCTGCTGCCGCCATCGCCGCCGCCGCCGCCCACGCTCTGCGCGAAAATCCCTGTCGCCTTGCGGCCCTCGGTCCCGATCCAGCCTGTATTCGCCACGGTGACCACGCCACCATCGCTGGTGTTGCCGCCGCTGCCACCGATCGACCAGAGCCCGCCCGAATCGCCGCCGCTGCCGCCGCCGCCGCCCACGCTCTGCGCAAAGATACCCCGTGCCAGCCCGCCGGTGGTGGACAGGGTGCCGTCGTTGATGACCGAGACCTCACCGCCGGTGCCGCCGCCCTTGCCGCTGCCGCCGAGCGAGGACAGTCCGGCCGACGCCGCGCCGCTGCCGCCGCCGCCGCCCACGCTCTGCGCGAAAATCGCGTCGGCGCCCAACTTCTCGGTCTCGATCTGACCCGCGGCGAGATTGGTGACATGCACCACGCCGCCGTTGCTGCCTTTGTCCCCCGCGCCGCCGAGCGAAAACAGTCCGCCGGACCCGCCGCCGGCGCCGCCGCCGCCGCCCACGCTTTGCGCGAAGACGCCGCGCGCATCAAGGCCGTGCGTCGTGACGGCGCCGCTGTTGGTCACCTCCACCTTCCTGCCCTCGCCCCCGCTGGACGCCGAGCCGCCCATCGTGACGAGGCCTCCGGAGGTGCCGCCCTCGCCGCCCCCGCCGCCCACGCTTTGCGCGAAGATGCCGGTCGACTTGGCCCCGGACGTCTCGATCCCGCCGGTATTCCCGACGGTGACCTCGCCGCCGTTGCTCGCATTGCTGCCCGTGCCGCCGATCGACCCCAATCCGCCCGAGTCGCCGCCGCTGCCGCCGCCACCGCCCACGCTCTGCGCAAAGATGCCGCGCGCAAGGCCGCCCGTCGTCGTGATCTCGCCGTCGTTGGTCACGGTGACGATCCCGCCCGCGCCGCCGCCCTTGCCGCTCCCGCCCAGCGAGCCCAGCCCGCCGGACGCGGCCCCGCTGCCACCGCCGCCACCCACGCTCTGCGCGAAAATCGCGTCGGCGCCGAGCTTGTCCGTCACAATCTTTCCCCCGGAGTAGTTGATCACCTGCACCTCGCCGCCGACGCTGCCCTTGTCGCCCGCGCCTCCGAGCGAGAACAGGCCGCCCGAGCCGCCGCCGGCGCCGCCACCGCCGCCCACGCTCTGCGCAAAGATGCCGCGCGCGTCGACGCCGTGCGTCGTGACGGCGCCGCTATTGGTCACCTCCACCTTCTTGCCCTCGCCGCCGCTTGAAGCGGATCCGCCCATCGTGACCAGGCCGCCGGAGGTGCCGCCCTCGCCACCGCCGCCACCCACGCTCTGCGCGAAGATGCCGGTCGACTTGGCCCCGCTCGTCTCGATCCCGCCGGTGTTTCCAACGGTGACCTCACCGCCATTGCTGGCGTTGCTGCCTTTTCCGCCGATCGACGCCAAGCCGCCCGAGTCGCCGCCGCTGCCGCCACCGCCGCCCACGCTCTGGGCAAAAATGCCCCGCGCGAGTTGGCCCCCGGTCGAGAGCGAGCCATTGTTCGTCACCGTCACGATCCCGCCGGCGCCGCCGCCCTTGCCGCCGCCGCCGAGCGAGGCCAGACCGCCGGATGACGCCCCGCTGCCGCCGCCACCGCCCACGCTCTGCGCGAAGATTGCGTCCGCGCCCAGCTCCGCCGTCTGGATCCGACCCGCGGCGTTGTTGGTGATATGAACCTCGCCGCCGGGGCTGCCGTTGTCCGCATCGCCGCCGAGCGAAAACAATCCGCCCGAGCCGCCGCCCGCGCCGCCCCCGCCCCCGATGCTCTCCGCGAAGATGCCGCGCGCGTCGACGCCGTAGGTCGTGACGGATCCGCTGTTGATCACCGTCACCTTTTTCCCCTGGCCGCCGCTCGCCCCGGTGCCGCCAAAGGACACCAAGCCGCCCGACGTGCCCCCGGCGCCGCCGCCGCCGCCAATGCTCTGCGCGAAGATGCCGTGAGCGTTCAGGCCGTGCGTGATCACGCTGCCGCCCGCCTGGCCGGTGATCTCCACCTCGCCGCCGTCGGCGCCGGTCCCGCCTTTCGCCCCCATCGACACCAAGCCGCCGCCGCCGCCGGCCGAGCCGCCGCCGCCGCCCACACTTTGACCGAAAATGCCATAGGAGTAGGCGCCTCCCCCGTCGGTCGTGCCGGTCTCCACGCTGCCACCATTAGCAATGGTCACCTTGCCCGCCGTGTTGCCGGCGCCCCCGACGGAGCCGAAGGTCGCGATCCCGCCCGCCGCGCCCCCGCTGCCGCCGCTGCCGCCGACGCTCTGGCCAAACAGTCCGACCGCATAGTCTCCCGTGGTCTGCACCCGGCCGCCCGCTTGATTGGTGATCGTCACGTTGCCGCCTTTGCCGCCGTTGGAGGCGTCGCCCCCAAACGCCGCGATCCCGCCGGCGGAACCGCTGTCGCCGCCCGAGCCGCCGACGCTCTGGCCCAGGATGCCGTGCGCCCCGGCGCCATGGGTGTGGATGGTCCCGGAGTTGGTGATCTCCACCAGATCGCCAGCGCCGCCCGCCGCGCCGCTCCCGCCGTTGCCCACGATCCCCCAGCTGCCGCCGCCGCTGCCGGCCCAGCCGCCGACGCTCAACCCATAAATGCCGTGCGCTCCGCTGCCCGTCGTCTCGATCAATCCCGAGTTGGTCACCGCTACATGGCCTCCGCTGGCGCCGGCGCCCCCGGTGCCGGCAGAGCCAAAAATGTAGTTGTCCCCACCGGCGCCGCCCTTGCCGCTACGGCTGAAGGCGTAAATCCCGTACGCTGTGCTGCCCTCCGTCGAAACGTCGGTCGCGTTATTGAGCGTGACCGTGCCACCGCTGCCCGCATCGCCGCCCCGGTACGGCCCGATGTTGCCGTAGGAGTCGCCGCCCTTGCCGCCGTTGCCGCCGATGCTGCCGACCAGGATGCCGGTCACCCCAGCGGCTGCCGGCGTCGGCGGCGTCGTGGTAATCAGCCCGTAATCGCGCGTCACCGGCAGGGTGATGTCAGGTCCGACTAAGCCCGGGGAACCGTTCGACCCGCTCCGGCCGATTGTGATCGAGAAGAGCCAGAGATTGATTCGGATGCCGTAGGAGTTCCGGCCATTGGCGCCGCCCGCGCCGGTCGCCACCTGATTGATCGGTCCCGACGCGGGCGGAAGGGGGACGACCTCGCCGCCACCTCCGCCGGCCGCGTCATCCGCGGCGTGGTCGGCGTTGTCAAAGGTGGATGACTCGTTCTGGACCACGGTCATCGGCGTGGTGGGATCCTCCTCGGCCGCCGTCGTCAGTCGGACATTGACCGTTTCGACGAGCCCAGTGATCGCGTTCGCGTCGACTGATATCACCTTGTAGGTTTTCGTGTCGGTGGGGTCGTCCGGGTTCACCCACAGGATAAGGTCGCCGACCTGCGTCATGGTCAGAATGACATCGCCAGCCTCGGTCACCACGTGCGTGACCTTCCCGTCCGCATCTTTGACCAGGGACACCACCTTCGAGTCGACCCCGGTGGCGGGATTGGTGACTGTGTCACCGACCTGCGTCGACGGCGTCGCGGCCACCGGCTCCGCCGCCACGGGAACCGGCAATGTGAGGCAGAGCAAGAGCGCGGAAAGGCCCAAGCATACCTTCCTCACGGCAGCTGGCGAAAGCAGGGAAATTCGGTTGCAGGAGTTCATGGGAAAGATCTCGCCGCACGGCCCGGGACCGGCGGAGCGGCGGCGCCAGCGGGCGAACCGCACCCGCGTCGACGCCTTTTGGGCAATCGCCTTGCTCGAGGTGCGCGCCGGATCTAGGCGGCGAAGGGTACAGTTCTGCCGGCCTGCCAGGGAAACCCTGACGGCCGGGCCCGCGGTCGATGCCGACCGCAGTTGCTGGGGTTAAGTGGGAAGGAGAGAGACGCGCTGGCGCGCGCGGAGAAACGCCGCAACCCACAGGCAATCGGCGGGACACCGAACCCCCCACCCGCGATAGCCATGGGCGCAGCATTCCGGAGACGTCGGCGAGCTAGTGCGCTACAGTGCTATGCTGATGCTGGGGGGGATGGCGGCCCGACCATCCCAATTGCCTCCAGGAGCATCATTGCCCCGGGACCCTTGTTGCGCCCTAGGGGATTTCCCCTAGGAAACATAGACAAGTGCAAACTCTGGGCATTTCTTGCTAACCGATTCTTGCGCAAGAAGTGCGGTGGCCACGCCGCCTGCGCGGTGAGCCCCGGAAACGTCCGGCAAGCGGCTGCCTTCCCTTCGTCAGCCGCGCCCAAATCAATCAGAGGACCGTCTGCAGCAGGCCGATCAGGCCGACGCTGAGGGCGGCAAGCGAATCGCCGGCAATGAGCCCGCCGCCGACCAGCGACGTGGTGCTCATGTCGACCGGAACTGCCGCCGTGGCCCCGGCCCGACGCTCGCCGAACCGCGCCAGTCCCACTTCGCAAAGCGATCCGATGACTCCGCCGCCCGCCCACCACAGACACGCCGGCAGCTCCACGAAGCCGCCGAAGCTCGAGGCGTAGGGACTGGGCACGATCAGACCATCGAACACAAAGTCGAAGATCCGCCCGGGGCGGGTCTGGCGGGACCACGACAGATAGCGGCGGTTCCGCTTGACCAACTTGCGGATGATCTCGGTCGCCAAGCCGAGGAGGACGCCCAGCTGGAGCGCCTTCATCACGTGCGGCTGGGCGGTGGTGATGCCGCGCAACGCCCCGACGAACTTGTAGGTCATCGCGCTCTGCCACTTCTGGGTGGCTTCGACATGCTGGCCGAACTGATCGATCTTCAGCACCGGGTAGGCGCTGAGGAAGACGCGGGCGAGCACCACGGCCAGGACCGCCCCCATGACGATCCCGATGACTTGGTAGCGGAATTGTACGACCCGGTTGGTGCCAAGCCGCCAGCCAGTGGAGCGGTCCTGCTGCATATCGCCGCCCTCGCTGCAGGAGATCAGCAGAATTGACGCGCACATCAGTCCCGTGCCCGCGTCGGTAAGTCCCACCGCCGCGAGGATAAATACCGTCATCACGAACGCGCTCGAGATCGGGTTCCAGTCCGAGATGCCAAGCGAGATTCCGTTGACGAGCACGAAGAGAAAAACGAGCCCAATGCACACCAACAAATAGCGCAGCGGTTCGCCCAACACTGCATGGCCCACCACCGCCACCGCCACCCCCCAGAAGCCAACCCACAAGACGAGCCGGAAGACATTTACCCGCTTCCAATCCTCCGCCGGGCGGTCCCCGGGCTCCTGCACCCGCCGGAGCCGTTTCGCCGCCTCCCAGAGAATCGCGCAGATGTCCAGGATGGCGGCGCCGAGGATGGTGCCGAGTGCGATGATGAAACCGATCTTGCGATACGGCTCACCGGCCTCCAGCCAGCCTGCGCTGATCAGACGTGGCTTCAGCTGGCCGCCGATCAGGGCAACGACCAGCGCCGGCAGCGCGATGCGCGCCCCCACGATCATGCCGGCCCCGACCGTGGAGGCGGATAGGCCCAGGCTGGCGATGGCCGCCACCTTGAGCGAGGCCACGCCGCTGACGTAGCCGGCGGCGATGCCGCCTCCCAGCTTGGCAACGGATATCTTCAGGAAGTTCTTATCCGTGAGCGCGCGGAGAATGTTGGCGACCGCGAGACCGGACGGGAAGGTCAGCTGCATGCGATCGACCAGCACCGGCGTGTATACCATGCCCAGCCCCACGCCGAACATGCCGATGCAGGTGTAGTAGAGGATGAGCTGCCAGGCGGGCACCTCGGGGAGGCCGAGCCAGTAGCGCGCCTGGATGAGCACCGCCATGCCGCACATGCCAGCCACCGAGGCCGCCATCGTCTGCATGTAGTTGGCGCCATGCTTCCCTTCCGGGCCGTAGCCGAGGGTGACCGTGCTGCCCAGGATGCCTGCCAGCACCTGCCCGCCGATGAAAAAGCCGATCGAGAAATTCATGAACGCCGCCGACACGCCTCCGAGCGGGCCCAGAATCAGGATCGCCACGCACCCGAGCAGGAGGTGGTAGCCGGTCGAGCCGATGGGTGGGAGATGGCGGCGCAGGCCGACGGGGCTGCTCGGAGCGGGCATCGATCTCTCAACCTCCGTCAGCCCGTCACGGCATCGACAGCTTCAGTGTGTTTCCCTCGATGGAGACGTCGGCGAGTTTCTTCCACGCCGCTGCGATGTCGTCCGGCACCTTCTGATTGTCAATGAGGTGCGCGAGCACAGGTTCGTCGGGACCGAAGACCTTGTGCATGGGGAAGGAGCCAACGTAAAACTGGTCCGCGGCGAACACAAACGCGTCGCCGCGTTTCACAAAGTGGCCCGATGCCTGCACGATCAGGGGGCGCTTGAGACCGAGCACCTCGAGGTTGAGCGTGCCTTTGGTGCCGATATGCAACACGCCGCCGCTGATGCGGAAATTGGGGACGTCCATCTGGACCATCGGCCCCGGAGGCGCGGGTAGCGACTTGCCGGGCTTCGGTGGCGGGGCGCCTTTGTCCGTCGGGGCCGCGGTGCCGGCCGTGATCCAGGCATTCAGCTCGTCCTCATTCAAATTCACCGAGCTGCCGCCGAGAAACAGCTGCTTCTTGCGCATCCACTGCTTGCCGCGATTGGCATCCCGGCTGCCCTCCATATAGTAGACCATGCCGGCCAGGCGCTCCTTGGGCGTCTCCTTCACGACGGCCACCGGCTTCAAGACCAGATAAGCGAATGCGCAGGCGGCGCCCAGGATCAGGCTCAACACCACGCCGAGCACCACCTCAGTCATACCGGGACCATGCAGGGCCTTTTCGATTTTGCGGGTGACCATGGCGCACCTTTCTTTGAATCGGGATGGGCGGGACGCTACTTCTTGGCGGGCGGCACGGCGGCGGCACCCGTCGGCGCGCTTTCCGGCGTGGCTGCGCTTTCGCTCTTGGGCTTGCCACCACCCGCCTTGGCAGGGCTCCGTCTGTAATCGGTTTCGTAGAAGCCGCTGCCTTTGAAAATCACTCCGGCGCCGCGACCAACCAAGCGCTTGACTCTCCTCTTCTTGCAGCGGGGACAGGTCCTGAGCGGCGAGTCCTTCATGGACTGGAACACCTCGAAGCGCTCGCCGCAATTCTGGCAGATGTACTCGTAGGTAGGCATGGCGTCGAACCGGCCCCTGCTTATGAAGATCTCCCACCGGCTTTGCGAGAATCTTCTAAGGGCCGGCCACGCCCTCCATGGCGGAAGGGAGCACAGTCACCACGGTCAACAAGGTGATGATCATGAGCACGTAGCTCATCGCCCGCCAATCGGGCGACGCCCGCCTCCGATCGCAAAAAAACCGGAAAACGGCAGCAGCGGACCAGCAGGCGAAGAACTGGCATTCCAGGCGCCACCCGCGGCATCGGCGGCGTCAGCGGCCGACTTCTCTGGTGCCGCGCCGCCCGCCGGTTCGGATCGACGAATAAGCGTTTGCCAACCTCCCGACCCGGCGGCATTGCGGGAGCCAAGCCAAGAGCACCGGCCAGGCGTCCGTCCATGGATTTCACTCGCGACTATGCCGAGCATGTCACCCGCGTGGAGCGGGCGATCGACCGCCTTCTCCCCTCCGCGGACGCCTCCCCGGCCCGGCTGCACCAGGCAATGCGCTACTCCACCCAGGCTGGCGGCAAACGTCTGCGTCCCGTGCTGGTGCTGGCCGCGGCTGAGCTTTTCGACCCGCCGGGCCGCGGCGATCCGCTGCCCGCGGCCGTGGCCGTCGAATGCGTTCACACCTACTCGCTCATCCACGACGACCTGCCGTGCATGGACAACGATGACCTGCGCCGGGGACGGCCGACGTGCCACCGGGCGTTCGATGAGGCGACCGCTTTGCTCGCGGGCGACGCGCTCCTCACCCACGCGTTCAAATTGCTGGCTTCGTCGTACCGCGCCAAACCCCGCCTGACCGCCTCCCTCTGCGACTGCCTGGCTGAGGCCGCCGGCTCCGGTCAGCTCATCGGAGGGCAGATGCTCGACCTGCTCCACGAGAAATCCGCCGATGTGACCGGCGCGATTCTGAATGAGATCCATGCGCGCAAGACCGCCGGGATGATCCGGGCGTCGCTCGTGATGGGGGGACTGGTCGGCGGGGCCCGGCCGCCCCAGCTGGAGGCCTTGCGCGCGGCGGGATCCAGCCTGGGCCTGGCCTTCCAGATCGTGGACGACATTCTCGATGCCACGGGCGACGCCGCGACGCTCGGCAAGACTCCGGGCAAGGATGCGCGCGCGGGCAAGGCGACCTTCGTCAGCGTGCATGGCGCGGACGCATCGCGCCGGATTGCGAACGAGCTATCGGCGGAGGCGGTCGCCGCCTTCCGCACCCTGCCGGGCAACGCGGCGTTTCTCGTTGCGCTGGTCGAGATGCTCGCCACCCGCCGCAAATAGGACACCGGCCGCGTCGGGCCCTATCCAAACGGCATGCGGCTGGCCCATTTCCTGATTTCCGCGCCGGGCGGCGGCAGGCGCAGCACGTACCCCGCCCGTGTGAAGACCTCGTCGGGGAAGCCCATCGCGCGTTTCAGCTGATAGTCGCGTTCCAGCGGATTGCGGATGCGGCGCAGGCGCCACCACGCCCGCACGCCGAGCAGGCCCATGAGGAGGCCCGGATGCGCAAAGACCGGGACGGGCAGGTCGCTGCCGTGCACGAGGCGCCCGACGATGCCCGGCCGCAGGCAGGCTCGCAGCCTCCGGCAGCGGTTGGGAAGGTTGAACGCCGCGGTGTCGCCGAAGAGATTCGGATGCCGCGCGAGCAGGTCGGCAAAGACGGGAAAATAATCCCGGTCGATGAAGGCGGCGGCCGTGCCGCAGTGCGCGGCGATGACCGTCACCCCCCGTTCCAGCGGTTCCCGCAGGCGTCGCGGATCGGCCAGTTCCCGGCGAACTTCGTCGAGCGTGTTCTCCCCGCCCGTATGGGCGATGAACGGCAAATCGTGCGCCGCCATCGCCTCCCAGAACTTCCGGTAGCGCGGCAGCGCGCAATCGACATTGTGGCAGTTGGGCAGGAGCTTCAGGGCGACGGCGCCCTCCGCGACGCAGCGCGCCAGCTCCTCCAACGCATCGGGCCGCGCCGGGTGGATCGACACCACCGGCAGCAGTCGGGAATGCGCCCGCGCGAGCCGCAACACCACATCGTTGGGCACCCCGAAGGTGCCCCGCTCCTCCCAGCGCGTGCCGTCCTCGCGGTAGACGTCGTCCTGGGCAAAGAGCGCGACTGCGTCGAGCGACGAACCCTGGAGGTGTTCCAGCAGGCGGGTGACGTAGATGCGGTCGAGATCGCCCTTCACGTCCGCCGACGTCAGGCCCATGTTCCGGATGAAAAGTGGCGCCAGCAGGCGGCGGGCGCCGCGCGGCCGGTACCAGCAGCCGCTGCCGCTGGCTCCGTTGCCGACCATGTGTACGTGGGCGTCGATGATCATGATGGAAGGGGCCGGGGCCGCTCGCCGCCCCGCCAGGGGACTGACGGGCTGAAGGACCGCGGACCCACCGGGCGCGCCTGCCTCACTTCGCGGCCTCCACCGCCAGCTGCCGGCAGCCCTTGAAATCGGTCTTGCCCGAGCCCAACAGCGGAATCCTCTCCACCCGGCGGATGATCTTCGGGATCCATAGATTGGGCAGGCCCGCACTGAAAAGCCGTTCGCGCAGCTCGTCGCCATTGATGGGAATGGAGGTGAGCAGCACAAGCGCCTCCCCCTTGGAGGAGTCGGGCACGCCCACGACCACGATCGAAGGTCCTTCGCTCTGGTCGATCCGATAGGCCTCGTTGATCTTCTGCTCCACGGTGCCGTGGGGCACCATTTCGCCTCCAATCTTGGAGAACCGCGACAGACGGCCCTCGATGTAGAGGAACCCATCCTCATCGAAACGGCCGAGGTCCCCCGTGTTGAACCAGCCGTTCTTGAGCGCCGCCCGGGTCTTCTGCTCGTCTCCGAGGTAGCCGTTGAACACGTTGGCGCCGCGGAACCAGACGATGCCGCTCGCGTTGAGGGGCAGTTCCGCCCCGGTCTCCGGATCGGCGATGCGGGCGGTCATCCCCGGGAGCAGCCGGCCGACCGACCCGAGGCGGTGACCGCGCGGATGGTCGGCACGGCGGCCCTTCTTCGGCGGTTCGGGCAGATTCACGTTGGAAACCGGCGTGGTCTCGGTCAGGCCGTAGCCCTGCAGAATCTCCACGCCGAAACGCTCCTTGAACGCTTCGTACAGCTCGAGCGGCATCTTCTCGGCCCCGGACACGGCGAAATGCAGGAAGCGCAGCTCGTGCCGCTCGGCTTTCCTCAACAGCGGACGGATGAACGTCGGAGCGCCCACGAGCACCGTCACTCGCTCCGCCGCGATGACCTCCGCGATCTTGCGCGAGTCCAGTGGACTCGGCGTGGTGACGATCCGGCAGCCGCGCAGAACCGGATACCACAGGGTCGCGGTGAAGCCCATGCTGTGGAAGATCGGCAGGCACGCCAGCAGGCATTCCTCCTTGGGCAGAATGCCGGTGGCGGAAATCTGCGCACAGTTGCCGAGGATGTTGCGATGGGAAAGGGGCACCCCTTTGGGCTCGCCCGCCGTGCCGCTCGTGAACAGCAGCCCCGCCTCCTCGCGGCCACCCATCTTCGGCAGGCCGAGCAGGGTCGCGATCAACTTGCCCGGCAGGAGCCAGGCGGCGGCGAGCCACTTGAGGATGTTCAGCTTGCCGAGGGCCATGATTTCCCGCCGCAGGTCGAGCGTCCTCTCCGGCCACGGGAAATTGAGGACCTTCTTCTGCACCGCCTCGGCGGTGAGCACGGTGGTGACCTCCCCGAGCCGCAGGCTCGCCTCGATGGCCGCCCGGCCGGAGGTGAAGTTGAGGTTGACCGGGATCTTGCCGGCGAACACGACCGCGAGATTGGCCACGCAGCAGCCGGCGCTGGGAGGGAGTACGATGCCCACCCGCCGGTCGGGAAGGCCGGCCGCGATCCGCCGCGACAGCGCGGCGGCCACCGCGAGCAGCATGCCCGCCTTGACCACGCTGCGGTCGCCGGTGCGGTCGACCACTTGCACCTCCCAGGGCCGCCGCGCGAGCGAGCGCACGCACTCGCGCCCGAGATGACCGAGCAGCTCGGGGCGCTCGCTGAAGGCGGCCTCCCCGAGGTCGAGCAGGGCCTTGCGCACCGCAAAGATGTCGACCGGCCCGCCCGGCAGCGGGTCGCCGACGGTGACCGTCACGGGACAGGGCAGGCGGTGGTGGTGCTGCTTCCAGAAATACTTCTGGCCCGAGAACGAGAACATGGGACTCCACAACCGGTCCAGGAACACCGGCACGACCGGGACGCCGGCGGTTCGGGCAATCACGATCAGATCCTTGCGAATCTCCATCACCACGCCCGACCGGCTGATGCGCAGCTCGGGAAAGGCGCAGACGAGATCGCCCGCCTTCAGGGCCTCGACTGCCTGCTTGGCGGCCGCGCGGGCCCGCCGGGGATCCACCACCCTGACCCCGGTCGCCCGGTAGGCCAGCCGCAGCCACCATGACGGCCGCGAGCCCGCGAAGGCCAGGAACCGCATCCGCCGGGGGCTGACCACCTGCAGGATGAGGGCGTCGATGTAGGAGACGTGATTGCAGATTACCAGCGCGCCCCCGATCGGCGGCAGATTCTCCACCCCCTTGACCCGGATCCGGTAGAACAGCGCGCTCAAGCCGCGCAACACCAGACTGATCGTATGGTGCATCGTATGGCGCAGCGCGTAGAGCAATCCCGCCAGGGTGAAGCCGGCCAGAACGAAGAACTGCAGCCGCGGGCTGAGATTGAACAGGCGGTCATATGCCAACAACGCGAACAGCCCGAAACCCGCGGCACCCGACAGACTATCGAGCAGCCCGACCCCGGCCATGATGCGCCCGCGCCGATGGTCACCCGCCATCTGCTGAATGAAGGCATAAAGCGGCACCAGATATAATCCGGAGGCAAAGCCGGCCACGGCCAGCAACCCGTGGAATACGAGAGACAGATTCGAAGCGGAGATTCCCAGGGCGAGCAGCGCGCCAAACAGCAGCGCCCCGCCCACCGGAATGAATCCAAGTTCGACCCCGCGGCGAGACAGCGATCCGGCGGTGATGGTGCCGAGCATGGCGCCGCCGCCCAGGACTAGCATCATGATCCCTGCATCCGTCGCCGACCCCACTCCCCCTTGGTGCGCGTCAGCGCCGATTTGCGCGCACAGCAGGTAAATGTAGCCCCCGAGACCGTAGAAGAACATCACGCCCAGTGTGGCGCGGAAAATCGGCCGTGTTTTCCACAGTTCGAGCACCTGGGAACCATGCCGCACGAACAAACTCGCCCGGAAAGGCTCTGCTGACTGCGCCGGTGTCGCCGGTACCAGCTGGAACCCGGCCCACGAAGCGGCGGACAAGGCCGCCAGGACGATGGCGGTCCCGATCGCGCCGCGCCACGGATCCGCCGTGCCTCCGGTCAAAAAGTCGAACATTCGGCCGCCGCCGAAACCGCCCACCAGCAGCGCGGTCAGCGAGAGCATCTCCATCAGCCCGACAGCGCGCGACAGCTTTTGCGGCTCGATCAGCTCGAGCAGGATTGCCCGCTTGGCGGGCGCAAACACCGCCACCTGCAGCGCCAGCAGGAACAGGCAGACGACCGCGCCCCAGAGCTGGTGCAGCCAGAGCGCCCCGACCAGCAGCAGAATGATGAAGAACTGCGCTCCGAGCGCGACATTGAGAACCCGGCTCTTCGAGAACCGGTCGTTCACCCACCCAGCGAGCGGGGCGAAAACCACCAATGGAGCCACGAGCAACGCCGCAAGCGCCCCCTTGACGACATCGGCATCAATTCCCTTGAGGACGCCAGGGAATTGCACCAGCGCGATCAACATCATCTTCGTCGCGTTATCGTTGAAAACGACTTGGGCTTGGGCACCCAACAGGCTCGCCAGCGAACGCGAAGGGGTTTGGGGGTGGGCCATGGAGAAAGCCGGAGCGGAGGTTATGACCGAGACCACCGCGGCCGAGCAAGCGCAGAGATGGGCATGGTCACGTTCCGGCGCAGCCTGGCGCCGGCGTCCCGGTCTGGCTCCAGCTCCGCAAGTCCCCGGTCAGCCGGCCGAATCCGTTGGGGAAATCGGCCTCCAACCGCCGCAGATCGCGCTGCTGTCGGCGCATGCATTCCACCGCCCGCTGGATCTCGAAGCCCAGTCCCGGGCGGTCCGTGCCGTACACGCGCCACTTGAGGTCGCGCCGCGTGTAGGGCGTCGCCCCTCGCGCCTGGCCCTCGCTCCAGGCGAGCTCCGTCACCTGCGGATCTCGCCCGCAGAGATACCACGCTTCGATGGCCGGCACCGCAATGCCCACGGCCCGCAGGACCCGGTCGCGGCCGCACCGCGGCGGGAAATGCTTCTGCGTGCGCCGGAAAATGCCGCGCAACTGGCACAGCCGGCATTGCGGATGAAAATAGGCGGGCGCCTCGTGTTCCGCCGTGTGCACCACCGAGTCGTCGGCATCGACGACGACCACGAGCCCGTCGGCGTCGGTGTTGAAATGCAGGTGCCGGAGAACGGCGGGCAGCAATTGCGCGACGTTGGGCCACCCCCGGGCGCGCAGGCCCGGCTGGACCGCGGCCACCGGCGCGGCCAGCACCGCTTGCACCACCACCCAGAGGGCCGCCTCGTCCGCCGGCGATTCGCTCAACAGCGCGACCTTCATGGCGGCAACCTTCGATTCCGCCCCGGGGCGGGCCGCTCCTTGCCGCCGCCGCAAATCCCCATGTCAACTAATGGTTGACATGGTGCCCGGGCGCGCAGCCGGCTTCCGGGAGGCGCGACGCCCGCGCGGCGATCCGGACGCTTCATCCTTCCTCCGGAACCCCGCCAAGGATGCCGCTGTACCAGAGGTCGCCCAGCGAGCCCTCGCGCAGAATCTCCTTCACATCGGGGCGGTCGCCCAGGCGCTCAAAGGTGGCGGCGGCGCCCCGCTTGCTGGCAATGACGATCTCCTCCGGGTGGTCGCGGAACAGATCGAGGAGGAAGGGCGAGTGGGTGGTCGCCACGATCTGCACCGCCGGGCGCTGCTCGCCGAAACTCGCGGGATAGCTCAGCCGGTAGAGCGCGTCGCGCACCTCGCGCAACAGCCGCGGATGCACGCCCCGGTCGGTTTCCTCCAGGCACAGCATCGTCGGCTTCCGCGGCGAGAAGGATAACGTGAGGATGGCCAGGGCGTAGAGCGCCCCCTGCGAAGCGTCTTCAGGGGTGATCAGGGCGTTTCCGTCCGCGAGGCGCAGCGCCAGTTCCACCGCGCCCTCGCCCGCCGGCTGCGGCTCGATGCCCGCGAAATCGGGCAGCGCCCGGCAGAACTCGGCCTGGAGGCGGCCAAAGGCCTCCGGCTGCCGCTCGCGCATGCCGGCCAGCACCGCGGCCAGGTTGCGCCCGTTCGAGGCGAGCTCGCCGCCCTCGCTCCGCGCCACCGGCCCCGCCATCGCATAGTGGTCGAAAAGAAAGACGCGGATGCCGGCGAGATCGGCCCGCAATTCCTCCCAGCGCGTCCGGGCGCCCGCGGCGGGCGGGAACCGCACCTGCAACCTGTCGCAGCTGTGCTCCGTCCGCCCGCTGAGCTGAACCTCGAACCCGTCGTCGGGCGCCGCAAAGCGAAACATGATCGTCGGCACGACGCCGGGACGCTGGCCGCCGGCGGCGCCGCCGCCTTTCGCCGGCGCCGGCCCCGGGGTCTCCGCGGCGGCCGCCTGCCCCGCCAGCGCCCGCAGCTTCAAGAACGCCTGGATCAGCGTGGTCTTGCCGCTGCCGTTGGGCCCCACCACAAGGTTGAACGGCTCCAGCCGCAAGCTCGCGGCGCGCAGCGCCTTGAAGTGCCGGAACTGCACCGAGGCGATCACGGACCGATCCTGCCAAGCCCCGCGCCGGAAAGCAACAGCGGGCGGCGTCCCCGGCGGCTGCCTGCAGCATTGCCAGCGCGCCCGCCGGCCGGCACGCTGCCGGGATTCCGCGCCATGCGCCCCGTGATCCCGCTCGCCGACACCACCGCGGTCCAGCCCGACCGGACGATTTCGCCGTGCGACAGCATGATCAAGGACGGCCTCGAGGAGCAGTACTTCGCCCTCGGCCGGCGCGCGCTCGAGCTCATCCTTTTCTCCGGCCGGCTCTGCGACAAACCGCACTACCACGACATCCTCGACCTGCCCTGCGGGCACGGCCGGGTCCTGCGCTGGCTGCGGGCGCACTACGACTATGCCCGCATCACGGCCTGCGACCTCGATCGGGACGCCGTCGATTTCTGCCGCGCCCGGTTCCGCGCGGAGGGGGTCTACTCGCAATCCGACCTGACGATGCTGTCATTTCCGTCCCCCTTCGAGCTGGTGTGGTGCGGATCCCTGCTGACCCACCTGGACGAGGCGCGCTGGCGCGCGGCGCTCGATTGCCTCGTGCGCTGGACGCGCGAGTACGGCGTGCTCGTCTTCACGACCCAGGGCCGCAGCTACACCAGCCTGCTCGCGCGCGGCCGCACGAACGTCGCTGAAAACATCGACAAGGCCGCGCTGCTGGCGGCATTCGCCCGGAGCGGCTTCGCCTACGAACGCTACTTTGAGCCGGAGCACGGCGATTACGGCGTGGCGGTGACGTCGCCGGAATGGGTGGCCCGGGCGGTTCAGCGCCATCCCGACGTCATCATGCGCGCCTATCTCGAGGAGGCGTGGGGCATGCAGGACGTGGTCATTCTCTATCGGAAGTCCGGCCATTATGAGCCCGTCCTCGGCCCGGCGGCAGTGGAGTCGCGGTGGCGTGCCCGCCTCCGCCGGCTCCGCGGCGGATCCGCCGTCACTCCGCCTGCACGATGACGATGTCGTCGAGGTGCAGGCCGCAGTAGACGCGGTCGCCCTCGTGGAAGGCCTTCTGCATCGCGCTCTCGTTCGCCGCGAGCGCGTGCAGCTGCGTGCCGCTCTCCGTCACGAGCAGCAGCTGGTCCATGGCGCCCTGGAAGATTTCCTCCTCGATCCGGGCAATGAACACGTTCACGGCGTGGACCCGCCGCTTCGAAATGTAGATCTTCTCCGGCCGGATGGAGACGAGCACGCGGCGCGCCCCGGCGGGCAGCTCGCCCGAATTGATGGTGAATTCCAGGCCGTCCGGCAGCCGCACCAGCGCCGTGGTCCCGTTGCGGCTCACCAGGTCCGCGTTGAGCAGGTTGGCCTGGCCGAGGAAGTCGGCGGCGAACGCCGTGCGCGGCTTGTGGTAGATCGCGAAGGTGTCGTCGAGCTGCTCGATGTGGCCCCGGTTCATGAGCGCGATGCGGTCGGACATCGTGAGGGCCTCCTCCTGGTCGTGGGTCACGTAGACAAAGGTGAGGCCGAGCAGGCGCTGGAGGCGCTTGAGTTCGAGCTGCA
>DATIWI010000029.1:0-10060 GCA_035519475.1 Opitutaceae bacterium
GAGCCGCTGAGCGCGAGCACGGCGATGCGCGACGCGTTCTGCCATTTCGCCGAGATCTGATCGCTCTTGCTCGCATCGGTGAGAGTCTCATCGCGCGTGAGCTCGTCCCAGCCGGCATCGGGGAGGCTCTGCGTGTAGAAGGCGTCAGCGGCGGCGGGCGAGCACTTGGCGGTGTAGATGGCGATCTCCTGCGACGAGGTCTTCTGGCTGGTGGAGGTGAAGGAGGTGCGGATCGATCCGGGGAGCCGGGAAAATTCGGCCGGATCGCGGGCGCCGCGATCGGAGGCCGATGCCGCTGCGCCGGTGGCCGGCGCCGCGGTCGAGCCCGTGCTCAGCGCCGGCGCGCTGCTTCCTGGGAAAAGCGAGGTCAGCTGCACGGAGAGATTCGTGCCCTGTTTTGTGTTCTGGGCCAGAATCACGTGGGCGCTGGTCTGCCCGTTGCGGTAGTCCAGCGTGAATTGATGGGTTCCGGCGGCCGCGTCACCCGTCTCACTGCGTCCGGTTTCATCCCAGCCGGCGGCGGCCAGCTGCGGGGCATAGCTGGCGAGGGCGCTGTCCGGCGCCACCGCCGCGGTGTAGGTCGCGCGCTCCTGCCAGGTGGATTTCGCGCGGCTGGAGGAAAACCACGTGCGCGTCGCACCGCTCAGGATGGGGAAGTTCGCGAGCAGGGCCGGAGTCTGTTCGGCCGTCGCAGAAACCGATTGCGCAATTGTTGGGGGCGGAGTCGGTGCTGTCGCGGAGGGAGCGGCGGCAAGGGAGGCCGGCCGCAAGGGAGATGGAGAAAGCGGTTGATTGCCTGCGCCCGGGGCCAAGGCCGCGCTCGAAGGCGGATTGCCGGCGCCGGGTGGGCCAGCGGGTTGGGCCGCGGCCGTCGAAGCCACCGCTGGCGGGACCGGCGCCGAGGGGGTGCCAGTTCCTGCCGCAGAAGCGAGAGGATTCGGGGTCACGGTTCGTTGCGGCAGCGAAGTATTGTTCACCAGAGCGTTGGCGTCGCCGGCGGCGGCGTAGGTGTAGTATTTGTCGCCCCAGGCGCCGTTGACTTGGGCGTAGAGGCCGACGTAGAGGGTGCGGCCGTCGGTGGGGAGGCCGGTGACCTGTTGGCTGGTGGCCAGGCCCAGGGTCTTGTTGGAATACAGATCGGACTGGTACTGGGCGCTGCCGATGGAGAGCGAGTAGGCGGTGATGTTGGCGGCTCCGGTCCAGGTGAAGGTGACGGCGGAGCCGGGCAGCTTGGAGCCGGCGGCGGGCGAGTTCATCATCACCAATGACCCGAGGCTGCCGGTCCCGCCGTCGCCGGCGGCGGTGTAGGTGTAGTACTTGTCGCCCCAGGCGCCGTTGACTTGGGCGTAGAGGCCGACGTAGAGGGTGCGGGCGTCGGTGGGGAGGCCGGTGACCTGCACGCTGGTGGCCGTGCCGAGGGACTTGTTGGAATACAGATCGGACTGGTACTGGGCGCTGCCGACGGAGAGCGAGTAGGCGGTGACGTTGGAAGCTCCGGTCCAGGTGAAGGTGACGGCGGAGCCAGGCAGCTTGGAGCCGGCGGCGGGCGACGTCATCGTCACCAGCGAGCCGAGGCTGCCGGTGCCGGCGGCGCCAGCGGCGGTGTAGGTGTAGTCGTTGTACTGCCACGTGGCGGTTGGCGGGGCACCTTGCTGGGTCCACAACCGCACGTAGATCGTCCTGCCGCTGGTGGGGATGCCGCTGACCATCTGGCTCGTGGCGAGTCCAGCATTCTGTCCGGAAATGTCTCTCGCGCCCTGGGTGGTGCCCACGTCCAGCCAGTAGCCGGACGCGCCGGAGCCCGCGTTCCAAGCGAAAGTGACGGATGCACCGCTGAGCGTGGCGCCCGCGACCGGGGAGCTTATCGCGGCCGTGGTGCCGCCGCTCGCCGCCGCTTGCGCGGGTAGAAGTGCCGGCACGAGCAGGGATGCACTCAGGGCGAAAACACAAAATCCGATACGATGTGCTCCCATGGGAACGGTGGGGAAACGGGATTGGGGCGACCTAGCGGGTGAATGATTAAACGACAAAACCGCGAAGATGCAAAACGGTCGGACCCAGTCCCCTGGTGATGGCCGAACCGGAGTCGTACCCGGGGATTGCTGTGCCGGCCGTCGCCGACCCGGCTAAGGCGCGGTTTGCGTGGTGATGCTCACGCGCACGTCGCAGCCGCCGGCCGTGGAGCCGCTGAGCGCGATCACGGCGGTGCGCGATCCGTTCTGCCATTTCGCCGAGATCTGGTCGCCCTTGGTCGCATCGTTGAGATTCTCATCGCGCGTGAGCTCGTCCCAGCCGGCGCCCGGCAGGTTCTGGTCATAGAAGGCGTCGGCGGCAGCCGGCGCGCACTTGGCCGTGTAGGTCGCGATCTCCTGCGCGGAGGTCTTCTGGCTCGTCGAGGTGAACGAGGCGCGGACGGACCCGGGGAGGCGGGGAAAATCCGCCGGGTCGTGGGCGCCGCGATCCGACGTCGAGGTCGCGGCCCCGGTGGCCGGCGCCGCGGTCGCGCCGGTGCCCAGCGCGGGCGCGCTGTTGCCCGGGTAGAGTGTCGTCACGATGGCCATCACGCCGCTGCCGCCGGTGTTCTGGGTCAGGACGACGTGGCCGCGGGTCTGACCGTTCTGCAGGTCGACGGTGAATTGGAGATTCTTGGCACCCGCGTCGCCGGATTGCGTGCGCGAGAGCTCGTTCCAGCCGGCCGCGCCGAGCTGCTGCGCGTAGGCGGGGCCGGCGCTGTCCGGCGTCAGGGCGACGTTGTAGTTCCCGCGCTCCTGCCAGGTGGACTTGCCACGTGAGGAGGAGAACGCGGTGCGCGTCGCGCCGCTGAAGATGGGGAAGTTCGCCAGCAAGGCTGCCGAATCACTCCCCGGCGCAGCGCCAGCCGCAGCCGGGGCGGGGCCGAGGGTCGGCACCGCCGCGCCCGGCGCGACCAAGGGCCGCGGGGTCGTGGCTCCCGCGGCGGGAGGAGCCGGAGCGGCCGTCGCAGCAACCGGCTTGAGCGTGCCGGCGGTGGGCAAAGCGGGCGCCACAGCACCTTTCACCGCGGGTGGGACCGGTGCACCCGGAGGGGTGCCGGTGGTGCCACCGCCCGTCTTGTAGCTGTAATCGTTGTACAGGGTGGTGCCGCCGACCACGGTATACAATCGGACAAAGATATAGGAGCCGTCGGTTGGAATGCCGATCACGCTCTGGCTGGTGGCCTGGCCGACATTTTGGTTGAACACGCTGGTGTTGTTGGTGGCGGTCCCAACGACGAGGGCGTAGCCGGTGGCGCCGGACACGGCATTCCAGGTGAAAGTGACCGTGGAGCCGCTCAGGGTTGAGCTTGGGGCCGGCGAAGAAATCACCGCGGCGGTGGGAGCCGACGTCTTGAAGTTGTAGTCGTTATAGAGGGTCGCGCCGCCAACGGAGGTATACAACCGGACGAAAACATACGAGCCATCGGTCGGGATGCCGCTCACGGTCTGACTGGTGACGACGCCGAGGCTCTGGTTAAAGACGTTGGTGTTGTTCGTGGCCGTACCGATGACGAGCGTGTAGCCGGTAGCGCCTGGAACAGCGTTCCATGTGAACGTGGCCGACGAGCCACTGAGCGTGGAGCCGGGCGCCGGCGACGAGATCGCCGCGGCAGTGGGCGCTGACGTCTTGAAGTTGTAGTCGTTATATAGGGTCGTGCCGCCGACCACGGTATACAATCGGACGAAGATATAGGAGCCATCGGTCGGGATGCCGGTCACGGTCTGGCTGGTGGCTTGGCCGACGTTTTGGTTGAATACGCTGGTATTGTTGGTGGCGGTGCCGACGACGAGGGCGTAACCGGTGGCGCCGGAAACGGCGTTCCAGGTGAATGTGACGGTGGAGCCGCTGAGGGTAGAGCCCGAGGCCGGCGACGTAATCGCCGCCGCCGCGGCCGTGGTGCCGGTGGAGCTGCCGGTGCCGCCAGTGCCACCGGTAGCGCCGCCGGCCGCGGTGTAGGTGTAGTCGTTGGACTGCCAGACGCTGCCGAATTGGGTCCACAGGCGGACATAGATCGTGCTCCCGTCGGCGGGGAGGCCGGTGACGGGGTAGGTGGTGGCGGTAAATCCAACGAGGGAAAAGAGGTTGTTGCCCCCCAGGCTCGAACCGACATGGAGGCCGTAGGCGGTCGCCCCCGACGCAGCATTCCAGGAGAAGGTGACCGAGGAGCCCGCGAGGGTTGAGCCGGGGGTCGGGGACGCCATCACGGCCTTGGCGCCGCTGGTACCGCCGCCGGCTGCGGTGTAGGTGGAGTCGCTGACCTTCCAGGCGCTGCCAAGTTTTGTGGCCAGCCGCACATAGATCGCGGAGCCATCGGTGGGGAGACCTGTCACCGTCTGGTTGGTGGCGAGCGCCATGCTGTGCGAGAAGAGATTGCCCGAGCCCACGGTGGTGCCGACATAGAGCCAGTATTCGGAGGCGCCGGCACCGGCGGTCCAATTGAAGCTGACCGTGGAGCCGCCCAACGTCGTGCCCGCCGCGGGGGAAATCATCACCGCCTTGGTGGGAGTGGCCGCGGTGTAGGTGGAGTCGCTGACCTCCCAGGCGCTGCCCAGTTTTGTGGCCAGCCGCACATAGACGGTGGAGTCATCGGTGGGGAGGCCGGTCACCGTCTGGCTGGTGGCGAGCGCCATGCTGTGCGAGAAGAGATTGCCCGAGCCCACGGTGGTGCCGACATAGAGCCAATATTCGGATGCCCCTGTGCCCGGGTCCCAGGTGAAGGTGACCGTGGAGCCGCCCAGCATCGTTCCCGGGACCGGCGAGGTGATGGCCGCCTTGGTCGCGGTGCCGCCCGAGCCGCCGGTCGGCTGGGTGGTGCCACCCGTGACAATCGGCGGTGTGATGCCGGGCGCCACGCCCTGCTGCAACGACGCTCCACTCTTGGTGAGCCCGCCGGTCGCGGTGCCGCCCGAGCCGCCGGTCGGCTGGGTGGTGCCACCCGTGACAATCGGCGGTGTGATGCCGGGCGCCACGCCGTGCTGCAACGTCGCTCCACTCTTGGCGAGTCCGCCGGCGGCAACGTACGTGTAATCGTTGTTCGCCCAGACGCCCCCCAGCAGGGTGGAAAGCCGGACGCAGATCGGGGTGCCGTTCGTCGGGAGGTTGTTGATGGTCTGGCTCGTGGCTTGGGTAAGCTTGTTGCTGAACAGGTCGCCCCCGCCCGGGGTCGTGCCCACGCTGAGTTGATAGCCGGCGGCGGAAGAAGAGGCGCTGGCAGCCCAACGGAATGTCGCGGAGGCGCCGCCCAGCGCCGAGCCGGGCGCCGGGGAAGTCATCGTGGCCATGGCATTGGGGCCGGCCGCGATGTATGAAGATTCAGAGCTAACCCCAACGGGGACGTACTGGTTGCCGTATTGGACGCTGTACTGGGTGATGAGCGAAACAGTGATCGTCGAACAGTCGGACGGGAGGCCGGATAATTCCGTGGATGTTTCCCAAGCTCCGAGTTGCTTGTTGATCGTTGGGAGCTGTATGCCAAAGGCGCCCGTCGTAATCACCTGAAGGATATAGCCGGTGACGCCGAGGCTGGCGCCGCTCCAGGAGAACTTCACGGTCGAGTCGGTCAGCACGGATCCCGGGGCGGGCGAGGTAATCTTCGCCGGAGTCTGGGAGGAGGACTGAGCCGGAAGGCGGGCCGACATCAGAATTGACAGGAGTAGGGCTGCGGCGAATGCGCAGAATCGAAATGGGCATGGGCATGTACTCATGGCCAGGTCAGGCGGGCTGGACTGGGGTGGGCGCGGGGTTACCGATTAAACATCAAAACCGCGAAAACGCAAAACGGTGGGAGTGCGGCACAAGGTGGAGCTGCGCCGCCGGCGTAGTCCGGAAAAGGCCGCCCGGGATATCGTTCGCGGGCCTATGGCGTGCCCGCGGTTTGCGTCGTGATGGCCACCCGGACGTCGCAGCCTCCGGCGGTCGAGCCATTCAGCGCGATCACTGCGGACCGCGCGGCGTTCTGCCACTTCGTGGAAAACTGGTCGCTCTTGGTGGCGTCATTCACATCCTCGTGGCGCATGAGTTCGTCCCAGCCGGCGCCCGGCAGGTTCTGGGCATAGAAGGCGTCGGCCGCGGCGGGGGAGCACTTGGCGGTGTAAGTGGCGACTTCCTGGGAGGAGGTTTTCTGGCTGGTCGAAGTGAACCAGGTGCGGATCGATCCGGCCAGTCGGGGAAAATCGGCCGGATCGCGGGCACCGCGATCGACGGCAGAAGAGGCTGCGCCGGTGGCGGGTGCCGCGGTGGTGCCCGCGGAGAGCGAAGGCGCGCTGCTTCCGGGGAATTGCGTGGTCAGCGTGACCGTGAGATTCGTGCCCTGCTTTGTGTTCTGGGCCAGAATCACGTGGGCGCTGGTCTGCCCGTTTCGGTAGTCCAGCGTGAATTGGTGGGTCCCGGTTGCGGCGTCGCCCGATTCACTGCGCGAGACCTCGTCCCAGCCAGCGCCCGCAATCTGCTGCGCGTAGGGACTGACGGCATTCTCCGGCGCCACGGCGGCGGTGAAGTTCGCCCGCTCCTGCCAGGTCAATTTCGAGCGCGTCGAGGAAAACCATGTGCGTACCGCGCCGCTGAGCACAGGGAAGTTCGCGAGAGCGGCCGCCGTCTGACCGGCGGTGGCCGCTGCGATTGGCAGCGTAGCCGTCGGAGCGGGCGCAACTGTGCCCTTCGCGAGAACTGGGCTCACCACGGGCGACACGACCGGGGTCGTCGCTGGCGCGGTGGCCACAGCCGGCTGAAGGGGAACCAGCGAAGTCGGCTGAGTGGCAGAGCCCCTGCTCACAGGCGCGATCGTCGGGAAGGTGCCGGTGCCCGTTGTAGTCCCTGAGGTCTGGCCCGCGGTTGCGGATACGACCGCGGGGGTCACCGGCGTGGTGGCGCCCTGCTGCAGCGTCGCACCACTCTTGACGGTGCCCAAGGCGCCCCCCGCGGTGTAGGTGTATTGGTTGGATACCCAAGTACCAAGAGATATCGGCAAGAAGGTCCCCAAGTTCACATAAACCGTGCTTCCGTCGGTCGGAATCCCGCTCACCGTTTGGCTGGTCGCAAGCCCAACGTCTTGTGAGAAGAGATTGCCCTGGCCCTGGGCCGTGCCCACGTCGAGCTCGTAGCGGGTGCCCTGCGAAGCTCCGGGAGCCGCCGTCCAAGAGAAGGTAACCGACGCGCCACCGAGCATCGCGCCCGGAGCCGGCGTTGTCATTACCGCCTTGCCCATGAGCGGGTAGGTGTAGTCGTTGAACTGCGAGGTGAAGTTTGGCTTGGTTCCCTGGATGGTCCACAGCCGCACGTAAAGCGTGGAGGCGTCGGTGGGGAGCCCGCTCACGGTCTGGCTGGTGGCGAGGCCGACGTTCTGTGAGAAAAGGCTGTTCTGGCCCTGGGCCGTGCCCACGTCGAGTTGGTAGGAGGAAGCACCAGCGCCAGGGTACCAGCTGAAAGTGATCGACGCGCCGTTCACCATCATCAGAGGCAGCACCGTGCCGGGCGCGGGGGACGTCAGCACCGCTTTGGTGCTGCCGCAGGAATAGGTGTAGTCGTTGAAGTCGCTGGTGACGTGGAGCGGCGGTCCCTCTTTAGTCCAGAGACGCACGTAGATCGTCGAGCCGTCGTTCGGAAGGCCGGCCACGGTCTGGCTGGTAGCGAGGCCGACGTCCTGTGAGAAAAGGTCGATCTTGCCATGGGCTGTGCCCACATCGAGTTGGTACGAGGAAGCGCTCGCGCCGGGGTTCCACTTAAAGGTGACTGACGAATTGCCTGAGGTGGTTCCCCCCGCCGGCGAGGTCATCACGGCCTTCGCGCTGCCGCCAGCCGCCGTGTAAGTGTAATCGTTGTACAGCGCATAACCGGAGCCTCCCGCGCCTGGCACTGTGGTCGTCAGCCGCACGCAGATCGTGGAGCCGTCAGTAGGAATTTTGCCGACCGCCTGACTGGTGGCGAGGCCAACGCTTTGTCCGAAGACATCGTTTCCGCCCGGAGCTGTCCCCACCTCGAGCTTGTAGGCCGTGGCCCCCGAGACCGCGTTCCAAGTGAAGGTGACGGACGCGCCGCTCAGCGGCTTGCTCAACGCCGGGGAAGTCAACGCGGCCAGAGAGCCGACATTGAGCGTCGGGTACGTGTAGTCCGCGTATTGCCAAGTGGTGCCCAGCAAGGTCCACAGCCGCGCATAGATGGTGGCGCCGTTGAGCTGGATTCCGGTGGCCGTTGTGGAGTTGGCGCTCGACGCGAAATTCTGGTCCAAGATATCGCCTGCGCCTTGGGTGGTACCCACTTGGAGGCGGTAGGCGGATGCGCCTGAGCCAGCACTCCAGCTGAAGGTGCCGGATGAACTTCCGAGCGTGGACCCCGGGGCCGGGGAAGTTATTGCGGCTGGGTAACTGCTGCCGGCCGCCGTGTAAGTGTAGTCGTTGGACAGCCAAGAGGGGCCCACTTGGGTCCACAGTCGCACGTAGACCGTCGAACTGTTCGTCGGAAGCCCCGTCACGGCTTGGCTGGTGACCAACGCAGGGGGCATAACGAATAGGTCGGAGGCTCCTTGGGTGGTTCCCACTTGGAGCATGAAGCCGATTACCCCAGAGGATGCGCCGGCCGTCCAGGCAAAGTTGACCGATTGACCGGACAGGGTCGCGCCCGGCACGGGGGACGTCATCGCGGCCTTCACGTTGGGGCTGATCGCCGTGTAGTTGTAGTCGGCTTCTAGCCAGGTCGCCCCGAGTTGGGTAAACAACTGCACGTAGATCATAGAGCCGTCGGTGGGCAGGCCGGAAACGAGCGTGGAGGTGACGAGGCCCGAAAAGCTTTGGTCATAGATATTGCCGCTGGGGACCTTGGTCACCCGGAGGCGGTAGGCAGAGGCGGCCCCACTGGAGTCGTGGCCGGCGATCCAGGTAAACGTGACGGACGCATCGTTAAGGATGGACCCATCCGACGGGGACGCCATGGTCGCCGGAACCGGATTTGTTGCGCCAGCGGCCGTAAGGCGCGCCGCCAGGAGCAGGGCTACCGTGAGGGCGTGGAGCCGAAACGAGACAGGGCGTGTTCGCATAACAACGGCTGGGGAGCGGAATTGGGGCCGCTATCGGGTGTTCGATTGAACCGCGAAACCGCGAAAACGCAAAATCGCAGGCTTGGGATCCTGGGGCGCAACTGAGTCGCGAACAACCGTCCATCGCCGCCGGGCCAATCGCCGGGGCCGGGATAGGCGCCTCACCCGGCGAACGCGGCGAACCACGGCTGCTGCCGCATGAACATCACCGGCGCGACCCGCCCCATCACCATCAGCGAGCCGGTGAGCATCTGCCCCTGCACGGTCACCTGCCCGGTGTACGCACCGGAAAAGGAGTTGAATCCCTGAATCAGAGCCATGCCGTTCTGCACCTGAATCCGGCCTTCGCCGACTTTCACGCCGAGGAGATTATGATCGGAATAGGTGAGCCCTCCGCCCTCGAGTTTGATGTTGAGCGCTCCAGCATCATTCATCCACCAGCCGAGCAGTGCCTGCACCAGCGGGTCGGGCGCCAGCGGCGTCGGGAGAGGCGGCGGCACGGCCACCGGGACGGGCGGCGCGATCGTGCCCGCGATGGGCAACTCCAGGTCGCCCCCGTTGCTCTTGAGCCGCAACGCACCTCTGAGGTTGCCGATGAAGCCGGACGCGACCTCTGCGCTGAAGCCCTGATCGTGGCGCCTCACGGCCAGCTCGGGCGGGGTCGATTCAATCTCCCACTCCAGGCGGCCCGCGCCGGCGTTCGACACGTTGATTTCCAGCTTCGGCGCCGAGCCCGAGACGCGGGTACCGAAATCGAGCGTCATGGGCGAGACCGCCAGCCGGGGCGTGGCCGCGTCGACGACCTGCAGCAGCACACGCACCGTGCGCGAGCCGCCGCGGCCGCGGTCGCGGACAAAGAAGTTGCCGCGACGGAGGCCCGGCGTCGTTGTGTCGAGCGTCACGAGGAGCGAGTCGTCCTTCCGCTCGACTTTGATCCACGGCTCGTCGCATTCAACAAACCAGTCCAGCGTGCCGTCGCCGGAGTTGACCACGTCGATCCGTTCGACCGGCAGGGTC
>DATIWI010000030.1:0-47463 GCA_035519475.1 Opitutaceae bacterium
GGGAATCGGGAGCGGCAGCAGCAGGACGAGTGCGGCGACGAGCATTACCAGGGCATGCGTCTGCCGTAGGACTCCGAGGCCCGTCAGCAGCGCCAGACGCGGGCGCAGCAGCACCTCGCAGAACCGGATGACCCGGGCCGCCGCCGTGAAGAGCCGGCCAAAGAACCCGGCTGGCAGTTGGCGTTGTAGAAGTCTGTCCGGCAGCCACGGGCGCTGCCCCAGCGCCAGGCGCAGCGCGATCACCGCGATCACGAATCCAAAGGGCGTGGAAAACCCGGGCAGTGGGATCGGGGTGCAGAAGGGCAGGGCAAGCAAGATGACCAACAACAGATAGGCGCGCCCGCGCAGCACCACGATGACCTCCTCCAGGGTGACCGGCCGCTCGGCAAAACGCGTTCGCAGGCCCGCCAGCTCCTCCGAGAGTTTGCGCGGCGCAGGCCGCAGGCCGGCGCTGTCGCCGGCGAGTCCGCGGCCGGTTTCAGGTGCCGCGTTGGTTTCCATAGAGCTCAATCTGCAGGCGAGGAGCGTAACGAAAACCGCGCTGCTTGCACAGCTCGCTCAGCCACGGGGCGCGCCGGCGCAGGATCGCGGCGGTGGTGCCTTCCGGCATGAGCAGGACCTTGTGCCGCGGCACATCGCGCTGCAACTGCCCAAGCATGCCCTCGATCTCCTCGATGTCGGCCGGTTGGGTGACGACGAACTTCAGTTGCCACGCGTAGCCGTCGAGCCACGCCCGCACCACCTCCGGGCGCCACCGCAAGGCCTCGTGCTTGCGGCGCCAGGCCGCGTGCTTCAGCGGATCCGGCGCCGAGTTCAAAAGTTTCGGTGACAGCGACGCCAGATCGCAGGCGATGCCGCCCGGCGCGATGGTCGCCGCCGTCTCAATGGTGACGTGTCGGCCCAGCTGCCTCAGTTTACCCGCCAGTTCTCCGATTCCGGACGCCACCATCGGCTCGCCGCCCGTGAGCACGACATGGCGGGTGGGGTGCTTGCTGACCTCGGCCACAATCTCACCAACGGTCCGGGGCGAGCCTTGGGGTTGCCACGAGGCGTAGGGCGTGTCACACCAGGCGCAACGGAGGTTGCATCCCGCCGTGCGCACGAAGACCGACGGGACCCCTGCCAGCTCACCTTCTCCTTGAATCGAGCAAAATAACTCCGCGACCAGCATGTTCGCTCCTCGCTACGCCTGCTCCGCGCGGGCCCGGGGCTTCGGCGGCAATGGATCCAGCGAGGCGTAAACGGTGGGATCGGAGAGCCCGGCGAGCAGGAACGCCTCGCGGCGCTCCACGCAGGTCCCGCACCGGCCGCAGTGAATCCGGCCGCCTTGGTAACACGACCACGTGCGCGCGTAGTCCACGCCGAGCCGCGCGCCTTCGGCAGCGATCTGCGCCTTGGTCAGCCCGATGAACGGCCGCAGCAGCACGATGCCCGCATAGGTTCCGTGCCGCATCGCCCCTTCCATCGCCCCCATGAAATCCTCCCGGCAATCCGGGTAAATCGCATGGTCGCCCCCGTGGGCCGCGATCACGACCCCCGCCGCCCCCCGGCTCTCGGCCAAGCCCGCAGCGATCGACAACATGATCGCATTGCGGAACGGCACCACCGTCTGCCGCATGGTCGCGTCCTCATAGTGGCCCTCCGGCACCCTGCCGCCCGCTTGCAGCAACGCCGAGGAGAAATGCTCGTCCACAAAACCGAGGCGGATCACCTGATGCGGCAGACCGAGCCCACCGGCTTGTTCGGCGGCGAAGGGGATTTCCCGATGGTTGTGCTTCGCCCCGTAGTCAAAACTCAGGGCGATCACGACCTCATGCTGCCGCCGGGCCCAATGCAGCGCCGTCACGGAGTCCATGCCGCCCGAACAAAGCACCACCACCTTCATGAGGAGAACCATGGTCCAAAGATGCCGCCGATGCACCACAAGAAAGCGGCGGATCGCGCAAGGCTGGCCTCCGGCGCAAGATCGGTCTTTCCTTCTCTTTTCGGGTTCGCTTTGGTGCTTCCTCGTGGCCACCCCGTTGCTCATCGCCCATCGCGGCGCTTCGGCCGAGGCGCCCGAAAATACCCTCGCCGCCTTTCGGCGGGCGCTGGCGCTCGGTGCCAATGGAATCGAACTCGACGTGCAGCTTTCGCGCGACGGCGTGCCCGTGGTCTTTCACGATCCGACCCTGGCCCGCCTCACCGGACGGCGCGGCCGTATCGCCCGACTTACCCGGCAGGAACTGCAGACCGTTCGCGTTCGGGGCGAGCCTGTGCCCACCCTAGCCGAGGTGCTCGCGCTGCCCCGCAGACACGCCGTCGTTCAGATCGAGATCAAGCGTGGGGTGCCGGTCGCACCCGTCGTCCGGGTCGTCCTTGACGCTCGCGCCGCCACCGATGTCGTGCTCGCGTCGTTTGACGCCGCCATCGTCGCGGAAGCGCGCCGGGTGGCTCCCCAGATTCCCCGCATGCTGATCGCTGGCGGGCGCGGCCGGCGGCTGGGCCGGTTCCGGATTCGGGTGGCCGATCTAGCGGCGAATTTGTCCTCCCTCGGCGCCGCCGGTGTGAGCCTCGACTACCGCACCCTCGGGTCGCCCGCCGTCATCTCGGCCTTGAAATCCCGGGGTTGGTGCGTCTGGTGCTGGACGGTGAACGAACCTGCCGCCATGCTCCGGCTTGCCCGTTGGGGCGTCGATGCGATCCTCACCGACAATCCGGCTTTGCTGCAGATGACCGGGGAAGAATCCAACCGCGGAAGCGGGGCCCGCCGCCTTCCCTCCCTCCCGCAATGATGATTCTCCTGCACGATCCGCAGTGTGCCGACTACGGCTCCACACTGCGCCCGGAGCAGCCGCTCCGCATCACCCGCAGCGTCGCCCACCTGCGCGCCGCCCATCCCGAATGGGAATGGCGCATCCCGGCCATCGCCACGGAAGAGGTCCTGCTGACCGTGCACGCTCCCGCTCATCTCGCCCGCCTGCAAGTCCCGCCCGACTTCGACGACGACACCCCTTTCTTCGATGGCATCTATGATCACGCGCGCCGCTCGGTCGGCGCCGCGCTCGCCGCCATGAACCTTGCCTTGGTTCAACACGAGAAAGCCTTCGCGCTCATGCGGCCTCCGGGCCACCACGCCACTGCGGGCCAGGCGATGGGATTCTGCTATCTTAACCAGATCGCGCTCGCCGCGGTGGCTGCGCGCGCGCGTGGCGCCCGGCGGGTGGCCGTCTGGGACTTCGATGCCCACCACGGCAATGGCACCGAGGCGATCCTCGACGGCCGCGAGGGGTTCCTCTTCTGCTCCATTCACCAATTCCCCGGCTATCCGGGGACGGGCACGCGCAACACCAGCAATTGCCGCAACTATCCCGTTGCTCCCCACACGCCCCGCGCGGACCACATGGCCGAACTCGCCCGGTCTTGGGACGCTATCGTCGGGTTTCGCCCTGACCTCGTGCTCGTCTCGGCCGGCTTTGATGCCTACGCCCGCGATCCCATCACCGCGATGACGCTTGAGGCCGAGGATTTCGCCCAACTCGGCCGCTGGCTGCACCAAGCCGATTTCCCTGTGGCCGGCGTGTTGGAGGGCGGCTACAGCCCGGATCTGCCGCAGTTGCTCGATGCGTTCCTGGGCGCCTGGGCCTGATTGACGGGCGGAATGGCGGCAGCCCGCCCGCGCGGATTGCCCCCGGCGACCCGGGGCGTACTTTGGTCTGTTCAACGACCTTTCCGCGCCGCATGCTTCGCGCTCGACCTTCCCTGCCGCCGCTTTGAACGCCCCGCCTGCCTATACGTTCATCGATCAGCCGGAGCACCTCGCGCCGCTCCTTGCCGCGCTCGACCGCGTCGGGGAGATCGCCCTCGACACGGAGGCGGACAACCTCTTCCGCTACCGCACGCATGTGTGTCTGCTGCAGATCATGGCGGATCGGGAGATCTTTCTGGTCGATCTCCTTGCGCCGCTCCCGCTCGACGGCCTCTGGCCACGCCTCGCCCGTCAGCATCTGATCATGCATGGCAGCGATTTCGACCTGCGCCTGCTGTATGATTTCTGCGGTTTCACGGCCCACAGCCTGTTCGACACGATGATGGCCGCGCAGCTGCTCAATCTGCCGCGCGTCGGCCTGGCCTCCCTGCTCGAACAGCATTTTGGCGTCGTGCTCGCCAAGGAGGGACAGAAGGCCAACTGGTCGAGGCGGCCCCTGGCCCAGAAGCTCGTCGACTACGCCGCGCTCGACGTCCTGCACCTGCCCGCCTTGCGCGACATCTTGCGGGCCGAACTCGAACGCCGCGACCGGCTGGGCTGGCAGGAGCAGCGTTGCCGGTGGCAGATCGAGAGCGCCCGGACTGGATTTCCTCAGAACGACGAACATGCCTGGCGCATCGGCCGCTCCGAACGCCTCGGGCCACGCGGTCAGTGCGTGCTCTGGTCGGTGTGGCATTGGCGCGAAGCCACCGCCCGCCAGCTCGACCAGCCGCCCTTCAAGATCACCGGCAACGACCTGTTGATCGAAATTGCCTCGCGGGCCGACGCGGGCTTGCCCGAGGAGGCGATCCTCGCGGTCGACCTCGGCCGGCGCCACCAGCGCCTTTTCCGCAGCCTCACCGACGCCGTCCGCGCCGGCTTGGCCAAGAACCCCTCCTCGCTTCCGCGCCGCCGTCGCGGCCGGGACGCCAACTGGCTGCCTCTCAATGCCGCCGAACTGGCGTTGCAGGACCGACTCAAGGCCGATCGCGATCGGGTGGCGCAGCGGCTCAACCTCGACCCCACACTCATCGCCAACCGCTCCCAGCTCGCCCAGATCGCCCGCGATCCCGATCACTTGGACGACATTCTGCTGCCCTGGCAGGCGGATCTGCTTCGCAACGAACCGGCCCTCGCGAACAGCAGCCAGAGTCCGGCCTAGGGCGGACGGAGACCATCGCCCCGGGCGCCAGTGCGCTGTCGCTCACTGCAGCCTTGCGCGGAGGGGGAATTGCGCGAGCCTGAGCGTCGTGCCCGCGGACTCCGCCAACATCGCACGCCACCTGCCGCTAATGGCCGCGCGGCAGCCCCACCGCCCGGCGCTCAAGATTCCCCGAGGCCGGACACGTGCGGGCGACATCGACTACCTTACCCTAACATTTGCCGAACTGGATGCGGAAACCGACGCGTGGTGCGCGCGGCTGGCAGCGCGCGGCGTGCGCCCCGGTGACCGCACGTTGGTCATGGTGCGGCAGGGTTTGCCGCTCATCGCGAGCGCTTTCGCCCTCTTCAAGCTCGGCGCCGTCCCGGTGGTGATTGATCCCGGCATGGGCCTGCGCAACTTTCTCTCCTGCGTGGGCCGCGCCGTTCCCCGGGTGGTGGTGGGCATCCCCTTCGCGCAGCTCGTCAGCCGGATTTTCCGGACGCCGTTCCGCACCGTCGAAGTCCGGGCCATGGTCAGCGCGTCCCTGACCGCACGGTTGTCCGGAGAACCAGATGTTGCCCACGGACCCGCGGGGAACGTTTCCGGTCCCCGCATACCGGCATCCACCATCGCGTCCAGCCGCGCCACCGATCTCGCTGCGATCTTGTTCACCTCTGGGTCGACCGGACCGCCCAAGGGGGTCTGCTACGAGCACGGAATGTTCGAGGCCCAGGTGCGCCTCATCCGGGAAACCTATGGCATCGAACCCGGGGAGATCGATCTGCCGCTGCTGCCGGTCTTCGCGTTGTTTGATCCGGCGCTGGGAATGACGGCCGTGGTGCCGGAATTCGATCCCAGCCGCCCGGCCGCGGCCGATCCGGGCAGAATCGTCCGCGCTATCCGGCAGGAAGGTGTCACCAACGCCTTCGGCTCGCCCACACTCTGGCAGAAAATCGCCGATCATTGCGGCGCGCGCGGCCTCACGCTGCCGAGCCTGCGCCGGGTGCTTTGCGCCGGCGCTCCCGTGCCGGCCTCGCTCTGGGTCGCCGCCCGCCGCCTCCTGCCGGGCGGCCGGCTGCACAGTCCTTATGGCGCGACGGAAGCGCTACCCGTCAGCACGGTGACCGCGGCTGAGATTGACCCCACGGCGGTCAAGGGTGCCTTGGTGGGGCGTCCGCTGCGCGAGAATCGGGTGAGGATCATCGGCATCACCGAGACACCGATTTTCACCTTGGCGGAGGCTCGCGAACTGCCCGCCGGCGAGATCGGTGAAATCATCGTCACCGGACCCACGGTCACCAAGGAATATGACGGTCTGCCCGAGGCCACCGCCCGCAGCAAGATGCCGGATACCGGAAACCGGAGGCCGGATAGCTCAGAGAACCCGAGCGCCGGACTGTCCGGTATCCGGTATCCGCCATCCGCAATCCCAATCTGGCACCGGATGGGTGACGCTGGATATCTCGACCCAGAGGGCCGCCTCTGGTTCTGCGGCCGCGTGGCCGAACGCGTGGAAACCACCGTGGGCGTCATGTTCACCGAACCGTGTGAGCAGGTTTTCCGCGGCCATCCTGGCGTGGCCCGCTGCGCGCTGATCGGTCTCGGCCCGGCGAGCCGCCGGGAGCCGGCGCTGGTGGTGCAGCCGGCGGCGAGACGTGCCGACGCGAGGAAACTGGCTGCCGAGTTGCGCGCGCTCGCCCGGCAACACGAACACACGCGGAATATCCGCCACTTTTACTTTCATCCCCGTTTCCCGGTGGACGTACGTCACAACGCGAAGATCCACCGCCTCAGCCTCGCCCGCTGGGCGGTCACGGCAACGGCCGTGGAAGCCCCAAATGACAAGTAGCAAGTGACAAGCGACCGGCGAAGTAGTAACGCTCGATCATCTTGGTACTTGATCCTGGCGACTTGAAACTTGGCCCTGCGCTGGTGACCGGCGGCACCGGCTTTCTCGGCCGGCGGCTGGTCGAGCGCCTGCTCGCCCACGGGCGCGGCGTCACCGTGCTCGCGCGCCGCCCCGCGCCGGACCTCGCCGCGCGTGGCGTCAAGTTCGTGTCGTGTGATCTCGCTGACCCCGACAAGGTGCGCGCTGCCTGCCGGGGTGCCGCCACCGTCTTTCACCTCGCCGCCAAAGTCGGCGTCTGGGGGCCGTATCGGCCATTCTATCGGGCCAACGTCCTGGGCGCCCGCGCGATCGTGGACGGTTGCCGTGCTCACGGCGTGCCCCGCCTGATCGCTACCAGCACCCTGAGCGTCGTCTACAATGGCGGCGACATCGCGGGCGCGGATGAATCGTGGCCGCCCGCCGTCTCCTGCCCGTGCGCCTATCCGCTGACCAAGGCCATGGCTGAGCGCGAGGTGCTGGCCGCCAACTCACCGGCGCTGCGCACCATCGCCCTCCGGCCACATCTGATCTTTGGCGCCGGCGATCCCCACCTCGTCCCTCGCGTAATCGCCCGCGCCCGGGCTGGGCGGCTGCGTATCGTGGGGAGGGGCCGCAACCGCGTCGACTTGGTGCACGTGGAAAATGTTGTCGACGCCCACCTCTTGGCCGAGCTGGCGCTCAGCAAATCACAAGACCCAAGTGCCGAATTCCCCAAGGTTCCGGCTGCCGGCGGCAAGGCTTACTTCATCACCAACGGCGAGCCGGTCCTGCTGTGGGACTGGATCAATGACCTGCTGCGCGCGCTCGGGATTCCGCCGGTGACGCGCCACGTCCCGCTGGGCCTCGCCGGTGCGCTGGCCGGATTCGGAGAACTGTTGTGGCGCGCGCTGCCTCTCGCCGGCGAGCCGCCCATGACACGGTTCGTCGCCCACGAACTCGCCACGGATCACTGGGCGGACATCAGTGCCGCCCGTCGCGACCTCGGCTACTCTCCCCGGATTTCGATGGCCGCGGGCACCGCCGAATTGATCGCCAGTCTCCAGCTCAGCACCGCCGGCTCCGCTGCCTCACCGCCTCGAACAGCGTGATGATCGCGGCCATCGCCACGTTGAGCGAATCGGCCTGCCCCGCCATCGGAATGCGCACGAGCTGGTCGCAACCCTTGAGCCAGGACTCGCTCAGCCCGTACTGTTCGCTGCCCATGACCAGGGCGAGCGGCCCGCGCAGATCCGTTTCCGTGTAGAGCGTCGTGGCCGCCGGGGTCGTCGCCACGGTGCGGACGCCGCGGGCGCGGAGCCAGGCCTGGACTTCCGCGCCTGCCGCCACGACAACGGGCATCGAAAACAGGACGCCCGTCGACGAACGCACGACGTTGGGGTTGAAGATGTCGGTCACCGGATCGCACACGATCACCGCGTCAACGCCGGCGGCGTCGGCGCTGCGCAGGAGCGTTCCGAGATTGCCGGGCTTTTCGATCGCCTCGACGACCAGCAGGAGGGGTGGGTTCCCCCTCGGGAGATCCTCCAAGGTGCGCCGCCATTGCGGTGCCACGGCCAGCAGCCCGTCGGGGCGGTCGCGATAGGACACCTTGGCAAAGGCGTCCTTGGATAGCTCGAACACCACGGCGCCGGCTTCCTGCGCCTCCGCGATGAGGGCGGCTTCATTTTCTCCCAGGAACCAGTCCGGCCCACAGTAGAGCTCGCCGGGCTTGACGCCAGCCGCCAGGGCGCGCTTCACCTCGCGGTAGCCCTCGATCAAGAACTGGCCCGCCGCGTCGCGCGCCCCGCGGTCGCGCAGCTTCACGAGCTGCTTCAAGCGGGGATTCTGCAGGCTGGTGATGCGCTCGGCGCCCATACCGCCGCAAGAAGGCGCAAAAAACGCCAGAAGTCACCCTGGAACTATCTTGTGCTTTTTGTGCATCTTTGTGGCTATTTCTGCCTCCGTGACCCGAAAATCGTTCAACGCGCAGCCGTTCGCCTACCACCAGGAGGTCGAGCTGGAGATCACCACGCTCACGAACCACGGCGTCGGCCTCGGCCGCGTCGCGCTCGCGGACGACTTGGCCTTTGGCGCTGGCGACTTGGAACTCCCAGCGGCGAAGGCCGCTGGCTGGGTCGTGATGGTTGCCTTCGCCCTGGCCGGCGAGCGCGTCCGCGCCCGGGTCTTCCGCAACCATTCCAACTACTCGGAGGCCGATCTCGTCGCGGTGTTGACTCCATCGCCCCACCGCATCGCGGCGCGGTGTCCGCTGTTCGGCCGCTGCGGCGGCTGCCAGTACCAGCATCTCGCCTACACCGAACAATTGCGTTGGAAGCAACAGCAGGTGCGTGAACTGCTCCAGCATCTCGCCGGCATTGAGTTTGCCGTCGCGCCGGTCGTCGCGTCGCCGCAGCAGTTCGGCTACCGCTCGAAGATCACCCCTCATTTCCAAACCGGAAAGCGGATGCCGGAAACCGGAAGAGAGCCGGCGATCGGATTCCTCCGGCAGGGCTCGCGGTACGAGATCGTGGATGTGCCGCGCTGCGAGATCGCGATGGACGCAATCAACCGCCGGTTGGCGGAGGTCCGCGCGGACGTGCGGGCGAATCTCGCGGCCGGTGCCTACCAGCGCGGTGCCACGCTGCTGCTGCGCGCAGCCGGCGGTGTCGTGACCACCGACTCCGAAGCCGTCATCACCGAGGAGATTCCCGTCGCCGTTCTCGCCGACGGCCCGGGATCGGCGGCCCCGACCACCGGCACCCCGCTGCGCCTGCGCTTCCTGGCTCGCGATTTCTTTCAGAACAATCCGTTCATCCTGCCGGCCTTCGTCGGCTACGTCTGCGCCGAGGCGGCGGCGGGCGGCGCCCGCCATTTCGTCGACGCCTACTGCGGGAGCGGACTGTTTGCCCTTGCCGCCGCGGCCCGGTTCGACCACGTCGTCGGTGTCGAAATCAGCGAGACCTCCGTGGCGTTTGCGCGGGAGAACGCGGCGGCCAACGGCATCGCCAATGCCACGTTTCTCGCCGGGGCGGCGGCCGCGATCTTCGCCGGCCTCGCCTTTCCCCCCGGCGACACGGCGGTGGTGATCGATCCGCCGCGCCAAGGCTGCGACATGGCCTTTCTCCGCCAGCTTTTCGCGTTCGGTCCGCAGGCCGTGGTGTACGTCTCGTGCGACCCGGCCACGCAGATGCGCGACCTCCGGGATTTCCTCGCCGCCGGCTACGCGCTGACCGCCGTCCAGCCCTTCGATCTCTTCCCGCAGACGCGCCACCTCGAATCCGTGATCACGTTGCGGAAGACCGCTTGAAGCGAACCGGACCGGCTACTCTTTGCCGCCTTTGAGCCAAAAAGGAGAGGCGGCAAACCACAGCACCGCGCCGGCCATCATGGCGATCTTCATCGGGGTGTCGCCGAGCGCACCGAAGGCAAAGAGCGCGGACGGCACAACGGTGAGCGCGAGCGCGGCAAGCGCGAGATTCCGGGCAAGTGTGGTCATGGAATGGCGGGGTTGGTGGCGGGAGCGCGGCAAAAGACCTTCGCCGACAGAATGTAGAGGATGCCGCAGGAGACCCAGACGGGAATCGTCAGGTACGACGGAAAGATGTTTCGATACCAATAGAGATATGCGAACGGCAGGAGCGGCAGGATCCAAGCCAGCAGGACGGCCACGTTGAAGCTGGCGCCGGTCTTTTCGGCCCAGTTCTGGGTGAGGCCAAACCGGCGGGCGAGATAGTGGTCGACGACGATGATCGCGCCGACCGGGGCAAGAACGGTTCCATAGATGCCGACAAAATCGAGCAGTTTCATGGCTACCGCCGGGAAGAGGCCCGCGAGGGTCGCCACGGCGCCCGCGATGTACGTGCCGGTCGAGCGCGACATTTTCGGCGCCACTCCTTGAAAGGCGAGACCCGCGCGGTAAATCGTGGGATTGGCCGTCGTCCAGCCTGCGATCACGACACAGGCGAGACCCGCCCAGCCGGTCGCGGCGTAGACCATCGGTCCCGGCGCATTCGACGCGCCCTTGCCGTGCAGCTGCAGCTCCAAGGCAAAGAGCAACGAGGCGCAGATCCATGCGATGTAGTGGCCGAGAAACATCCCCGCGCTCGATGCCCAGCCGGCGGAGGCCTTGCGGGCGTAGCGCAGGATGGAAAGGTCTGCCATGCCGAGATGCATCGCGGCATTGCACAGCCAGGCGAAAAACACAAAACCCCAGAAGCCGAGGCTGGAGCCGCCGTGCAGGGCGGTGCCGGTCCAGATCTGCGCGAGGTCATGCGATTGCAGCTTGGGCAGCGTCGTGAGCCCGCAGGCGACGAACACCAGGAGCATCCACGGCGCGGACAGGTGCCCCACGCGCGCCACGAAGCTGTAGCCTTTCACCGCCACGATCGTCTGGGCGAAGCCGAGCAGGAGCACGATCACGCACCACGCCAGTCCGGTCGGCAGCATGTCGGAGAAGGTCGGCATCTTGACGCCGGAAAACGGCACCCCCACGGCCGTTGCCGACACGGTGACCATGGCCCCGGCGAGGAAACAGAAGAGGACGCCGTTGGCGAAATTGTACAGTGTGACGAGCCGCCGCCCGCAGATCTTTTCCAGCTTGTAGTACAGGGTGATGCGGATGCCCGTCGCGATGGGCGCGGTCAGGAACCGCCAGGTCAGGACGGCGAGAATATCCCCGCATAGCAGGCCCAGCAGCATGTCGACCGGATTGGCGCCCCACGCGATGAACAGCGGCCCCAGCATGAACTCCGTGCCGGCGGTATGCTCGCCGGCGTACATGCCCCAGAAGGAACTCGGTCCCTTCCACGCCTTCTCGGGCACGGGTTCGCGTTCGTATTCGTTGACTGAGTCCTTTTGCGCCGGCGGAGTTTTTTCAGGCATGGGAGTCCTTGGAGGTGGGGCGAGGGATTGAGGCGGGACGACGCCGTCGAAGATCTCTGTGTTATGCAGAAGCCATGAGGGGCTCGCGAGCCGCTTTCTCTCAGCCGCGCTTGCTCAGCGCTGCCTTCTCGTAGTGGCGGACTTCGGTGAGCCAGTCGCGGCCCAGCGGCACGTTCAGCCGGCGGCAGTGTTCGTCCCACACCGCCGCGAACGGCAGCGTCTTCAGCTCCTCCATCAGGGCCAGGCGCGCGGTGTGGTCGCCGGCGGCCTCAGCCGTCCGCAGTTGCTTTGTGGGCTCCAGCAGCGCGACCAGCAGGCATTTTAGCGCGTTGCGCGCGCCGATCGTCCACGCGGCCACCCGGTTGATGCTCGCGTCAAAGTAGTCGAGGCCGATGTGCGTGCGGTCGAGGAAGCCCCCTCGGACCACCTCTTCCATGATGGCCCGGGTCGGATCGTCGAAGAGCACAACATGATCGCTGTCCCAGCGCACGCCCCGGCTGACGTGGAGCAGGATCCCGGGGACGAACTGCAGTACGGAGGAAATCTTGTCGGCCAGCGATTCGGTCGGGTGGTAGTGGCCCGCGTCCAGGCAATACAGGATCTGGTGTTTGACCGCGTAGCCGAGGTAGAATTCGTGCGAGCCGACGGTGTACGATTCGACCCCGATGCCGTAGAGCTTGCTCTCTACCGCATCAAGATTGTGCTCTGCATTGAGTTTCTCCGCGAAGACCGCGTCCAGTGATTGGGCGAGGCGTTCGCGCGGGCTCTTCCGGTCGGCGGGCAGATCCTTGTAGCCGTCGGGAATCCACACGTTGGTCACACACGCCGTGCCCAGTTGCTTGCCGATGGCGGCGCCGATCCGGCGGCAGGCGATGCAGTGCTCGATCCAGAACTGCCGGATCTTGGCGTCCGGGTGGGAGAGGGTAAATCCTCCGTCGGCCAGTGGATGGGCGAAACACGTGGGGTTGAAGTCCATGCCGAGCCCGCGCGCCTTGGCCCAGTCGATCCAGCTCTGGAAATGCTCCACGGCGTAGGCATTGCGGTCGACCTTCTTGCCGCGCAGGTCGGCGTAGCAGGCGTGGAGATTGATCCGGTGCTTGCCCGGGATGAGGGACAGCGCCTCTTCGAAGTCGGCGCGCAACTCGTCGATCGTGCGGGCTTTGCCGGGATAGTTCCCGGTGGCCTGAATGCCGCCCCCCGAGAGCACCGCGTGGGGCTTCTCGAAGCCACCAACGTCGTCGCCCTGCCAACAATGGAGGGAGATCGGCGTGCGGGAGAGTTTCGCCAGGGCCGCCTCGGTGTCGACACCGGCGGCGGCGTAGGCTTCCTGCGCAAACGAATAGGGCGTCGAAGACATGGGCGTAGGCAAATCTGCCGAACGGATGACGTAAGGAAGGGGGAGGCTAGGCGAACGGAGTTCGACGACCTGACCGGGCCGCGGTCGCACCGGGAGATCGCTGGGCGTCGCTCACCATGCGGTCCCATGAGTCCGCCAAAGTCAACGCGGCCGTGGATCATAACGTCAGACCGGAGCGGAGACCGCCCGTCTCAACGGTATGCGAGCCATTCAGGCGACCCGTATTGCTCCACGAGGCCGCTGACCTCGCCTTCGTCGAGGTCGGGCCACGGCACCGGTGTCAGCGCGGCCCCCGCGGCTTGCGCCAGCGCCGCGATGAAATGTCCGCCCAACGCATCCCAGTCGATCGCCGCGACCGCGGGCTTCCAGATCGAGCCCTGCAGGAGCAAGCCCTGCTTGTTCCGTTTTTGCGCGGCGCCGGCGATCTTCTCCCCACTGCGTTCGTGCACCACATCAAACAGCTCCGCTTGCTGGAAACAGATTCCCGTTGCGGCCGCGGCCGCCCCGCCGCCGGCGTTTTCCCGCTTGAGGACGGCTGGCTGCCCCAATTCGCGCAACGCCTGCGCCAGGCCCTCGTGCACCGCGCGGTACGAGACCGCCGCGCGCGCCTCCCACCAATCGTGGCTCCGGGGAATCACCAGCGCATAGGTCCAGTCGTGGCGGTGATCCACCATCCCGCCGCCGGTGGGGCGCCGGCAGAGGTCCAGCGGCTCCGCCGCCGGCAGTTGGGCGCGCACCCAGGCGAGCTTCTGCCCAAAGCCGAAAGTGAACGCTGGCTGGCGCCATTCGTAATGTCGAAACCGGATCGCCTCCGCCTCCGGGTACCGTTGCAGCAGCAGGAAATCGAGCGCCATGTTCTCGGCCGCCCCGCCGGTGCGGGTGGGCAGGATGTGAAAGGCCGGCACGGAGGACACGGGCGAAAGCTGAATTTCCCCGGTCACCGGCCGCCGGCGCGCAGCACCTCCTGCATCTGCGGCAGGTGGTAGAGGCGGGCGAAGCTCCGGAGACCCAACACCGCCTCCCGCGGAGGCGGGGTCCCGGCGCGGCGCAAGGCGCTGATGATGATGGATCCCAGCACGGCCGGTTTGACCTCCGGCCAAGCGCGGGCGAGATCCGCGCCGCCCTCGACAAAATGCAGCTGGCGATCCGGGGCGACATAGATGCTGAACTGCCGGCCCGCCTCATTCGACAGGTCCGTGACGGTCAAGGGCTCCTGCCGCGTATACTGACGCAGGCTGGCCGCCAGCCAGTCCTTCATCGCCGCCATGTTTTCGGCGGCGCGCTGCATGACCTGGCCCGCCGGCTGGCCGGCGGATCCCGCGCCTTGGGTGCGCCAATAGCGTGCCAGACCGTCAAAATCGTATTTCTCCAGCAGCCATCGCACCTGCAGGGCGATGTCACGCCGGCTGAGTGACTCTGGATCGATGGTGCCGGTGTCGCTGGTGGTGGCGAGCATCTGCGCGACGGTCGCGAGCACGGTGGCACTCTGCTGCCGCTGGCGCTGCCGGCGGATCGCCGCCGCGGCCACGATCACCGCCACCACCGCCGCCACCACGATGGCGCCCGCCAGCCACTGGCGGCGGGTGGGACGGTGCGAGGCCACGCGCGCCCAGAACCAGGGCCGGGGCTTCGCGACCGCCCCGCCGAGCGCCTGCGCTTCGAGCAGAATGCGATAGACCGGCATGGCCTGGGCAATGTTCTTGAGCTCGCGCGGCCCCAGGTTGATCACCTGCAGCGCGAGCTTGTTCTTCACCACGTCGTAGACGGTCTGCGAGATGCAGATCCCGCCCGGCGCCGCCTCGGCTTGCAGGCGCGACGCGATGTTCACGCCGTCGCCCATGACATCCTGTTCGCTCACAAAGACGTCGCCCAGGTGGATGCCGAGCCGGTGGGCCAGCATTTCCGCCGCCGGCAGCCGGCGGGCCTCATCGGCAAAATGCCGCTGCATCGCGAGCGCGCACGCCACGGCCTGCACCGCGCTGGTGAAATAGAGCAGGAGCCCATCGCCCGTGGTTTTCAGCACGGACCCCTCGTGGTGGGCGCACATTTCCCGCATCACGGCAAAGTCACGTTCCAGCAGCCGCAGCGACGTTTCCTCGTCCGCCTGCATGCGGGCGCTGAAGCCGACCACATCCGTGAAAATGATGGCCGCCAGCGCGCGCTGTCCCTGCCGGACGCTGAGAGGTGGGTTGGTGTCCATGGAAGCCGCCCCTGGGCTCTCCTGCTATGGCGCGATTGCCCGGGGACGCAACGTTGGAAGGGGCGGGCGCTTCAATCCGCCTCCCCGGCGCCGAGCAGTTCCGGCGAAATATGCCAGCACGCGCACCAGCGGGCCCGCCCGGATTTTTTGTGGCGGCCGCCCGTGGTCTCCAGCGCCAGCACGGCGCTCTTCTTGAACACAAACCCGACGGGCTTCACCTTTCCGCGCACCAGCAGGGTGGCCAGGGCACTGAGCTGCGGCTCGTGTCCCACGATCAGCACCGTGTCAGTCGCGCGCTCCAGCCGGTCCGCCACGGGCACGGGATCGTCGTCCGGCAGCAGGCCCGCAGTCTCGATCAGCGGGGCGTCGACCCCCAATTCCTTGACCAACGTCTCCGCCGTCTCCCGCGCGCGCAGGAGCGGACTGTGCCAGACCGCGCGCACCGCGCCCAGGACCCCGCTCGTCCGCAGCAGGGCGGCAACCCGGACGGTGACCTCGCGGCCCCGCGCGCTGAGCGCGCGGCGTGCATCCTCTTCCTCGGCCAGCGCGTGGCCGTGGCGCGCGAGAAACACCTTCATCGGGCGCCATTCAAAATCACCATCTTGGCGTCGAGCAAGCTCCGCATCCGCCGCAGGAGCTCATGGAGCGCAAACGGCTTGACGATATGCGCCTGCTGGGTGGGGGGCAGCCACGGCACCGCGCGGGCCTCCTCGAGATTCGAGGTGCACAGGATGCGGAAGCCCGGCTTGAGGGCCTGCAATTCCCGCGCGAATTCGAGGCCCCGGCCCCGCGCATCGGTGAGATCGGCGATCAGCAGGTCGATCGGGCGACCATGGCGCTTCGCCATGGCGAGGGCATCCGCGGCGCGATTGGCCGCCAGCACCTCGTAGCCATCGGCGGTGAGAATGCCGGCGACCATCTTGCCCACCAGATTGTCTTCCTCGAAAAGCAGGATGGTCTCGTGCCCGCGGGTGTCGGGCAGCGGGAGCAGGCCGGATTCATACACCTGCACGGGCTCGCTCACCTCGGGCAGGTAAACGGTGAAGATCGAGCCCTCATGGAGATCGCTCGTCACGGTGACCGTCCCGCCGCTCTGTCTCACGATGCCGTACACGGTGGACAGACCCAGGCCGGTGCCCTTGCCGGGCTCCTTCGTGGTGAAGAAGGGTTCGAACAGGTAGCTCTGCGTCGCGGCATCCATGCCGATCCCGGTATCCTGCACAGCCAGGGTCACGTACCGTCCCGGAGGAACGTCCGGGCCGAAGCCGCCGCGCGATCCCGGCGCCACGACCACGCCGGCGGTGCGCAGGGTGATGGTGCCGCCCTCCGCGGGCAACGCGTCGCGCGCGTTGATCACCAGGTTGAGAACGACCTGCTGCAGCTGGGCGGGATCGACGCGAATGTTGCCGATGTCAGCCGCAAGATCCAGCTCGAGGGTGTTGGCCGGTCCGGCCAGCCGGCGGAGGAGCTCGCCGAGTTCGCGGAGGGAGTAGTTCAGATTAAGGACCTTCGGGTCCATTTCCTGGCGACGGCTGAAGGCCAGCAGCTGGCGCGTCAGCGCGGCGGCTTTCCGGCCGGCCGAGTGGATCTCCTCCAGCTCCCGCTTGGCCGCGGCGTCGTCCGCGACACGTTCCCGCAGGATCTCACAGTATCCATTGATGACCGAAAGCAGGTTGTTGAAATCATGCGCGACGCCGCCGGCGAGCTGGCCGACCGCATCGAGCCGTTGCGAGTGCACCAGCATGTCCTGCAGCCGGCGCATGTCGGTCATGTCACGGTAGGCGGCCACGAAGCGCATGGGCCAGCCGGCCGTGCCGCCGATGCAGCTGTAGCTCCAGGCGGCGTAGAACGCCGTGCCGTCCTTCCGGTAGAGGTAGCCCTCGCCGTGGTGCACCCGGCTCCGGCCGGTGGCGTGCAGCCAGCGATGGAGGCGGGCGGCGTCGGATTTGGGCCCATTGAGGATCCGGCTGTTCCGGCCGATCAGCTCGGTGGAGGCATAGCCGGTCATCGCGCAGAACGTTTCGTTGGCGAAATGAATCTTCAGCCCGCCGCGATCCCACCGGCTGCCCGTGATGATCACCCCGTCGCCCAGGCTGAGCAGCGCAACGCCCAGTCGGTCCCGCGCCGGACCTCCCTTCACCCAACGCATCTTCGCCGCCGGGCCCACGGCCGCCGCCATCGAATGCTTCGCCTTCATGCTGGAGAGGGTCGTTTCAGGGCGACAGCCGCTCGATCATCCAGGCGCCGCCCGGATCGCGCCGGTAACGGAGCCGGTCGTGGAGGCGGTTCCGGCGTCCCTGCCAGAATTCGACCGCTTCCGGCGCCAGCCGGTATCCGCCCCAAAATGGCGGCAGCGGCACCTCGCGCCCAGCGTATTGCGCCTCCACGGCCTTCATCGTCTGTTCCAGAACCGCCCGGCTGGCGAGCGGTGCGCTCTGTGCCGATGCCCAAGCCGCCAGCTGATGGGGGCGCGGCCGGCTGTGGAAATACGCCTCCGCCTCTTCCCGGGAAATCTTCGTCACCGGACCCTCGACGATCACCTGCCGCTCCAGCGCGATCCACGGAAAGACCAGCGCCGCCCGGGGGTTTCCATCCAATTCGCGGCCCTTGCGGCTCTCGTAGCTCGTATAAAACACAAAGCCCCGCCCATCCACGCCCTTGAGCAGGACGGTGCGCGCCGCCGGGCGGCCATCCCGCCCGGTGGTGGCCAGCACCATGGCGTTGGGCTCGGTCAGCCGGGCCGCTTCGGCCTCCTGGAACCAGCGCTCGAACTGCCGGAAGGGGTCGCGCGCCAGGTCCTTCTCACTGAGACCCGCCAGCTGGTAATCTTTGCGGAGGTCGGCCAAGTGCGGCATACGGGGTCAACCCGAAACTGCACAGACCTGCCGGCGCAATGTCAAAGGGCATCTCATGCCGGCCCGCCGCCCCGCCGCCGGTTCCCGGTTGTCATCGGGAGCCGGGAGTGGATGCTCGCTGCCACCCGCGCCCGTCCATGCCGTTCGCCGCCCCTCTGCCCTTGTGGGCCTATCCGCTGCTTTTCGCCACCGGCTTCAGCGCCGGGCTCGTGGACGCGATCGCCGGCGGCGGCGGCATCATCTCCGTGCCGGTGCTGCTCAATTTCGGCCTGCCCCCGCAGCTCGCGCTCGGCACGAACAAGTTTCAGGCGTCGTTCGGCAGCGTGGCGGCGTCCTGGCGCTACGCCCGCCGCGGGCTGGTCGACCTGCGCACCTGCCGCCTCGGCATCGTCCTGACCCTGCTCGGCGCGCTGCTGGGGGCGTGGGCGGTGCAGCATATCGAGGCGCGGGTGCTGGAGAAGGTCATCCCGGTGCTGCTCGCCTCCATCGTGGTCTACCTCACGCTCCAGCCCCAAATCGGCCTGACGGACCAGCCGCCGCGACTGGGACCGGTGCGGTTCTACGTTCTCTTCGGCTTGGGGCTGGGTTTCTATGACGGTTTTTTCGGTCCGGGCACCGGATCATTCTGGGCCATCGCGTTCGTGCTCCTCCTCGGCCAGAACCTCCCGCGGGCCACGGCCCACACCAAGGTCATGAACGCCACGAGCAATCTGGCGTCGCTCGCGCTCTTTGCCGCCGCCGGCCTGATCGATCTGCGCGCGGGCCTCGCCATGGCCGTCGGGCAGGTGGCGGGAGCGCGGCTCGGCGCCGGCCTGGTCGTGCGGAAGGGCGCGCGTTTCGTCCGGCCGGCCTTCCTCGCCATGGCCGGCCTTACCATCCTCCGGCTGCTCTGGATTAATTTCGCCCGGCCGCATTGACAGACAGTGCTTGTCGCCGATCGGCCCGCGCCGTTTCCTCCCCCGCATGACACCCTTTCGCTATCTCGACCGCCACCGCGCCGATCTCATCGGTCTGCTGCAAAGGCTCGTGCGCATCCCCACGGTCAATCCGCCCGGCGCGAACTACGCCGCGATCACGGCGTTGCTGGCCCGCGAACTGGCAGCGGCCGGCCTCCGGACCCGCCGCCTGTCCGCGCCGATTCCGTTCCGGCTGCGGCGGGAGATGCACGGCCGCCCGCGGTTCAACGTGGTGGGGTTCTGGGATGCCGGCGCCCCCGCGACAGTCCATTTCAACGCCCATTACGATGTCGTGCCGGCCGGCGGGCGCTGGCGGTCCGGCGGTCCGTTCGTGCCGGCCGTCGCCGAGGGCTGGATCTACGGCCGTGGTACCGCTGACATGAAAGGATCCATTGCCAGCCTGGTGCTGGCGCTGCGGGCCCTGCGGGCGACCGGCGTCCGCCCGCGCTGCAACGTCGAGGTCTCGTTCACCGCGGACGAGGAGACCGACAGCCTGCTCGGCGCCGGCTGGTTGGTCGACCGTGTTCCCCTCAAGGCCGATTACGTGGTGGTGATGGAGGGAGGCGAGGGCCCGGCCATCGGCTGCGGCCACAACGGGGTCGTCTGGCTCAACGTCGTCGTGCACGGCAAACCGGCCCACGGCTCAAATCCCGAACGCGGCATCAACGCGCTCGAGAAGATGTCCGCGCTCGTGCTCGCGCTGCAGGACTACCAGCGCCGGCTGGCCCGGCGCCGGTTCCGCACTCCCGAAGGCAAGATGATGCATCCCACGATCAACGTCGGCGGTGTGCTCGCGGGCAGCCCGGCCGGCAAGATCAACACCGTGCCCGCGGAAGCCTCCTTCAGCATCGACCGGCGCGTGATCGCCACCGAGACCGTCGGCGGCGCCGAGCGCGAACTGCGGTCGTTTCTCGCCGCCGCGGCCCGGCGCATTCCGCGCTGCCGGATCACGGTGGAGAAGATCTCGGAGAATCACCCGTGCTTCCGGGATCCCGCGCATCCCTTCTTCGCCGCCGTGGCCGCCAGCGTGCGGCGGGTGCGCGGTGGCCGGCCGGTGTTTCACGTCTCGACCGGCTTCAACGACATGCATTTCTTCGCCGAGCGTCTGCACCTCCCCGCCGCCGGCTACGGTCCCGTCGGCTTCCGGCCGCATGCGGTCGACGAGCGCGTGCGCGTGCGGGATCTCGTCACGACCGCGAAGATTTACGCGGACCTGCTGACCACCTTCGCGGGCTGAGCCGGGCCGGCGCCGCCACCGCTCCCGCCGGCACCGCGTCAGCCCGCCAGGCCGCGGCGGATCATGGCCACCGCGATGGCGGCGAGCAGCATCGAAATGATCTTGGAGATGGCGCGCAGGCCCATCTCGCCGATCTTGCGGGCCAGCCATTCGCTGCCGACGAAAGCGAACACCACGAGAAGGAGGTTCACCGCCAGCGCCAGCACGGTCACCGGCATGCCCTGGGTCTGCACCAGCAACAGCAGGGTGGTGATCAACGCCGGGCCGGCGATCAGTGGCATCCCCAGCGGCACGATGCCGAAATCCTCCGGCAGCTTCGCCGGCGCGCTGTCCGCCTGCGTCAGGTCCCGCGCCGCGAGGATGAGTAGAATAAGTCCGCCCGCGACCTGGAAGTCCTTGACCGACACGCCGACGGCCGTGAACACATTTTGTCCGAGAAACAGGAATCCGAGCGCCACCACGCCTCCCGTCACGGTGGCCTGCCAGGCGATGCGCCGCCGCGCGGCGGGGGCGGCGCCCCGTCCGAGGGCTAGGAACACTGCCGCCATCCCGATCGGGTCGATGGCCACGAATAGCGGGATGAACGCCTTCAGGAAATTGGTCAGGGCTTCAGGCATGCTCGCTGGCATAGCGCGAAGTGGGGCCTGGGTCGAGACCCTCTTGCGGGCCGCCGCGTGCCGGCTTGCCACCATTCGCTGCCAACGTCACGCCTGAAGCCAGCCCATGCATTACCGCATCCTTGGCTCCACGGGCCTCAAGGTTTCCGTCGTCGGCATCGGCACCTGGCAACTCGGGGGCGAGTGGGGCCGCGACTTCACCGCGGCCGAGGCGGAGGCGATCCTCGGTGCCGCGAGCGACTGCGGCATCAACTTGGTCGACACCGCCGAATGCTATGGCGATCACCTGGCGGAGCGGTTCGTGGGCGCGGCGCTGGCGGCGCGGCGCGAGCAGTGGATCATCGCCACCAAGTTCGGCCATCATTTTCACGCCCCGTTCAGGCGCACCGACCACTTCGATCCGGCCACGGTGGCACAGCAGCTTGACGCCTCCCTCCGGGCCCTGCGCACCGATTACATCGATCTCCTCCAGTGCCATTCCGCCAAGGACGAACAGTTCCGCACCGAGGGGCTGTGGGAGGCGCTGCTGCGGGAGCAGGCCCGGGGGCGAGTGCGCCACCTCGGCATTTCGATCAGTCCCAACACCAACGTCTATCAGACCGACCGCGCGACCCTCGTCGGCGCCCGTTCCATCCAGGTCGTCTACAACCGGCTGCAGCGCGAACCGGAGGAGAAGGTGTTTCCCTCCTGTCGCCGGCAGAACCTCGGCGTGCTCGCCCGCGTGCCGCTGGCCAGCGGATTCCTCTCCGGCAAGTACCGGCCCGGCGCCACCTTCGCCGCGAGCGACGTGCGGGAGGCGTGGTTCAAGAAGGATCGCGATGCCCGGCTGACCGAGGTCGCGCGGATCGCCGCGGCTGAGGTGCCGGCCGGCGTGCCCCTGGCGCGCTGGGCGCTCGCGTGGTGTCTGCGCCATCCGGTCGTGACCGCCGTCATCCCCGGCTGCAAATCGCCCGAGCAGGTGCACGACAACGCCGCCGCCGCGGAACTCGCTATCGGGCAGGACCGCCATCCGCAGGCGGCGTGACGCGTTCTTGGCCGCGCGCCGGCTGGCCCGCGGCGGCGCCTCAGTGCGCCAGGCGGGAGACCATGGCGTAGATGATCAACGCGAGCAGCGCGAGTCCGGTGCCGAAGAACAGGAAGCCAATCCCCTTGGCGATCCTGCGGTTGCCTTCCCAGTCGTCCTTCACGCGATAGTCCGCCAGCCGGTTTTCCGCCACCAAGCGGTCGTACCAGCGTTTCCGCTCATGGAGCAGTTCCGTCTTCGAGATGCGGCCGGAGAAGATCACCGTGTCCATCGGGAACTTCTCGATCCGGAAATGCGTGTTGAAGAAATGGAAGGTGAAGATGAAGCCGGCGGCCAGCAGCGCCTCGTCGGAATGCACCACCAGCGCGATATTGATGATCCAGCCCGGCAGGAACGCCGTGAAGAACTTCGGAAACCACATGATCAGGCCGGAGAGACCGATCGCCGCCACGCCCCAGAACACGGCGAAATAGTCGAAGCGTTCCCAGTAGGTCCACCGGTCGAACTGCGGCCGCGGGCCCTTGCCGAAGAACCATTTCTGGTGCGCGATGAAGTCGCGCCAGTCCTGGAACGAGGGCACCATCGAATCGGCGCCGAAGAGCACCTGCCACGCGCGGCGGATTTCGAGGCGTTGCGTGACGGGATTGCGCAGGGCCTTGCGCCGCGTCCACAGCATGCCCACGAGCTCCCCGAGATGCAGCACGAAGTACGCGAAGGTGATGATCGCGCCGAAGTGATGCAGCGTGCGGGCGACATCCGGCCCGCCGATCAGGCTGAAAATCGTCCGGGCCCAGTCGGTGTAGTAGAATTTGAGCGGCATGCCGGTGATGACGAGCAGCAGGAAGCTGGTCACCATGAGCAGGTGCAGGAAGCGGTCGAACGGCGTGAATCGGGTGAACCGCTCGTCGTCGGTATGCGCCTGGACCTTCGCCTCCCGGAAGGTCTTCGAGTCGTGCAGGTAGAGATAGATCGAGCGGACGAGCCAGAAGAGCGTGTGGACGCCGAAGAACGCGAAGACGCCGATGAGCAGCGCCGTCATGAACAGAAAGACCTGGTGGAGCAGCGGGTAGTGGGCCTTGTCCAGGGGATTGGCGTGCGGCTGGTATTCCGTGAACTTCAGGCCGACGCCGGGATGACATTGGCGGCAGGTGGTGAGGATGCGCTCCCTGGAAAGGCGTGAGCGCGGGTCGTTCACCGGGAACACGTCATGGTGGCCGTGGCAGTCGTAGCACGCGGCCACGGCCGCGGCCACGTTGGGGCGGCCGAGGGCCATCGCCTTGCCGTGATAAGTCTCGCTGTAATGTGCGAGCCGGTCCTCATGGCACCGCCCGCACCGCTGATCACTGAGCACCTTGAAATTGGTGACCGTCGGTGTCTCGATCTGATGCGCCGTGTGGCAGTCGGAGCAGACCGGCCCGTTCTTTTCACCCTTGGCGAGCAGCCGGCCGTGCACGCTCTGGTTGTAGACCTGCTCGATCCCCACGTGACACGCGCCGCAGGTCTTGGCGACGTTGGTGTGATAGGTGCGGGAATCCCGGTCGATGCTGCGTTTGATGTCATGCACGCCGTGGCAATCGTTGCAGGAAGGCGCGACGATCAGGCCCATCTGCAGCAGGGCGCGGCCGTGAATGCTGTCCAGAAACTGGCCGACCACGTGCGGGTACTTGATCCGGTAGTCGGCCGTCAGGCCGGGATTGTCGTGGCAAGTCCCGCAGGTTCGCGGCAGGTTGAGCTTGAAGACCGGGGAATCGAGTTGTTTCACCGGCACGATTTCATGGTTGCCGTGGCAGCTCGCGCAGGTGGCGGCGCCCGAGGCCCCCATGGCGTGGCTCACTCCGTGGATGCTCGCGGCGTACTGTTTCGCTTCCGCGGCGTGGCAGGAGGTGCATTGGACCGGGGGCAGCTTCGCCGGGTGCGGCGTCTCCGTGATGCCCGCGTGGCAGTCGACGCAGTTGAGTTTCCCGTGGACCGATTTCTGGAAGAACTCCGGCCGCACGCCCGTCGGCTTCGCCGGCTTGCTCTGGCCCTTCGGCGGCGGCTCCGCCTCGTGGCAATCCAGGCATTCGCTGTTCGGCACCACCTCGGCCGCCCGCGCCCGCGCCACCAGCATCCCGCCGGCGATGAGCAGCCCCAGCCCCGCGCTTCGAAGCATCCGAAGCCGTCGGGGGCGCCTCGAAACGGGAAAACGCGACACCATGGGCAAGCCTTTGCTGTCCAATGAGCATAGCGGGAAGCCGGGCGCGGCACACCGCATCGGTTGACGGATGCTGGGCATATTTTGCTGGGTTGCTGGGCATCTTTTGTGATCGTCCGCCCGGATCGCGGCAGGGCAAAATACGCCGATCATAGATCAATCCATGCGGTGTGGTGGTGCCCGGTAACCGCTATGATGCCGGTGGATGCAATCGTTGCGCATGGCGCCGGAATCCGCCGCGGGTCGGTCTCCGCCTGGAATCGGCCCGGGGTGGCGGTGCCGGGCCTCGCGGCTGGGCGCCTCCTGTTTGCTGGCCATGAGCGCCCTGCGCGGCGCCGCACCGTCCCCGGCGCCGCCGAATGCCTCCGCCGCCTGCCTGGAGTGCCACAGCGACACGAAACTCACCATGAAGAAGGCGGGGCGCCTGGTGTCGCTCTTCGCGGACCCGGCCGTGCTGGCAGGATCGGCTCACCGCAGCCTCGACTGCACGGATTGCCACGAGGGTTTTGACGCGGAAAGCCTCCCGCACCAGCGCCCGCTGACGGCGGTCGATTGCGCCGGCTGTCATGATGACGCCGGCCGCAAGCACGCTTTCCATCCCCGGTTGGCCCGATCCCCTTTGCCGGCCGGCCCGGACACGGCCTGCACCGGCTGCCACGGCACGCACGCCGTGACCCGGGTGAAATCCGTCGATTTCGCGTTCGCCGCCAAGCTCGAGGTTGACGCGTGCGGGCAGTGTCATGAAGCGACGCGCGACCACTTTCGGGCCTCCGCTCACGGCCGCGCCCTAGCGCAGGCGGCTCCGGACGCGCCTGACTGCCTGACCTGCCACCGCCAAGCCCTCGCCAGCCCGGTGCCGGGGCGCTCCCGGCTCGACTTGAAGCTTGCCCAAGTCGCGCTGTGTGAATCCTGCCATCTAAAGAAACCCACCGTCGCCGGCAAGACCCTGCTCGGCACGCCGTTCGTGGCCTCCTTCGACCGCAGCGTCCACGGCGCCGCGCTCGCGCGCGGCCAGGACGCCGCCGCCAATTGCGTCGATTGTCACGGAAGCCACCAGATGAACCTCGCGATGGTCGCCGGTTCGCGCATCAGCAAGCCGCTCATTCCGGAAACCTGCGCCAAATGCCATGGCAAGATCGCGGCCGAATTCGAATCGAGCGTGCACGCTTCCGCGTTCCACCGGGGCAACCTCGACTCGCCGGTCTGCACCACTTGCCATGGTGAGCATGACATCCGGCTGCACACCGATCCGCGCTCGCCGGTCTACTCCAAGAACGTCGCCCAGCAGGTCTGCGCCTCCTGTCACGCCTCTGTCCGGCTCACCCGGAAATACGGCCTGGAAGGAGACGTCTTTCAGACTTTCTCCGATAGTTTCCACGGCCTGGCCGTGCGCGGCGGCGCCGTGGTGGTCGTCAACTGCGCCAGCTGTCACGGAGCCCACGCGATCAAGTCGCCCCTCGATCCATCCGCCTCGGTCAATCCGCGGAACCTCGCCACCACTTGCGGCCAATGTCACCCCGGCGCCAACACCCGGTTCACCATCGGCCGGGTCCATTCGAGCGTGGAGCAGCGCACCGCCAGCCCCATCCTGTACTGGATTGCGAATCTCTACGTGCTCCTGATCGTGCTCGTCGTCGGCGGCATGGGCCTGCACAACCTGCTCGACTTCCTGAAAAAGATCCGGCGCGAAGTGGCGGTGCAGAAGGGACTCATTCAGGAGCAACCCGTTCCCCACCGCCTCTACCTGCGGATGACGGTGAATCAGCGCCTGCAGCACGCCGGCCTCGCCATCAGCTTTGCGCTGCTGGTGCTTACCGGCTTCATGCTCCGCTATCCGGAGGCGTGGTGGGTGGTGGCCATTCGCCACGTCAGCGACCAGGCCTTCCTGCTGCGCAGCCTAATCCACCGGCTCGCCGGCCTGGCCCTGATCGCCGCCGGCTTGTGGCACAGCGGCTACCTGGCCCTGACCGCGGAGGGCCGGCAACTCTTCCGAGATCTCTTGCCGCGCAAGCGCGATCTGACTGATCCGTGGGCGGTGATGCGGTACAACCTCGGCTTCGCGAAGGCGAAACCGCTCTTCGGCCGCTTCAGCTACATCGAGAAGGCTGAGTATTGGGCATTGATCTGGGGCACCGTGCTGATGGGTGTGACCGGCGGCATCCTCTGGTTCGAGAATGCCTCCATGGGCCTCTTCACCAAACTCGGTTTCGACATCTCGCGCACGATCCACTTCTACGAGGCGGTCCTCGCCACGCTCGCCATCATTGCCTGGCACTTTTATTTTGTCATCTTCAACCCGGATGTCTACCCGATGAACCTCGCCTGGCTCACGGGCCGAATCTCCGAGCGCGAAATGCTGGAAGACCACCCCCTTGAACTCCAGCGCTTGAAACAGGACGGCGGGGACGCCGGTCCGTCGTTGCCGCCGGCCCGGAAAACCGATCCTTCAGACGACCCGCCGCCTTCTTGAACTGAAGTCGCAATCTCAACCCGGAGCGACGTTCCCGCCGCCCCCAGAAACCCGGGAGATCCCATGCACCCTACGATCAAGCTCCATCTCGACCCCGAGGAATTTGCGCCGATCGACCGCCTCGCGAGGGAACTCCACGTCTCGCCCGAAGCGATCGCCTACGCCGGACTCAACAACCTCATGCAGCGCGCCCGGGACGCCGACATCCAGCGGGAGATTGTCGCGGCTCATTCCGGCCGGCACGAAGGCCTGCCGACCTGGGCCGACGACGCCCGCGGCGTCCACATCTACGAGAGCAAGCAGGACGAATAGCCGCCCGCCAAGGCGTCAACGTCGGACGGCCCGCTTGCGCATGCCGGGCGCTTCTCGCTGCAGCGTCATCGGATCGCCCCGCCCGAGGCCCAGCCACCGCGTGGCCGCACCCCCGTTGACAGCGATCTCGAGAAAACCGCCCGAACCGACGAGCGCGACCGGCTTCCCCTTCGGTACGGCCTGATAGCTCTCCGCCACCGGCACCGGCGCCCGATGAGGCAGGCACAGGAGCCACCTCGTCGGCGCCCGGCCCAGCATTTCCTGCGGGATGTTGGTGATGAGGTTGCCGAAGCCATCGACGTAGACGATCGTTCCTCGGATCATCGGTCCCCGGGCGACGGGTTCCGGCCACGCCAGCCTGATCCAACGGTCCGTCCGCCGGCCTACCTCGCTAAAGCGCGCGCCGCGGGCGAGACGCGCCGCGACGCACGCAAAGACATCGCGTCCGTGAAAGGTATGGCTGACGGGCCGGCGAAACCACGCCGCGTTCTCAATCCGGCGGACCTGCCGCACCGTTTCGCCCGCCAGCGCCAGCGAAAGCACCCCATTGTCAGGCCCCAAGAACACATAGTCCGCGGTTTTGACCGCAAGCGCGTGCCGGGGCCCGCCCACGCCCGGGTCGACCACCGCCACGTGAATCGTCCCCTTGGGAAAATGCCGGCAGCCGGCCGCCAGCGCGTAGGCGCCCGCCGCCGCATCGCCGGCCGGCACGCCATGCGTCAGGTCAATCACCCGGGCAGCCGGCGCGAGCCCGGCGATCACGCCTTTCATCACACCGACGAACCAGTCTGCCCGGCCAAAATCGGTGGTCAGCGTGATGTGCCGCATGCCCCGAGTCTGCCGGCGAACCGGCTGGCGTCGAACTTTTGTCTTTCCCGCGCCCCGCCGGCACCAAACAGTAAAACCGTGCTCCGCACCCGAAGCGATTTCTACGGTTTTACCCGGGCTGATCTCACGGCGCTGGTCGTGTCGTGGGGGTTCAGCCCCGTCCACGCCGCGCGCCTGTGGAGCTATATCTACCACGAGGGAGTGGAACAGCCCGGCGACATGCCGGAAGTGCCGGCGCGCATGCGCTCCCGGCTGGAAACAGAGATTGCGCTGTCGTTGCCGCCGGTCGTGGCGGAAACGCCGAGCGCCGACGGCTTCACGCGCAAATACCTGCTGGCCCTGGCGGACGGACGCCGGATTGAGACCGTGCTGATGCGTTTCACGGGGCGCGTCACTGCCTGCCTCAGCAGTCAGGCCGGCTGCGCCATGGGTTGCGTCTTCTGCGCCACCGGCCAGATGGGCTTCGCCCGCCATCTCACGCCGGGCGAAATCGTCGCGCAAGTGCTGCACATCGACCGGCGGCTTCGCCCCGGCGATCGCCCCGCGCCGCTGGCCGTCGCCGCAAGCGCCTCGCCGCATGCCCGCCACGAGCGCCTGCGCAACGTGGTTCTCATGGGCATGGGCGAGCCGCTCCACAACTACGAAGCCGTCATGCGTGCCGTGGACATTCTGCGCGATCAGCACGGCCCGGCCATCGGCGCGAGGCGCATCACGTTGAGCACGGTCGGTGTGGTTCCGGGGATCGTGCGCCTGGCGGACGAGGCCCGCCCCATCCAGCTCGCCGTCAGTCTCCATGCCGCCACTCAGGCCGAGCGCCTCGTCCTTGTGCCGGCGGCCCGGCGCTGGCCGCTCGACGCGCTCATGGACGCCTGCCGCTATTACGTGAATAAACTGCAGCGCCGGATCTTCTTTGAGTGGACGCTCATTGCCGGGCGGAACGACACGCCGGAACAGGCGCATGCGGTCGGCCGCCTGTTGCACAGCCTGCCAGCGCAAGTCAACCTCATCCCGCTCAACCCCATCAGCGGTTTCGCGGGTGCACCCACCGCCCGGGCGGCCGCCCGCCGTTTTCAAGAGATCCTCGCGTCCCACGGTCTGCCCAGCACGGTGCGGCAACGCCGGGGCCTCGATATTGCCGCGGGCTGCGGCCAACTGGCAACCGCCACGCCCGCGCCCTCCGGGCGCTAAATTCTAGGCCTGCTCCTGCGCCCGCCTTTTGCCGGCGATTTTTTCCCACTCCCGCAACGCGTCCGCCGCGATCCAGCGGGCGGACGGGGCGTCGATCCGTCGGATCCGCCTCGCCTCCGTGACGGCCGCGCGGCGCAACCGGGAATTGCGCTTTCCAATCTGCCGCAAGGCCCAGTTCACCGCCTTCCTCACGAAATTCCTCCCGTCCGCCGCTTCGCGCCGAATCACCGGGAGGAAATCCAGAAAAACCTGATCCGGGAGTTCCTTGCGGTGCACCGCCAGCCCGGCCATGAGCACAAAACCTCCCCGCTTCACGAATTCCGCCCGCCGGCGGGACCAGGCGTGCGCCTTGGCGATCGCGAAGGGCGTGCGGTCGAAGAGCACGCAGCAGCAGGCGTCGGTGATGGCCCAATTGTCGCAGTCGCGGATCCAGCGCTCCATCTGCGCACGCGTGACGTGACGGGGATCATCGACCAAGGCCGCAATGAGGCGGGCCTCGTGCCCGCCGGCTTCCCACAACGCCAGCGCCAACTTGTGGTTCTGCCGGTGGCGGCGGGCGATGTCGCGCAGCACGGGCGCACGAATGCCCAAATGCTCCCCGCGCGGAGCGATTCCGTAACGCCGTTGGCCGGCGACATCCGCCGGCCGACCCAGCGTCCGCAGGTGGGCGACGATCTCCGCCGCGGAGCTCATGTCGTCGTCCGGCGGGTCTGGACCGCCTGCGCGAGCGCCGCCAAGACGGGAACGGTCTGCTCGAAGGAAAGGCAGGCGTCGGTGATGCTCTGGCCGAAGACGAGCGGCCGGCTGCGGAAGTCCTGCGCTCCGCCGACCAAGTTGCTCTCCAGCATGACCCCGCAAATGGCGCGCTCGCCGGCCGCAATCTGCGCGGCCACCGCCGCGGCCACCGCCGGCTGCCGCCCGGCGTCCTTGCCGCTGTTGGCGTGGCTGCAGTCAATCGCCAGAAAGGGCGGCAGCCCGGCCGCCCGCAGCAACTCCGCCGCGGCGCGCACCTGCTCCGCCGCGTAATTCGGCCCGCGGGTTCCGCCGCGCAGAACGAGATGGCCCCGATCGTTGCCGGAGGTGCCGAGCACCGCCGGCGCGCCGTCCTTGGTGAGCGAGGGAAACCAGTGCGGATGCCGGGCCGAGCAGATGGCATCGACCGCCACCTGGACCTCGCCGTCCGTCCGATTTTTGAAGCCGACCGGCATGGACAGGCCCGAGGCCAGCTCACGGTGCACCTGGCTTTCGACCGTGCGCGCCCCGATGCCGCCCCAGGTAACCAGTTCCGCATAGTACTGCCCGAGCGTCGTGTCCAGAAACTCGGTGGCGACCGGCAAGCGCCGCGCCGCCAGGTCGACCATCAGCCTCCGCGCGAGCCGCAGCCCCTTGTTGATCTGGCAACTGCCGTCGAGATCCGGATCATTGATCAGCCCCTTCCAGCCGATCACCGTGCGCGGTTTCTCGAAATAGACCCGCATGACGAGCAGCAGGTCCGGGGCCAGACCCTCCGCCACTCCCTGCAGCCGTTCCGCATAGTCGCGGGCCGCCGCCGGATCGTGGATCGAGCACGGCCCCACCACGGCCAGCAGCCGGTCGTCATGGCCCAGAATAATCTCTTCCACGGCCTGGCGACTCCGGGCGACAAAGGCCGCGCCCGCATCGTCCAGCGGCAATTCGCGGGCCAGTTCCGCCGGCGCCAGCAACGGCCGCACGGCGCATATCCGGAGATCAGCGGTGGCGGGTCGGGCCATGGACGGGCGACGAGGCCGCGCCTCACTGTTCGAGGAGCTTCCGCGCCTGCTCCACCGCGGCCGTGGCGGCCAGCGCTAGCGGCGGTGCCGGCACCTCGAGGCCCAGACGCCGGGCGCGGGCGTGCAGACCCAGCGCCAACAGCGAGGCGAATTCCGATTGCGCCGCCATCTCCCCGAGGCGCGCCACCACCTCCGCTGGCAGGGTAAGCCGCGACAAAGGCAGAACCTGCTTTTCGCTCAAGAAGAGCGTCAGCCCCACGCCAAGCGCCTCCACGTAATCGTGCAGGCGGACGGGCGGGATGTACGCGAGCCCCTGGCCGGCGGGGTGCGGCGTGAACTCCATGAAGGCGCCCAGTTGCGCGCGAAACTGCGCCAGGACCTGATCCGCGGTCGCGGGTGTCCAACGCACCGTGAAGGCCTTGCGCTCCCGGAATTTCTTCACCTCCCAAAGGCGCAACACGAGCTCGTAGTCGGCGTGCTTCTGCAGCAGCGCCCCGGTGAACACGTAGTCCAGGCCCCCCGCCACGGTCTCCACCAGCTGCCGCATGTGCTCCGGGGCCCACTCCGCGTTGATCACCGCGTAGTGTTCCTTACCGCGCAGCGGGATCGCCGCGATGGCGGCGCAATTCGCGCTGAAGCACAGCATCTCCGCCAGCCACAGGGGGAGGCCCCGCGACAGGCGCGCCAGCTCATCCTCCGGCTGCTTCATCACCTCCTCGATGTCCTTCAACCCGAGCACGGCCAGCTGACCGAAGGCGACGCGCCGCACCTTGCCTTCCTTGGGCGGCAGCAGCCCGGGAAGCCCCTCGAGGCCATAGAACCAGATCGGTTTGCTGATGCTGACCAGTTCGAGCTTCACGCCCATGCTGTCGCCGGGGGCGTCAGCCGGGGGCGTGGGGGTGATCGCGTCTTCAGCCTCCAGCAGCAGCATGTCGGAGATGACATTGGAGAAACCGAGCAGGCGCTCCTCCAGTTCCGGCCGCTGCAGGGCGAACAACAGGTCGAGCACATGCTGCGCCGCCTCCGGATCGCGCACGGCCAGATAAGCCTGCAACAGGTTGATGCCCGCGGCCGGTCCGTGCCGTTGCGCGTCGTAGCGCGGCCCGATCAGCTCGATGATCTCGCGGGTGTGTCCCGTCACCCCCAGATCGCCCGAAATGGTCAGGAGGATATCCGCGCGGTCCCCCGCCGTGGCGATCACCTCCTCGTAGATGGCCACGGCGGCGCCACGGTCCTTGCGTTCGAGCGCCTCCCGCGCCTGCCTGAGCCGCCCGAGCACGCTGGCCGCGCCGGGGGCGAGCGGGCCTCCGGCCGGCTCCCCGGGGGTGGCGGGCGGCGCCGGGGCCGCCGGGGGTCCGCTTCCGGCCGCGGCCGGCGCGCCCACCGCCGGGGGCTCATTGGCGGACGGCCCGCCGGCGGATTTCTTGGGGAGAAATCGGTCGAGTAATCCCATACGCCTAGGAGGAAATGCACCCGCCGCGCGCACGCGAAACAAAATTCACTTCGCCGGAGGAGGCCGCTGTTTCCCGTTTGACCCCCGGGGGCCCGCGGCTACTTAGCTCCGTTCCCAGCCGTTGAACCGCGTCTATATCAAAACGTACGGGTGCCAGATGAATGAGCGCGACAGCGAAGCCGTCGCGGCTATGCTGCGCGCCCGCGGCTATCGCCTCGTTCACCGCGAAGCCGACTGCGACATCATGCTCCTGAATACCTGCAGCATCCGCGATCTCGCCGAGCAGAAGGCCCTCGGCAAGGCGGGCTACCTGCTGGCGCGAAAGCGTCGCGAGCCGCAGTTCATCCTCGGTGTGATCGGCTGCATGGCCCAGAATCGCGGCGCGGCGCTGCTCGACCGCCTGCCTGACGTCGACCTCATCGTCGGCACCCAGAAATTTCACCAGGTCCCCGGCTATCTGGACAATCTCCGCGCCGCTCGCGAGGCCGGGGCTCCCGTCGGCGCAACCATCGTCGACATTGCGGAAGAGGCGGGTTCCCAGAACACCATTCGCGACCACCTCTGGGAGGAGCGCCCCGTCACCGCGTTCGTCTCCATCCAGCAGGGCTGCAACATGGATTGCTCCTTTTGCATCGTGCCCAAGACCCGCGGCGACGAGCGCTCCCGCCCGATGGGCGACATCGTCGCCGAATGCCGGGCGCTGGCCGCGCGCGGCGTGCGCGAGATCACCCTCTTGGGGCAGATTGTCACCAGCTACGGGCGCCGCGATTATGCGCCCGCCGGCGGGATCACGCCGTTCGTGCAACTCCTCGACCGCCTCCACGACATCGACGGTCTTGCGCGCCTGCGCTTCACGTCGCCGCACCCGCGCGGCTTCACGCCCGACCTGATCGCCGCCTATGGCCGCCTGCCGAAGCTTTGCGAATGCGTGCACCTGCCGCTCCAGTCCGGCAGCGACCGCATCCTGCGCGCGATGAACCGGCCTTACACCCGCGCCCGTTATCTCGAAATCGTCGCCGCCCTGCGCCGCGTGCGCCCGGAGATGTATTTCTCGACCGACATCATCGTGGGTTTCCCCGGCGAAACCGCGGACGACTTCGATCAAACGCGCGAGCTCTTCGAAGCGGTGAATTACGACATGGCCTACATCTTCAAATACTCGGTCCGCAGCGGGACGCCGGCGGCAGCGATGGCCGGCCAGATCCCCGAGGAGGTGAAGGAGGAGCGCAACCAGGTGCTGCTGCGCCTGCTGGAAGACAACTCCCGCCGGCGCAACCAATCGCTGATCGGCACGACGCAGGAGGTGCTGGTGGAAGGCCCTGATCGGAAGGGTCTCCGTCAGATGGGCCGGACGCGGGGCAATCGCACGGTGCACTTTGCCGCCGGCGCGGATCTCGCGGGCCAGTTGGTGCCCATGCGCATCGCGCGGGCCACCGCCAGCACGCTTTACGGTGAACCCGTCCGGGCGCAGGCCCCCCCTTAACCCCGGCGGGCACTGCGGAAATTTTATTCCCTTTCATCCGCTCCCGGTGTTGCGTGGAGTGACGCCACCCTCCGATGTCCCTGTTCCTCGCCACGCTCCTTCCCGGACTCTTCCTCACGGTGCTGGGTGCCGTGCTGCTCCTCAATAGCCCCGTCGTGATCTCCACGCTCAAGGCCCTGCCGCGTTCCCCCGCGGGCGCGCTGGCCTTCTTCGGCGGCGGCACGCTGTGGTTCCTGGTCTGGGTCGCGAACATGGGCGCCGCCGACCGGATCTTCGGCAGTTCGAATGTGCCGTGGGTGATCGGCTTTGCCGCCCTCGGCGCGCTGTCGTTCAAGTATGTGCCCGACTTCCTGGCGGTGCGCGGGCTGAGCATTCTTATCCTGCTCGCCGCCACGCCCCTGCTCGGTGCCGCCTTCATGGAATACAGTCATCCGCAGCGGCTGTTCATGGTGACCTTGGTCTTCGCGGCCATCGGGATCGCCCTCTACCTCGCCGCCGTCCCCTACCGGCTGCGCGATTTCTTCGAGTGGCTCTTCACCGCCCCGACGCGCGCCCGGGCGCTTGGCGCAGGATTGCTCGTCTACGGAGTTTTGCTCAGTGTGCTGGCGTTCAGCTGCTGACCCCGCCCCATGAACGCCCCTCCCCAGAATCTTCATGGTCTCCTCCTCCTGATCGCCGGTCCCACCGGCACCGGCAAGACCACACTCTGCCGGCGCCTGGTGAGCGTGCATCCGGAGGTCGAACGCATCGTGACGTGCACGACCCGGGCGCCGCGCGAGGATGAGCGTCCGGATTTCGATTACTACTTCCTCAGTGATGCCGAGTTTGACGAGGCGCTGAGCAACGACGAGTTCCTCGAATGGGCGCAGGTGCACGCGTTCCGGTACGGCACCAAGAAAAGCGCGGTCTTCAACAAGCTCTCCCGCCAGGTCGATCTCATCGTCAACGTCGATGTCCAGGGCGCCCGCGCCTACCGACAGGCGTTCGAGGGTAATTCCTCCATCCGCGGCCGCTTGGTGACAGTCTTCATCATGCCACCCGACATGGAGACCATCTACGACCGCCTGCTGACACGCGGGCAGGACACGAAGGAGCAGATGGAACGGCGGATGAAGACCGCGGTGTACGAGGTGGAACAGTGGACCCAACAGGATTATTGCATCGTCACGGGCTCGAAGGACGAGGATTTTGCCCGGCTCGAGAGCATCTGGCGCGCCGAGAAATGCCGCGTCTCCCGGCTGCGGGAGGCGCTGGCCGCGGGTGATTCCCACCTGCCGTTCAATGGATGACCTGCCGCGCGTGGCCTGGTGGCGCGGGTGGCCCATTGCTCAGCGCAAGGCTGTCGGCAACTCGTCGCCGCCCACGGTTTCTCTGCGCGCGCGGCGGCGCTTCGACTCGGCCTGAAGTCTCTGCGCCAGATCATCCGGAGCGCGAAAGACGTAGGTGCGGCCCTCCTTGCCCACGGTGAGCAGCTCGCGCCGCTCCAAGTCGAAAAGATCGTCCCGCGCCGTCTGGTGTGTCACGCCGTGGCTGCGTTGGTGGATGGCGATGCGATAGCGCGTCTCGGGCCGGCGGAGGGCGTGGACCATCAGCGACCGCTGGCGTGGGTTGAGTTCAGCCAAGCCGCGCAGCTTCCGCTCCGCCGCCGCCAGCTCCTCCGCCATCCGCAGGAGATTCCGACGCAGCTCCCTTTCCGCCAGCCGCAGCACCTCGGCTTGGTGAAGGAGGAAATAGGTGAGATCGTTGTCGTCGGTCTCCACCAGCAGAAAAGCCCGCGCATAACGCTCCGGGGACCGGCGCAGTACCGATGAAATTGCGAGGAATTCGGCCAGGCGGTATCCCTGCCGCAGCATCGCCCACAGGAACAGCACGCGCGCGGTCCGTCCGTTGGCGTCCACGAACGGCCGATCATGGGCGAGCCAGAAATGCAGAATCATGGCCCGGATCACCGGATGCACGAACGCCGGCGGCGCTTCGCCGTTGGCAAACGCGCACAAGGATTCCATGCGTTCCGGTAATTCCCCTGCGGGTGGCCACTCTTGCTGAATCCGGCCGTCCCGCTCTAACACCGGTGCCGTCTCCCCCTGCGCCCGAAACCGTCCCTCCGCCCCCGCGTCGTCCAATGTGTCCGCCGTCAGGCACTGATGCAGTTCCAGCAGCAACCCTGGACTTAGCGCCCGCTCCCGCCATTCGCGTGCCCTCTCCAGCGCGCGGTGCACATTGGCGACCATGCGCTCGCCCCGGCCGCATGGGGTCCGCCCGCTACGCAGCAATTCCGTCGCCGCCTCATCATTGCAGCCGGCCCCCGCCAATTGCGCCGAGCTGATCGCCTCCTCCAGCCGCACTGCCGCCGCAATCTGGTCCACGGCATCCCGATTAACCGGCGGATTCACACCCTCGCGGTCCAGCTGGTGCAGCGTCGCCGCCAACTCGTTTGGCAGATTGAATCCGAAGGCCATCTTCCGGAGATCGCGCAACGGCACTGCCTGCCGCCTCGAGGCCCGCGCCATTTTCAACGCGCTCCACCACGCCTCGTAGCTTATGCCCGCCGGCTCTGGCTCTTCGCTGATCTCATCCCAGTGCAGGTAGCGATCAAACGGAGCCAACTGCTCCATCGCCTCAATAATTGCAGCCCATTGCTGTGGAACAACATCAACGTAATTCGGGGCTGGATTTTGTTTGTGCAACATTAATCCTAATATATCATTTGATAGGATATATGAATGTCAGCCTCATGCTATTATTGTCAATATTAGGATAAACGCTTCCAAAAGTGTTCCCCTTGAGCGCATCCGCGTGCAGTCTCTCTCCGCCCATTCAGATCTGCGATCAGGCTTCGCTTTGCGGCCGGGTCGGCTCCGGCCAATCCAGATGGAAGAATTTGTTTCTGGGTTGGTCGACGCGTTCGTAGGTATGGGCGCCAAAGTAGTCCCGCTGCGCCTGGAGCAGGTTGGCGGGGAGGCGGGCGGCGCGGTAACCGTCGTAATACGCGAGCGCGGAGGCGAACGTCGGCGCGGGAATACCATACTGCGCAGCCAGCGCGACGACTTTCCGCCAATTGAGCTGAGCCGCTTTGATTATCCTGTTGAAGTAGGGATCGAGAAGGAGATTAGCCAGTAGTGGGCTCCGGCTGTAGGCCTCCGTAATCTTCTGGAGAAAGACCGCGCGAATGATGCAGCCGCCGCGCCAGATCTGGGCAATCGACCCGAAGTTGAGGGTCCAGCGGTATTCCTTCTGTGCTTCGCGCATCAACTGAAAGCCCTGTGCATATGAACAGATTTTCGCGCAGTAGAGGGCGTCGTGAATCGCTGCGACCAGGGCATTCCGGGATCCTCGATATTGTTTCTTGGGGGGGCCGCGCAGTATCCTGGCTGCCGCCACCCGTTCTTCTTTGACAGCGGAGAGGCACCGCGCGAAGACCGCCTCAGCCACCGTGGGCGCGGGTACGCCCATATCGAGGGCGTTGACGCTGGTCCACTTGCCCGTGCCTTTCTGGCCGGCCGCGTCAAGAATCACATCCACGAGCGCTTTCTTTTTTGTGACCGGATCCTTCTGTCTCAGAATGTCGGCGGTGATCTCGATCAGATACGAATCAAGGACACCGCGATTCCACTCACTGAAGATCGCCCCGATTTCCGCCGCCTTCAGGCCCAGCAAACCCCGCATGAGATCGTACGCCTCGCAGATCATCTGCATGTCCCCATACTCGATGCCGTTGTGCACCATCTTCACGTAATGGCCCGCCCCATCCGGGCCGATGTAGGTGGCGCAGGGCACCCCACCCACAACCGGCCTGCCGGGTTCGGCCCCGGCGAGCGGCCGCCCGGTCGCGGCATCGACCTTGGCGGCGATCGCATTCCAGACGGGCTCAAGCTCGCGATAGGCCGCGGGATCCCCACCTGGCATGAGCGAGGGGCCGAAGCGCGCGCCCGTCTCTCCACCCGAGACCCCGGAGCCTATGAAACGCAGCCCTTTCTCCCGAAGCTGTTTCTCGCGGCGAATGGTGTCGGTCCACTTGGCGTTGCCTCCGTCGATGATGATATCACCGGCTTCGAGCAACGGCGCAAGCCCGTCGATGACGGCGTCCGTACCGGCGCCCGCCTTGACCAAGATGATGATCTTCCGCGGCTTGGCGAGGGATTGGACCAACTCCTCAAGGGTGGCCGCACCAACGAGCCCGCCGGGCGTGCCGGGATTCGCGGCCACAAACTCCGTCATCCTCTCCGTGGTGCGATTGTAGACCGAGATCTGAAAGCCGTGATCGGCGATATTCAGCGCCAGGTTCTGGCCCATCACCGCCAGCCCGATCAGTCCGATGTCAGATTTTGATTTTGGCATACGCAGAGAGGCATTTGGCCAATTTGGCCGCCAAAACCAACCCTTTTCCCTCCGCTCGTATCCATCCGCCGTTACGGCCCTGTCCCCCTGCGCCGCCGTTGGCGGCGCCCCCTTTTATTTGTGCGGGAAGAACGGGGCGATCCCATCAATCAGGGGCGTGAGCATCTTGGGCTCGTTCCTCTGATAAACCCACGTGAAACAAATCACCATCATCGTCACCAGAATGATCATGCCCAGCACGAAGCGATTCATTTTCGCCGCCTGTTTGATGATGAAGATCGCGACGATCAGAATCAGCACGATCAATCCGAGATTCGCCAAGTCCTTGGTTGGCAAATTCCGCACCTTCTCGATCGCGCTGATGCAGAAAACCAGCATGTCCCGACACGCTAACGCCCGCGGGGGTGGACACGAGCCGATTGTGAACACCCGCAAGTTTTACCTTTTTCTCCAAAAGCCGCGCTGGTCTCAGCGGCCGAAACGGGCTTGACCCAACGAGAGGGACCCGCGGCCGGGTGCTCCTTCTTCCAGATCGGGACGCGCGCTTTCACTTGATCGATGATATACCGGCAGGCGCCGAAGGCTGCGTCCCGATGCTCCGCCGCCACGCCGACCCAGACCGCGATTTCGCCGAGCCGCAGGCGTCCCACCCGGTGGACGCAGGCAGCCCCGCGGATCGCGAACCTCCGCCGGGCTTCGCTCATGATACGCCGACCCTCCTTTGCGGCGAGTTCCCCGTATGCCTCATACTCCAGCGCCCGGATCTTGCGGCCGCCGGTTCGGCTGCGGACCCGGCCCTCAAACGATACAAAGCCGCCCGCACGATCATCGGCCAGTTCCCGGCTTAGCACCTCCGGGTCAATGCGCCCAAATGAAATGCGAAAAGCCGGCACCGGTCAGCCTCCGGCAAACGGCGGGATGAACGCAACGTGATCCCCGCCCGCCAGCGGCGCGTCCCAAGCCGTCAGATCGTCATTGATCGCCACCTTCAGCCGCTGCGCGTCCACACTGAAGCCATGCCGCGCGCGCAGTTCTTCGTAAAGCGCGGCGGGCGTATCGGTCTCGGTGGCAATCGTTTCGCCGGCGCAGCGGGCCTGCTCGCGCAACGTGGCAAAATACCGAACGTAAACCCGCTTCCGGGAGATCCCGCGCGGCCCCCCGCGCCCCGGGCGGCCCTCCCGCGCCGCCGCCGGCTGCTGCCTCCGATTCGTCATGGTTTGGCCCGAAAATGCTTCTTGCCGCCCGTCTTCTCCAGCAGCCGGATCTCTTTGATCACGATGCCGTGGGACAGCGCCTTGACCATGTCGTACAAGGTGAGCGCCGCCACGCTCGCGCCGGTGAGCGCTTCCATCTCCACCCCGGTCTTCGCCTGCGTCGCCACCCGGCAATGGATCACCAACTCGCGTCCGTTCTTCGGCGCCGTAATCTCGATTTTGCAGTCTTCCAGCGGCAGCGGATGACAGAGCGGGATCAATTCGCTCGTCTTTTTGGCTCCGATGATTCCGGCCAGCACCGCCGCCTGCAGCACCGCGCCTTTCTTAGTGACAATCTCACCGCGCCGCAGCCGGCCTGCAACCGGCCGCGGCAGCAACACCACGGCCGCCGCGTGGGCGGTGCGGCGGGTCACCGGCTTGCCGCCGATATCGACCATGGTCGGCCGATTCCGCGCGTCGAGGTGGGATAACATCATGCTACCGTCGCCGAATTAGTCGGCGGTGCAAAGGCAATTTGCTCCCCGTTTTCGGCCGTCAACTCCACGGCCAGAACGGCACGACCGCGCCTGCTTCGAAAACCTCCACTTCGGCCGGCAGCTCCACGAAGCCGTCGGTGCCGGCAAGTCCGGCCAGGTCTCCGGAGGTGTTCAATGGTGCCGGCGCAGCCTGCCGCTCGCCGCGCGGCCCCGCTGAGACCGTCACCGGTAGAAACAGCGTCAGCGCGGGCTGGAACACGACGCGCTCGATGAGGACCGCCAGACCCGGCTGGCCCGGGGTCAGGCCGCTCATCCGGGCGAGGGCCGGCAGGACGTACCGCTGCAGGCAGAGGTAGGCCGAGGCGGGATTCCCCGGCAGGGCGAACACCGGGGTCTGCCGCGGACTGCGTCCGAACCAGAACGGCTTGCCCGGCCGCTGCGCCACCCCTTGAAAAATCTTCCTCACCCCGAGGTCATCCAGCACCGCGGGCAGGAAATCGAACTTCCCCTTCGCCGCCCCGCCCGTGATGAGCACGGCGTCATACTCCGCCACGATGTGCCAGAGTACGTGCTCGATCTCCTGCCGCATATCGCGCAGATGAAAGCGCTCCGCGCGCGGGTACCCGGCGCCAACCAGCGCCGCCCGCAACGCATAATCATTGGAGCGCCGGATCTGGTGGGGCGCCACCGGGGAGCTCACTTCCACCAGTTCGTCGCCGGTTGCGACCACCGCAATCACCGGTTGCTGGCTCACCGCCAGATGGGCGCATCCACACGCCGCCGCCACCGCGATCTCCCGCCCGCCCAGCCTGATCCCGGGATTCACGATCACGGAACCCGCCGCGTGGTCCGATCCGCACCGATGCACCGCCTGCCCGGCCGCCACGCTTGTCGCGCTGCCCACGACCATAGCGCTGCCATCGGCCGCCGTGTCCTCATAAGGGATGATCGTGTCGCTCCCAATCGGTAGCGCCGCTCCGGTCATCACCTCGATGCAGGTGTCCTCCGCCGCTAGCGTTAGGGGTCGGGTGCCCGCCGCCTGCAGCCCCGCGACACGGAAGCGGCGGATTCCCCCCTGCCACGCCTCGTGTCGGATGGCATACCCATCCATGGCCACGCGATCAAACGGCGGCAGGTCCCGATCCGCGGCGATCGTCTGCCGCAACACCCGCCCGTGTGCACTCGCCAACGGGCAGTCCTCGGCTGGGAGCAGGGAGACCGCCCCCAGCACCTGTTTCTCGGCTTCGGCGACAGAAAGCATCAACGGACACTACCATGGCCCGGGTGTGGGCACACGGCAAATGTCCGGGTGCCTCCGGCCCGGTCATCGTTCGCTCGGTCCTTTGCCTTTCCCCGGCTTTCTGTCTACCCTTGTCCGCTCATGTCCTCCCTCCGCGACCAACTGGGCCGACCGCTGCGGGATTTGCGCCTCTCGGTGACTGACCGCTGCAACTTCCGCTGTCCCTATTGCATGCCCGCCGCGGTGTTCGGCCCAGACCACGCCTTCCTTGGCGACAGCCAATTCATCTCGCTCGCGGACCTCCGCCGCATCCTCCGCCAGTTCACGCGCCTCGGGGTCGAGAAAATCCGCATCACCGGGGGTGAACCGCTCCTGCGGCCCGACGTCCCCGAACTCGTCCGCCTGCTCAAGGAGGAGCTGCGCATCCCGGATGTGGCCTTGACCACCAACGGCTGGCTCCTCGCGCGCACCGCCGCGGACTTGCATGCCGCGGGATTGGATCGCGTCAATGTCAGCCTGGACAGTCTCCGCCCGGAAACTTTCGCTCGGATGAGCGGCGGCGCCCCTGGCTTGCGGGTCGAGCGCGTCCTGGAGGGCATCGCGGCCGCCGGCAGGGTCGGCCTCCGGGTTAAGCTCAACATGGTCGTCCAGCGCGGCGTGAACGATGCGGATATTCCCGACATGGCCGCGTGGGCGCGGGCGCGGGGTCTCACCCTGCGCTTCATCGAATTCATGGACGTCGGCAATTACAACGGCTGGCGCCCCGATCTCGTCGTGCCCGCACGGGAAATCGTGGCGTTACTCTCCGCGCGGTGGCCGCTGGAGCCCTGCACCCCCGCCTATCGGGGAGAGGTGGCCGCGCGCTACCGTTACCAGGACGGCGCCGGCGAAATCGGCCTCATCAGCAGCGTCACCGAACCCTTCTGCCGTGACTGCCATCGCGCCCGGCTTTCCGCCGACGGCAAGCTCTACACCTGCCTTTTCGCCTCGGCCGGTTGGGATGTGCTCGGAGCCCTTCGCGCCGGCGCCGACGACGAGGAGCTGTTTTCCTTCCTCAGCCGCGTGTGGCACGGCCGGCTTGACCGCTATTCTGATGAACGTTCGGAACTGCTCGCGCGCCATGAAACGCGGCAGAAGATCGAAATGAGCTACATCGGCGGTTGAGCCGTCCGCAGCCCGGCTCTCACTGATAGCGCGTCGGCCGCCCAAAGTAGTCGAGCATCCACACCTCCCGCCACACGCGGAACCGACCCTCGTACGTCATCTTGCCAAACTCCTCGCGCTGCCCGTGCGGCAGAAGAAAACCCAGTTCGGTGTTGAGCCGCTCGAGTTCGAACTGCTGCTGATTCAGATCCTCCACCGGCTCCCCGCTCCACGGCACCGCGCCGTCCCCGGCGGCGGCGAGCCGGGCCTGATGCCGGGCTAGCAGCCGCGGCAGGCTGCGGCACCAGGGCTTCCTTTCCACCAGCCAGTTCTCGGGGTAGAAGCCGCCGAACGGAAGATAGAGATTGTCGGTGACATAGCGCACGCCGTCGTTCGCCCGCGAGCTGAGTGTGTAGCACACCGCGATCGCCCCGTTCGCCTGCGGCACGAAGGTGGCCTGAATGCGCGTCTGCGCCGCCGGGTCCTGGTACACGGATAACCGCAGGTAGATGCCGCCGCCGATTTCGGCCTTCAAGGCCTGGATCTGCGTCCATTTCTTCGCCCGCAGCCATTCCCGCACCCGGAGCAATCGCGGATGCGTCGGCCATTCCTCTCCGCTCGTGTTGACCGCATAGCGCGGGAAAAGCGGCAGCGGACTCTGGCTCAGCGCCGAAATCGCCATCCAGTTGTATGCCGTCTCCAGCAGAAACCAGCACAGGAACAGGGCGAGGGTCAGCACCCAGAACGGCCGGCTGCTCCAGCCCCATTCCAGGGTGAGAAAGGCCCCGCCGAACGCAAACAGCAGCCACCGCAGCCAGCGCACGAAGATGGCGAGCACCGGGGAAGCAAGGCGCTGGTTCAACGAGAACAGCACCAGCGACGCAATGGCGACCGCCAGCAGCAGATAACCAGGATCAAATCGCACGATGGAGCCTCCGGCAGGATACGCGCCCGGCGTCGTTCCTCCCCGCCAGCTGGCTAACTTAGCCGCACCGGCATGATGACACAGATGAAGCTCTCCAGCGTCTTGAAGACACCCGGACTCACTTCATCCTTCAATTCGAAGAAGACCTCATCCTTGGTGAGCGCCCGGAGGGGATCCATGATGTACTGCGGGTTGAACGCCACCTGGAGATCCGGGCCGCTGTAGGAGATGGCCATGGACTCGTGCGATTCACCAACATCAGGGCTCGCCGCGGTGATCTCCAACAGATTGCTCGTCAGCTTGATTTTCACCGAGTTCGCCTTCTCGCTGCAGACCAGCGCAGCCCGGTGCACGCACTGCAGGAAGAGCTCGCGCTCCAGTTTGATGCGCTGGTGCGTCTCCTTCGGGATGACCTGTTGGTAGTTGGGATAATTCCCCTCCACCACCTTCGAGAAGAGATAGATGTTTTCAACCAAGCCGCTGGCGTCCTTTTCGGTCGCGATCTGGAACGACGCGCGCCGCTCATTGAACGAGATCTTCACCTTCGCGCCCTTGTCCAAGAGGCGCAGCAGTTCACTCACCGTCTTGGCCGGGAGGATGATGCTCCCCGCGCTCGCTGCCGGAAACTCAAGCTCCTTGCTGATCAGCGCAAGGCGGCGCCCGTCGGTGGCCACGAGCGAGAGCTTGCCATCGCGGAAATTGAAGTAGACGCCATTCAAAATATACCGCGTTTCATCGGCGGATTGGGCATAGGCAACACACTTGAGCATGTTGAGCAGCTCCGCTTGCTCCAAGGCGAAGGATTTGTCGTCACCGAATTCCGGCAACGGGGGAAACTCCTCCTTGCCAATCCCCATGATCCGAAACTGGGATCCCCCGGAGGCGAGTTTCACCTGATGCGCCGGGGTGGAATCGAGCGCCACGTCGACATTCGGCAACTCGCGGACAATTGTCGCCAAGCGCTTCACCGGGAGGGTGACTGAGCCGGTTTCTTTGACCTCCGCCTTGATCCGACAGCGGATGCCGAGGTCAAGATTCGTGGTCGTCAGCGAAATCTGGTCCTTTTCCGCTTCAATGAGGACATTGCTCAGGATCGGCATGGTGGCCTTCGAGCCGACCACATTGAGAACCTGCTGCAGACCGTTGCTGAAATGGTCGCGGTTGATTTTGAACTTCATGAGGGGAGGGGCGCTTGGACCGGAACTTTGAGTAACTAACAAAGGGTAATCAGTGCGGGATTCAATCAGGAATTATTCCATCTTATTATGTGCGGTGAAGTTGCCCAATAACCCCGTCCGCGGGGCGTTCTGTCAGAGGAGAGAGGACTGAAGGGGCGCTTGTGGACAAGCACGGGAGAACTCACGGCGACGAGGAGGCTTATTCACGGAAGTGTTGATGCCGAGCAGTTATTGGGGAGATGTTGGCGGCTTGTTCACGCTTTGTTTGCGCTGGAGGCGAAGTCGCTGGACAACGACCGCGCGACGCACTTGGCGCGCCAGACCCCACAAAATGTAGCCCAGGAAGAGGGCGACGAGCGCGATTTCCTGAAGCCAGAAGATGAAACCCGCCACCACGATGATGTAGATAAAGGTACGGAAGCGCGCGCGGGTCTGCCAATCCACCTGCTTGAAACTGGGATAGCGAATCGTGCTGACCATCAGGAGTGCGACCATCAGGAGAAGCAGGGGCAGCGCGAGGGCTAAGCGATGGAGTTCGCGGTTGTCTTGGGAGAGGTGCAAGAGGAGAAGCACAAGCGACGCGACGGTCCCCGCGGCTGCCGGCACCGGGAGGCCGACGAAGTCGCGGCTGCCGTCCGAGGGTTTGTGCAGATACGGGTTGGTGATGACATTGAACCGGGCCAACCGAACCGCGGCGCACAGCAGGTAGACAAAACCGATAAACCAGCCGATCTGGCGAAAGACCGGGTAGCCTTGGGTCGGCGAGAGGATCAGGAAAAACATCATCAACGCGGGTGTGACACCAAACGACACGACGTCCGCCAGCGAATCAAACTCAGCTCCGAACAAGGACTCGCGGCCGCCCAAGCGCGCCAGCCGGCCGTCAAGGGAGTCAAAGATGACCGCGGCCAGGACAAACCAAACCGCCTGGGTATAAAGGTCCGCCGAGGTCACAGGCGCATAGGTGCCGGGCGCGATCGTCTCTAGGCGCGCTTGGATGCACTTGATGACCGCGATGAATCCGCAGAAGAGATTTCCCGCCGTCATCAGATTGGGCAGGAGGTAAATCCGGCTCGCCTGGGTGACGTTGTAGGGATTCTCCCGCGATTGGAGATCAGGCATGATGGGAAGGACGACGCCGGGCGAGGGAGTGGCCACTATTTCTTGGTGGTGGTCAGGCTTTCCAGGTACTTCCAGAATTTCGAGTGCTGTTCGAACAACTGCTGTTCGGAAACGGGCATCTTGGTCCGGAAAAGGAAATCCTCGAGCGAGTCCTTGTAGAGGATGTAGTGGGTGTGCAGGGTGTCACCGCGCAGCGAAAAATAGAAGCGGAAGTCGCCGGCCCGCAGGCGGTAGAAGGTCCGGCCCCGCCGGGTGAAGCGGCCCAGCGGCTCGCGGGGGTGCGCCAGATCCGCGGGGCTCAGGCGGCTGATCGGTTCGATGGCCGCGAGCTGGGCAAGCTTGTCGAGCTTGTTGAGCTCGCGGATGCTTTGCTCGGAGAAAGTAACTTGGTACATGATCGCGGGCCCGGGCCTCGCCGGGGAGAGCAGTGCACGGAGTGATGGCGCGAGGCTTATGGATACCTTGTTCCGGGTCTGGTCAGCAAGATCACAAATGGAGCCGGTGGCCTGCCGGGCACACGCGCCACGCTGACGCCTGGCTGTGGCGGGACGAGGCGGGCGCCCGGGGCCTAGGGTCCGCGCCCGTAGGCAGCATCGACCCTGATGAGAGCGGTCGCCACGAACGAGGGGATCGTGGCCAAGCAGACCCAGACGAAAAAGGGGACGTAACCGACGTGATCCTGAATCCAGCCCGCGGGCAGGCCGGGGAGCATCATGCCCAAAGCCATGAAACCCGTGCAAATGGCATAATGGGCCGTCCGGTGTTCGCCGGTGGCGACCAGCATCATGTAGACCATGTAAGCCGTGAACCCGAAGCCGTAGCCGAATTGCTCGACCGTCAAGGCGCCGCCGACGAGAGCGAGGTTCTCAGGCTGCCAGAGGGCCAGAAACACGAAAACCACCAAGGGCAGCTGCATGCTGAGAAGCATCGGCCACAACATCCGCCGGAGGCCAAAACGAGAGATGGCGTAGCCCCCGACCAGCCCCCCGAGCAACAGCGCGACAATACCGATGGTACCGTAGAGCAGACCCACCTGGCGGGTCGTCAGCCCCAAGCCGCCGGCCGCGCGCGCGTCGAGAAGGAAAGGAGGCACCAGCTTCAACAACTGGGCCTCCGCGAGGCGATAGAGGAGCAGGAAACTGAGGATGACCTTGATGTCGGGCTTCCGGAAGAAGGAGACGAAAATCGCGAGGTAATCGGTCGTGGGACGAGTCGTCCGGCGGCCGGGCTGATCGGCGGCGGGGCGGGGCAGGACGAAGAAATGATAGAGGGCCGCGAGCACCAGGAGGACGGCAATGAGGAGAAACACGCCGGCCCAAGCGCGTGCCGCGGCACCCCCGGCCTCCTGCAGGGCACCCGCCAGGTAGACCAAGCCGCCCTGTCCCGCGATCATGGCCACGCGGTAGCAGGTGCTCCGCACGCCGACAAACGCCGCCTGGTGGTGAGGCGAAAGCGCGAGCAGATAGAATCCGTCAGCCGCGATGTCGTGAGTGGCGGAGCTGAAGGCCAGCAACCACAAAAGGCCGAGGGTCGCGCGGAAGAAGAACGGCGCCGGCAGCGACACGCCGATGAGCGCGAGGGCGGCACCCATCAGGAACTGCATGACGACGATCCAGGATCGTTTCGTCCGAACGAGGTCGACGAGCGGCGACCAGAGCGGCTTGATCACCCAGGGCAGGTAGAGCCAGCTGGTGTAGAAGGCGATGTCGGTGTTGGAGATTGCCAGGTTCTTGTACATGACCACCGACAGGGTCATGACGACCACGTAGGGCAGGCCCTCGCAGAGGTAGAGCGTGGGGAGCCAGCGCCACGCCCAAGGCGCACCTGACGGATGACTCGGCGGACCCACGGGAGTGGTTCCGAATGTGGCGAGGGGCGGCCGCCGGCGCAACGACAGAGCGCGGCCCCCGTGTTTAGTTCAGCGCGCGCGCCTGGTAGTGGGTGTGCAGCAGCGCGTGTGATTTTTCGCTCAGGGGAGCGCCGAGGAAATCGCGGTAGAGCGACCCGACGGTCGGATTCTCATGAGAGGCGCGGAAGGGCTTGCCCTCGTCTTCGGCAAAGATGGCCCGCATGCGCGCCAGGCGCACGGCGTCGGTGGTGAAACGGGGTTGGCCCCCGCCGCCGATGCAACCGCCGGGGCACGACATGACCTCAATGAAATGGTAGCTGGCCTTGCCCGATTGGACCCGCTGGATGAGGCGCTCGGCGTTGGCGAGTCCGTGGGCGACCGCGAGCCTGAGCACCGTTCCCTGCAGGAAACTCCAGGCCGGCACGGCGCGCGCG
>DATIWI010000031.1:0-25463 GCA_035519475.1 Opitutaceae bacterium
GACCATGTAACAACGCTGTTACCAAGCGCCGCTTTTCAAAGCGCCGGGCGCACCGATGTTTCCTCCTCCTCCGCAAGCCGGCCCGCGCCTTTCCGCCCGCAAGTGCGCCCGGCCCGCCTCTCCACTCACTCTCCGCCGCCCGAGACTCGTCCACCGATCAAACCGCCATGACCACACGGTCGCGCCCAGGAATTCATCGCCTTTTCGCCAGGCTTGCCGGCGCGCTCGCGCTCGTCGCGCCGCGCCTCCTGCGCGCCGACAGCGCCCTCACCTATAAATACGAGGATTACCGCGAGGCGGGCGGCCGCATCGCCGTGCAGACGCAGAGCGCGCTCGTCGAGCAGGATCTCGGCCCCGATCTGCACCTGAAGCTGCAGGGCGTCATCGACGCGATCGCGGGCGCCACTCCCAACGGCCAGCCCGCCCCGGCCGGCAGCGACCAGGTGGTGCTCACCCAGATGCACGACCGCCGCAAGGCGTGGGAGGCCGATCTCGCCCGGCAGTTCTCCCAAGTCAACCTCGCGCTGGGCTTCGCCAACAGCCGCGAGAGCGACTACGTCTCCAACGGCTGGTCGCTGAATACGCTCACCGATTTCAACAAGAAGAACACGACGCTGCTCGCCGGCCTCGCCGGCACCCACGACGATGTGAAGGTGTTCTACCAGGCGCCGTGGGCCAAGAAGCGCACGAGCGATGTCATCGTCGGCGTCAACCAGCTGCTCGATCCCCGCACCTCCGTCACCTTCGACCTGACGTGGGATCACGCGGCGGGTTACCTGAGCGATCCGTACAAACTCGTGCAGAAGAACGTCGAGGTCGCGCCGGGCGTCTTCCTGCCGTTCACCTACGGCGAGAACCGTCCCGACCGGCGGGATCGCTGGATCGCTTACGCCGCGCTGAACCGGGCGTTCCCGGACCTGCACGGCGCCCTCGAGGCGAGCTATCGCTTCAACCACGACACCTTCGGCACCAATGCGCACACGATCGAGCTCCGCTGGCTCCAGCGCGTCGGCCCCCGCTTCATCCTCGAACCGGAGTTCCGCTTTTATGACCAAAGCGCCGCGGACTTCTATCACTACCAGCTTGATGCCACCCCGATCGTGCCGGTCGCCGGCCCGCCGCTCACCCAAGGCCCGTTCTATTCGTCGGACCACCGGGTGTCCGCACTGCGCACCACCACCTACGGATTGAAGGCCGTGTGGAACCCCACCGCCCGCTGGCAGCTCGATGTCGCGCTGGAGCAATACACCATGCGCGGCAAGGACGGCGTGACACCGCAAAGCGCCTATCCGCGGGCGACCGTCGTGACGGGCGGCCTGAAGATATCGTGGTGAGCTGCCGCTCGATCCCCCTTTTCCCCATGGCCGTCCTCGCCCACGCTCCACGCCTCGTTAGTCCCGCCGCCACCGGCCGCCCCGCGGCTGCGCGCTTGCGCCGACTCGCCTTCCCCGCCCTCGGCACCACCTGCGAAGTGCAGTATGTGGCGCCGGCCGGCGACAACCAGGCCGCCGTCTTCGAAGCCGCCGCGGTCCGGTGGGTGCAGGCCTTTGAGGCCAAGTACTCGCGCTTCCGCCCGGACAGCCTCGTGAGCCGCATCAACCGATTCGCCGGCCGATCCTGGGTGGAGGTGGACGAGGACATGGAGCGGTTGCTCGGACTGTGCGACGCCCTGTACGCCATGACCAACGGGGTGCTCGATCCGACCGCGCTGCCGTTGATCCAGCTCTGGAATTGGAAGGCGGAGCATCCCGTGATCCCGGGCGCCGACCAGATCGCCGCGGCGCGCGGACTCGTCGGCTGGAAGAAGGTCCAGCGCCGGCCGGGCAGGATCTTCCTGCCCGAACCGGGCATGGCTCTCGATTTCGGCGGCTTCGGCAAGGAATATGCCGTGGACATCGTGGCGCAGATCGCCCTCGATCACAAGATTCCCGACGTCCTCGTTGATTTCGGACACGACCTGCGGGCGCTCGGCACGCCGCCGGGCCGGCCGGCGTGGCACATCGGCCTCGAAGATCCGCAGCGTCCAGGCACGTCGTGGGCGAGCGTGGCGCTCAGCGGCCGCGGTGTCGCCTCGTCGGGGGACTATGTCCGCTGCTTCAGAATCGACGGCCGCCGCTACGGCCACATCATCGACCCGCGCACCGGCTGGCCGGTGGCAAACGGCTGCACCCAGGCGACCATCATCGCCAACACCTGCCTGCAGGCCGGCGTCCTGTCGACGACCGCCTTCGTCCTCGGCGTGCCGGAGGGTGTGGAGTTCATCCAAGCCTGTCCGGGCACCGAGGGAATGCTGCTCACGGACAAAACCCGCGCCCAGACGCGCGGTTTCCACCGCTATGTCACCGCCTGAGATCACACGTCGGCCAACCATCGTGCGGCGCGGCTTGGCGATCGCGCTGGGGCTCGCCCTTGCCGGCGGGGCTCGCGCCGGGGTGAATCCCGGCGATCCGTTTCCGTCGCTGCCCGCGGCCGGCCTCGACGGCGGCGCCCCGCCCGCCACGGCGGGTCGCGTGGTGCTGGTGGATTTCTGGGCCTCCTGGTGCGCGCCGTGCCGGGCCGCCTTTTCCGCTTACGCCCGCCTGGAGGCGGACTACGCGCCGCGCGGCCTGGTGATTGTGGCGGTGAGCGTGGATGAGAGTCCGGCGGCGTATGCCGCCTTTGTGGATCGATTCCGCCCGCCCTTTGCGGTCCGCCGCGACCCCGACCAACACCTCGCGCGCCGGGCCGACATCCCCGCCCTGCCTACCTGTTACCTGCTCGGGCGTGACGGTCGCGTGCGCTTCGTCCACCAAGGCTTCCACGGAGATCAAACCGAACGCGAACTGCGCCGGGAGATCGACCGGCTGCTCGCCGACCCCGTCCTTGCACCATGAACACTCCTTCCTTCCCCCGACGCTCTGTCTTCTTGCTGGTCGCATTGACCGCGGCAGCGCTCAGCGGCTGCACGAACGCCGGCCTCGTGCGCGTGCAGCCCTGGGAGCGCGGCACCCTGGCCGACTACACCATGCGTCCGGATCGCGATCCCGTCGCCACGGCGATGGCCGATCACATCTACACCTCGCGCGAGTCATCGACCGGCGGCCGGGGAGTCGGCGGCAGCGGGTGCGGCTGCAACTGAGGCGGCTGACGCCGCGGGGCAACCCGCCCGGCGGCGTCTTACCGCCGGGTGTGCACTTGCCCCCTCCAGCATTCCCACCATATTCTGCCTTCCCGACTGTCTCCACTCCCCAGCGCGCCGCGCCTCCCCGTTTCGCAACATTGCCGCCGCCGAACTGGCCCCCAACCGCACCTCCGTGGCATGCGCATCCTGGTGATTGAAGATGAAGCGCAGCTCGCCCGGCACATCAGCCGGGCACTGACCCGCCACGGGCACGTGGCGAGCGCGGCGTACGACGGGACCGAGGGGCTGCGGGCCGCGCTGGCGGATCCGCCCGACCTCGTCGTGCTCGATCTCGGCCTGCCCGGCATCGACGGCCTCTCCGTGCTCGCCCGGCTCCGCCAGGCGAATTCCCCCGCCCGGGTGCTCATCCTCACGGCGCGCGGCGACGTCGAGCACCGGGTGCGCGGCTTGAAGGCGGGGGCGGACGACTACCTGCCGAAGCCGTTTTCAATGGATGAGCTGGTCGCGCGCATCGAGGCGCTGGGGCGCCGCGGGGCCACGCCGACCGCGGCGGACTTCCTCAAGGTCGCCGACCTGCACATGGACGTGCTGCACCGCCGCGTCGCCCGCGCGGGCCAAGCCATTGCGCTGTCGCCCCGGGAGTTCGACCTGCTGCAGGTGCTGATGCAGGAACCCGGCCGCGTCTTCTCCCGCACCGAACTCTGCGAACGGGTCTGGCAACGCGACCACGAGTACGACACGCGTACGGTCGAGATCTTCATCACGCGCCTCCGCAAGAAGGTGGATTCCAATTTCACGGTTCCGCTGATCCACACCCTCCGCTTCGTCGGCTACACCGTCCGCGCCTCCGCCTGAGGGCAGCGCCGCCGCGGTGGAATGCGCGCACACCGCAGGCGTCCGGCCCCTTGCGCCGCGCGCTTTCCTCCTTTCCTTATGCCACTTCGTATGGAGCCGATTACCCCCGCCCGCTGGATCCGCCGCCGCCTTGCCCTCACCGGAGGGGTTTGCGGCGTGGTCCTGAGCGGCCTTCTCACGGTGGCGGGAACGTCCGGAACGCTGTTCGCCGAAGCCGCGGTCGAGGGCCTGGTCACGCTGCCCAAGGCCCATGCCGCGCCCGTGATGAACAAACGCTACGAGATCGTCACGCGGGCCGGCGTGCTGTCGACGAATCCGCCGATCGCCGTCGTGTATCTCGAAGGGTCGTTTCCGCCGCCGCCGGGGGCGCCCACACAGCAGATGGCGCAGAAGGACTTCGAGTTTGTCCCCATGCTGCTGCCGGTGCAGGTCGGCACGAGCGTCGAGTTTCCGAACCTCGACGACACCTACCACAACATCTTCTCCTACTCGCCGGCGAAGCGCTTCGACCTCGGGCGCTACCGCCCGGATGAACGGCCCATTCCCTCGCAGCGCTTCGACGTGCCGGGGCTCGTGGTCCTGCGGTGCGATATTCACGAGCACATGCGGGGGCTCATCCTCGTGCTCGCCACGCCGCATTTCGTGCTCACGGACACGGCCGGCCATTACCGGCTGAACGGACTTCCCGCGGGACGCTACACCCTCAAGGTGTGGCTCGACAGCCGGACGACGCTCGCGCGTTCCGTGGAGCTTACGGACGGCACGACCCTGCGCGCGGACTTCCCGTGAGTTCCCCGTCCCACCCCGAGCAACCCGGGATCGCGAGCTTTCGCGCCAAGCTGCTCGTGGCCATGATGCTGCTGGTCACCGCAGTGACTGCGGCCGGCCTGGTCTTCGCCCAGCGCAACGTGACGGCGGCAGTGACGCGCGATTTCCAGCGTGAATTTCGGAGCGAACTGGCGTCGTTGCAGGCCACCCGGGAGGTGCGCGACGCCGCCCTGGCGGAACGCTGCCGCGCGCTCGCCCGCAAGCCCCGGATTCACGCCGCACTGGAGGACAACGCGCTCGATTTGCTGTATCCCAGCGCCCGCGACGAATTGTCGGATGTGATGGGCGCCGGGGATCCGCAAACCCGGGACGCATCGGCCTACGCCCTGCATGCGCGTTTCTACCGGTTCCTCGACAGCAAGGGGGCAGTGATCTCACCGCCCGAAGCGCCCGCGGTCGGCAATCTCCAGCCCGAGGAGGAATCCCGCCTGGCCCTGCCCCGCGTGCCCGGCGCGCCGCAAATCGGCTATCTCCTGCGGGGAACCGGGAACGCCGGCGAGACAATCGATGAGCTCATCGCCATGCCGATCATTTCCACGGAGACCGGCGAAATCGTCGCGGCGCTGGTGCTTGGCTTCGAGCCGTTTGAATTCGAGGGCCGGCGGGCGGAGGCTGGAATCAAGAGTGGCATCTGGCTCGACGGCCGACTCTATCTGCCGGCGCTCGCCGCCGCGCCGCGGGCGGCGCTGGCCGCCCAGCTGTCGCGGTTTGTCGCCACGGCGGATCAGGGAGAGAGCAGTGCCACCGTGCAGGTCGGGGGCACGCCGAGCCTGCTGTTCTGCAAGCAGCTCAATCCCGGCTCGCTGTTCCCACCCGCCTACGAGGTTGGCCTTTACCCGCTCACCGCCACGCTTGCGCGCCAGCGCCGCCTGCTCTGGCAATTTTCCGGGGCGGGCGCGCTGCTGTTGCTCGGCGCGTTCGCCGCCAGTCATATCCTGGCCAGCCGGCTGTCCCGACCGGTCGAGAAACTCGCGGTCAATTCGGCGGAAAACCGCGCCCAGCGGGAACGCGCCGAGGCCGCCCTCGAGCTGACCAGCGAGGAACTGCAGCGATCCGCCCGCTTCTCGGCCGATGCCTCGCACCAGCTCAAGACGCCCGTGACCGTGCTCCGCGCCGGCCTCGAGGAGCTGCTGGCCGGGGAAAACCTCACCGCGGAGGCGCGCGAGGAAGTCTCGGCCCTCGTCCACCAGACGTTCCGCCTCACGAGCGTGATCGAGGACCTGCTCCTCCTCTCGCGCATGGATGCCGGCCGGCTGCACCTCGAATTCGGTCCGGTGGATCTCACGGCCTTGATCGAGGCCTGGTTGGATGATTTCGGGGCGTTGCCGGATGCTCTTCAACTGGAGGTCGAGACGGATATTCCGCCCGCCCTCCACATCGCCGGCGAGAAGCGCTACACCACTCTGATCCTGCAGAACCTCCTGGAAAATGCGCGCAAGTACAACCGGCACGGCGGGCGCATTCGCGTCGCGGCGCGCGCGGAAGGCGGATGGGGCATCCTCACGATCGGCAACACCGGCCGTCCCATCCCGCCCGCGGCCCAGAGTCACATCTTTGAACGCTTTAACCGCGGCGCCGTCGGCGAGAATGTGCCCGGGCACGGCTTGGGTCTGAACCTGGCGCGCGAGCTCGCACGCCTCCATCGCGGGGAATTGCGCCTCGCCCGCTCAGACGAAGCCTGGACGGAGTTCGAGGTGCGTTTCCGCCTGGCCGAGGCCGCCCCCACCACGGCGCGCGAATCCGCATGAAAATCCTCGGCCTCATCTGCTGCGGGGTGGCGGCCGGCTCGGCCGCTGTATTCGGGGCGGACGATTTCTTCGACAAGGTCGACGATGCCCTGACCCTTGCCGGCGCCAACGGCGACCTCCGGATGCGCCTCAGCGGCACGGTTGATCTCGAAAGCTACCAGTTTGAGTCGCCGGCGCCCGGACTCCTCTTCACCGAGAGCAACCAGCTGTTCAATCCGCGTCTCACCCTCTTCCTCGATGCGCAGCTGGGGTCCCCGGTCTACGTGTTCGCCCAGGCGCGGGCCGACCGCGGATTCGATCCCCATGATGACGGCGCCCACCTGCGTCTTGACGAATACGCGATCCGCCTCACGCCCTGGGCGGACGGCTGCTGCAACCTGCAGCTCGGGAAATTCGCGACCGTGGTGGGCAACTGGGTGCCGCGGCATCACTCGTGGGACAATCCTTTCATCACCGCCCCGCTCCCCTACGAAAACCTCACCGGGATCTTTGACGCCGTGGCCGCCCCCTCCGCCGATGTTCTGCTGCGGTGGGCCCACGCCGGTCCCGCCGCCTACCGCGCGAACGAGTATGCCGACAAATATCTGCGTGTTCCGGTCATCTGGGGACCCAGCTATGCCAGTGGCGCCGCGGTCTCTGGCGCAGTCGGCAAGGTGGACTACGCCCTCGAACTGAAGAATGCCTCGCTATCCTCCCGTCCCGAAGTCTGGGACGTGTCCGCCACCCAGTGGCAGCACCCGACGGTGAGCGGCCGCGTCGGCTACCGTCCCAACGCGATGTGGAACCTGGGGTTTTCCGCGAGCACCGGCACGTACCTGCAGGCTTCGGCCCGGCCCACGCTCGCGGCCGGCCACGGCCTCGACGACTATCGTGAGACCGTCCTCGGACAGGATGTGAGCTTCGCCTGGCATCATCTGCAAGTCTGGGCGGAGATTTTCGAGACCCGCTTCGAGATCCCGATCGTGGGTCGCGCCGACACCATGGCGTACTACGTGGAGGCCAAATACAAGTTAACGCCACAAATCTTCGGGGCGCTGCGCTGGAACCATCAGGTGTTCGGCACCATTCGCGACGCCGATGACGGCCAGGTGCGCTGGGGCCGCAACGTGTGGCGTCTCGACCTCGGACCCGCCTACCGTTTCACGCCCCACATCCAGCTCAAGCTGCAGTACAGCCTGCAGCACGATGGCGACGGAGCGCGCAGCTATTCCAACTTGCTGGCCGCGCAGTTCGTAGTGCGGTTCTGAGGACACACGAGCGCCCTGGTCGGCGCGAGACGTTCGCAAGTTCCAGGGCCGCCTCCCGGCCCCGCCCGCCGGCTGGATGGCCACCCGCGACACCAATGGACCGTGGAAGCGTCCCGGCGCGGCGTGCATCGCCGGAAAGCGGTAACAGCCCTGTTACACTATCGCACTTTCGCGCCGGGGCGGCGTGCGGATGGTTTCCGCGGACTAAACCGTCCGCCCATCGATTCCCACCTGAATCTCCAATTCAGCCGACCATGAATCTCTCCGCGCTCATTTCCCGCCGCATCCACTGGATCAACTTTCCCGGCGCCATCCTGGTGGCCCTGTTGCAGCGCACACCCGTGCTGAATGTTGTCACCACCCTCGACGAAGTGGTCGTCTCCTCGCCGATCGGTGCGGTCCTGAAATCCGCAGTCGCCACCGCGGCTGCGCTCGGGGCCGTCAATTCGCTTGCCGGCGCGACGCCGCTCGTGCCTTCGGCGGGCACGGAGACGGGTATCACGGTTACGGCGGGCAACTCCGTCTCAGTCTTCTACACCGTGAACGGCACCCAAACCCCGCCAATGTCCTGGGCGATCACGGGTCAGGTGCCGCCCGGTTTGGATTTCTCCGGCCTGACGGGGCCGGGCATGGTCGACGCCGGGCTCCTGCACCTCGAGGGTACGCCGACGACAGCGGGGACGTACAACCTCACCATCCAAACCTTTGAATTCACTGGGGGCGGCGGCGTGGCGTCGCCGATTTATCCCTACACGATCACGGTGGCGGGCGGCTCCGGCGCGACCGCGCCCTCGTTCACCACCCAGCCGGCCAGTCAATCGGTCACGGTCGGCAATTCGGTCACCTTTACCTCGGCCGCCAGCGGCTCGCCGGCACCCACCTATCAATGGCGCAAGGATGGGACCAACATCGCCGGTGCCACGAACACCTCGTTCACCATCGCCAGCGTCACCGCCGGTGACGCCGGCACCTACACGGTGACGGCCACCAACTCGGCCGGCTCCGCCATGAGCAACGGCGCCACGCTCACGGTCACCGCCGCCGCCGTGGCCCCCACCCTCACGACCCAGCCCGCCAATCTGACGGTGAATGCCGGCGATGCGGCCACCTTCACCGTCGCGGCCGACGGTTCCCCCACCCCGGCCTTCCAATGGCGCAAGGACGGTGTGAATATCGCCGGTGCCACCACCGCCACGTACACCATTGCCAGCGCCACCACCGGTGACGCCGGCACCTACACGGCGGTGGCCACGAACTCGGCCGGCTCGGTTACGAGCAACGGCGCGACGCTCACGGTCAACACCGTGCCGGCGGCGCCCAATATCGTCACCCAGCCGCAGAACCAAGCGGTCGCGGCGGGCCAGACTGCAACCTTCCGGGTCATCGCCACCGGCTTTCCCGCGCCGTCCTACCAATGGCAGCGTCTGCCGGCGGGCTCGGCCAATTGGGAGAATCTGACTGACGGTGGCAGCTATCACGGCGTCGCCACGCCTACGCTCTCCGTCAGCGGCACCACCCCAGCCATGTCCGGCGACCAATTCCATTGTGTGCTGACCAATACGCTTGGCTCGGCCACCAGCAGCGCCGCGACCCTGACTGTCCCGGGCTCCGCCTCCGCTCTGCTTCAATATCCCGCCGGCATCGGCGAGGACGGCACCGGCACCTTCTACGTGGCGGACGCCTTCAGCAATACGATCCAAAAGATCACCGCCGCCGGCGTGGTCAGCACGTTCGCCGGATCGTCCGGCCAGGCAGGCAGCCAGGACGGCGTCGGCGCGAGCGCGCGCTTCAACCAGCCCGGCGGGGTCGTCGTCGCTGCCAACGGCAACGTCTATGTGGCGGATACGGGCAACGCCACCATTCGCAAGATCGCCCCGGATGGCACGGTCACCACAGTGGCCGGTTCGCCCGCCAACCGCGGCAACACGGACGGCATGGGCACCGCCGCCTCCTTCTCCTCGCCGTCCGGGATCGCCCTCGACGCCGGTGGCAACCTCTTTGTGGCCGATGCCATGAACGCCACGGTGCGCAAGATCGCCCCAGATGGCACCGTGAGCACCGTGGCCGGCCTGGCCGGCAACCGCGGCGACACCGATGGTGCCGGGACGGCGGCCCGTTTCAATTTCCCCAGCGGCGTCGCGGTCGATGCGGGGGGCGTTCTCTACGTTGCCGACACCTACAACGACACCATCCGCACCATCAGCCCGGCTGGCATGGTGGCAACGCTGGCGGGATCGGCCGGCATCAGCGGCAGCAGTGATGGCGCCGGCGCCACCGCCCTTTTCAACCAGCCCGTCAACCTCGCGGTGGACGCCGCCGGCAACCTCGTCGTCGCCGACACCGGCAATGGCACCATCCGCAAGGTGACCGCGGCCGGGGCCGTGACGACGATCGCCGGGATGGCGGGCATCGCCGGTTGGGGTGACAGCACGGGCGGCATCGTCCTGTTCAACCAGCCACACAGCTTGGTGCTCGACGGCGGCGGCAGCATCTTCGTGGCCGACACCGGCAATGCCGCCGTCCGCAAGGTTGCCGCCGACGGCACGGTCACGACCCTGCCGCTAACTCCGGCCACCACCACGCCTCCTCCGCCCATGGGTGGTGGCACTCCGCCGCCCTCCGGCATGACCGGCGGCGGCGGTGGTGGCGGCGCCATGGAGCCGTGGTGGGTCCTGACCGTGGCGCTGCTGGGCGCGGCGCGGGCGATGACGCGGATGCGTCCGCGTCGCCTCGCATCCCGCTGACGGGATTCACCCTATGTTCGCCTCTCAGGCCCCGGGGACCACATTGGTCTCCGGGGCGATTGCTTTGGACTTGTTTGCGGTCTGGAAAGCGCGCCCGCGTGAGGCCCGACACACCGGGCCATTCCCGGACTAGATCATGAGGCGGATTTCGATCCAATGAAGCGCGCGTCGCCCTTTGGGAGGTCCCGAAAGCAATCGCGCTCCGACCGGGCCTCGGCTGCTTCCGGTACCGCGTGCGCCTGTCTCCATGCTGACGCAGGCAGGAATCGGGGCTTCCGGGTGCCTGCGGCAGTCTGGCCGGCGGGGGGCCCGGGCCCATCGCGTCAAGCGAATGTTCCGAAATACCCTGACTAATAGATAGGATCCCCGGACGATCCCACAGGCGGGGCGCAGCCAGTGGATTGTCGGATCAGGTGGAGTCCGGCCCGGCGGACCCGTTCACCCTTTCATCTGATGAACATTCTTTTCTCTGATGCAGCCGCGCCGCGAAGATCCGTTGTGCGCCTGACTCACGCAGCGCTCGGATTGCTGCTGCTGCTTGGCGGATGCGGCGGTGATGACCCACCGGCACCGCCTCCGTCCCCGCAAATCTTATCGTTCAACGCCGCGCAGGATCCGGTGACCGCCGGCGGGAGCACGACGGTGCGGGCAGTCTTCAACAACGGCACTGGCAGTATCGATCAGGGGATAGGGTCGATCCAGAGCGGCCTGTCCGTCTCCACGGGCCCTCTCGCCGCCGACCGGACCTTCACGCTCACGGTCAGAAATAGCGACGGTAAGATCGTGACCAGCCAGCTTACCGTTCACGCGGTTCCGGCCCCGGTCATCGACGGATTCACCGCCACGCCGGACGTGGTCGTCCCCGGGCAAGCCGTGACGCTGATGTGGAGCGTGAGCGGCGCTGCGACCCTCAAGATGGATCACGGAGTCGGCACGGTCAGCGGCACGAGCACCGTGGTCACCGCGTCCACCATGACAACCTACACGCTGACGGCGACCAATGCCGCGGGCAGCACCACCTCTGCCACCGCGCTCGTCAATGTGGTTGTTTCTGGTTTGCCGCGGATTCATGTCGATCGTTCGGGAGCGACCGCCGTCTTCCGCGATCCCGACGGCCGGCGGTTCATCCCGCGCGGTTCCAGCTATGTTCGTCTGAACTGGTCCGAAGGCGGCCACCACAGCACGTTCCAGCCCGGGCTCTACTCATCTTCCACCGTCGAAACCGCTCTCAGCACGATGGAGCATTTCGGCTACAATATCGTGCGCGTCTTCATCGACCACGGCGAAAACTCGCGCTCGACGGGCATCAACGGGGCCTGGGCGACACCCGGGCTCGACCCCGCCTACATGACCAACGTCAGTGATTTTCTCCTTCGGGCGACGCAGCACCACATCTACGTACTCTTCGCACTGGAATATCTTCCGTTCAACCAGCACTACACGGCGCTGATGTCGCCGTCCAATCCCGGGATGAGCGGCTCCAATACCTTCTGGCTCGACGGTCCGGCCATGCAGGCGAAGAAAGCGTTCGTGACCGATCTGGTCGACGGCTTTGCGATCCGCCTCGGAGCCGGACTGCTCTCGACGGTCTTTGCCTACGAGCTTGAAAGCGAGATGTTCTACGAGGGTAACCGACTCCCGTTTTCGTCGGTGACCGGCAGCGTGACGACAGCCGACGGCGCGACGTATTCGCTGGCGGATCCGGCGGAGCGCGAAGCGGCCGCGGACAACAATATGGTCTTCTACGCGAATCTGCTGACCGATGCCATCAAGGCGCGCGATCCGGGTGCGATGACGACCCTCGGAGCCTTCACCTACCATGCCGTGGGCAAACCCGGTCCGGCGGGTCTGCCGGTGCCGGGCGCCGCCGAAGACCAGCGCTTCGCAATCCGGATCAGTATGCTCCCCGCCAAGTCCCGCCTCGATTTCATCGATCTGCACACCTATCCGCTCGGCCCTGGCTACACTCTGGCCGATGACCTGGCCTCAAGCGAATGGTCGGCCCTTCCCCCATCATGCCCGGTCCTGATGGGCGAGTTCGGAGCTTTCAACATGTTCTACCCCGACGTCAACGTGGCGGCCGCGCTCATGCGGGACCACCAGATCGAGGCTTGGAACCGTGGATTCGCCGGCTTCCTCTTTTGGACCTACGACACCGACGACCAGCCGTGGCCGCGATTGTGGACGCTGATGGACGCGAATGGAGCGATCAACCAAGTGCTGGCGCCGCTGTACCGCCCCGATCCGAGCTCCCCCAATCCGGTCAAGTTCACGACCTTGTCGGAATCAGCCCAGATCCCGGCGAGCGATCCACCCGCAAATCCACGCACCCCGGCGATTCCAAGTTCATCAACATCCAAGGAGCGTCGTACACCCAATCTCCCTTGAACTCGGGCATGCATCTGCAGATCGGGCACGCTCGTTCGTTCCATTTTCCGCCCCACCGTGGGCCGCCGATCCCTCCAAGATTTCCACCGACCGATCCATCTTGGTGAACACCCCAAGAGGCCTTTGCCCCCCCGCGAAGCTCAGGAGCTTGTTTCCGGTTGCGTCGCTCCTGGCCGGGCTCGGCCTTTTCGCCCCGGCCACACCGCCGCTGCGCGCGGCCGAGCCCCTGCAACCCGGGCAATGGTGGGGCACGATCGAGCTGGGCGCCGGCCAGCTCCACCGAACGACGCCCGGATTCTCCAACAACAGTGGACGCTTTTATCTCGGACTCGCGGGTGGCATCGCCGTGGATCCCCACGTGCTGCTCGGCGCCGAATTCAGCGGGTGGCTTATCCAGGCCGAAGATGTCAATGATCCGACGAAGGGTTCCGGCATCAGCCGGGTGTTCGCCGTGGCGAGGATCTATCCGCAGTCGACTTCCACGTTGCACTTTCAGATCGGCGCCGGCTCGATCACGGGCTGGGACAAGTCGCCGTCGAGCTCATACCGCCATGGGACCGGCTGGGAGGCCGGGGTCGGATATGACGCCGTGGTCGGCACCCGCGGGGTGATCACCCCTTTCCTGCGTTATTCCAGCGGCAAAGCCGGGAATCTGAAACTTAGCGCCGTGACCGTCGGCGTCGGCTACACTTGGCGCTAATCGCCCTGTCTCCCCCGCCCGGCCCCGGTCGCCAGCGTCGGGGCGGGTGATCCGGTTTGACCCGGGAGAGCTTCCTTGCGAAGGGTGGTGTGCCCCGCGCCATGTCCCTCGATCCCATCAAGCACGCCCTCCTGGCCTCCTACGAATCCCACGGCGGCATCAACCATTTCGACGGCACCAACCTGCCCTCGGAAGAGTCGGTCAACCGCCTCGCCTCGGATCTGATGCACGTGCTGTTCCCGGGATTCTTCGAACAGAGTCCCGTGACCCGCCGGAGCGTGGCCGCCCACACGGAAAGGCGCCTCGAGGAGATCGCGGCGCGCATGACCACGGAAATCGAGAAGTGCGTGCGCTTTGCGCGCGATCCCCAGCCGGGCCGGCACGCCCGGGAGCTGACCATGGAGACGCTCAGGCGCCTGCCCGAGGTCCGGCAGATCATCCAGACCGACGTCACCGCCGCCTACCTCGGCGATCCCGCCGCCCGCAGCACCGAGGAGATCATCCTGGCCTATCCCTGCGTGCTCGTGATCTCGCTCCAGCGCATCGCCCACGTCATGTACGAACTCGGCGTGCCGCTGCTGCCCCGCATGCTCACGGAATACGCGCACGAACGCACCGGCGCCGACATCCATCCCGGCGCGCAGATCGGCCCTCATTTCTTCATTGATCATTGCACCGGCGTGGTGATCGGGGAAACCGCCCGCATTGGCGCCCATGTGAAGATGTACCAGGGGGTCACCCTCGGCGCGAAATCCTTCGAAATCGATGCCGAGGGCAATCCCGTCAAGGGCGTCAAGCGGCACCCGGACGTCGACGAGCACGTCACGATCTACGCGCACGCCACCATCCTGGGCGGGGACACCCGCATCGGGGCGCACTCCATTGTCGGCGCCAACGTCTGGCTGCTGCAGTCGATCCCGGCCCACAGCATCGCCTACTACAAGGGCGAGAATCTCGTGGTGCGGGCCCGCCGGAAGAAGGAGGCGGCAGTCGCCTCGCTCAGCGCCAAGGACCTGCGCGATGGCATCGACTGGGTGATTTGACTCCCGGCGGCTGCCGTGGCGCCGCCGGTCCGCCGCGTCGATCCGTCAGAAGCCGAACGCCCGATCCTGCCGGGCGGCGAGCGCGCGGGCCAGGTCGCGGGCGAAGAACGGCCCGCGGTAGATCATCCCGGTGTACACCTGCACCAGCGTGGCGCCCGCGTCGAGCTTCTCGCCGGCCGAGGCGGTATCCGTGATGCCACCGGAGCCGATGATGGGGAGTTTCCCGCCCGTGGCGCGCGCGATGTACTGGATGATTTCCGTCGCGCGCCGCCCCAGCGGCCGGCCGCTCAAGCCGCCGGCCTCCTTCATCTCCACAAACGGGCCCGGCCGCGCCAGGGTGGTGTTAGTGGCGATGATGCCGTCGAGGCCAAATTCCGCGATGGCCGCGAGCACGGCGTCGATCGCGCTGAACTCCAGGTCCGGCGCGATCTTCAGCAGCAGCGGCCGCCGCGGCCGGCCGGCCGCCACCCGCGCGCGGTTGGCGCCCGTCAGGGCCGGGAGCAGCTCGCGGAGCCAGACCGCCTCCTGCAGCCGGCGCAAATCCGGTGTGTTCGGGCTGCTGACGTTGATCGCGACGTAGTCGGCGTGGTCGGCGAGGAGGTTGAAGCTGCCCAGGTAATCCTGGGTCGCTTGATCCAGCGGCGCCACGCGGGACTTGCCGAGATTGATGCCGAGCGGGATGCGCCGCCCGCCGGGCGGGGCCCCCCGCGCGAGCCGGCGCGCCACCGCCTCCGCGCCCTCGTTGTTGAACCCCATGCGGTTGATGACCGCTTCCTGCGCCGGGTAGCGGAACACCCGGGGCCGGTCCTGGCCCGGCTGGCGGAGCCGCGTTACCGTCCCGATCTCGACATGGCCGAAGCCGAGCGCCTCTGCGCCCCGCCACGCCACGCCATTCTTGTCGAAACCGGCCGCCAGTCCCACCGCGTTGGGGAAGCGCAGGCCCAGGCATTCGATCGGCCGGGCGCGCGCCGCCGGCAGCTGCGCCCAGGCCGCCAGCAGGCCCCGCAGGGGCGCCAGCGCCCCCAACCACGCCAGGGCCTGCACCCCCCGCTCGTGCGCCGTCTCCGGATCCAGCCGGAAAAACACCGGCCGCGCCAGCTTCTCGTAGAACCGACCCATGGCGCCGAAAGTGCCGGCCGCGCCGCCAAAACTCAAGCCCGCCGGACGCCGCGCCCCGCCCCGATTTTGTGCTTGTTATTTGTTCCGCCCCCTCCACCCTGCGCACCGATTTTCCTCCCGAAAACCCGCGGGAAACGCGCCGGCAAACCGACCGCCGTTTTTTTCTCGCTGCGGGGTTGACTCCGGCGCCCTGCCGGCTTTTTGGTGCACGAATACCCTACACCCATTCTCCCTCCAGTCATGGCCAAATCCGCTTCCCAACTTGCATGGTGCATCGTTCGCCTCGGCGAGGACCACAACTGGTGGGTGGAAGAGGTCAGCGATCCCGTGCGCTGGGACGTGGATGGATTGAGCATCATCGACCCGCGCCAGGTGCAGCATATCATCGAGCTGATCGAGCCGATGCGGGACTATGGCTTTGATCAGGACCTGATGGAGCGGGCGTTCCTGCCCTTCCGGATCGAGAACGACCTCGGCGGCGGCCGCGTGCGCCTGACGCGGGTGAAGGACTCCCTCTTTGAATCGGAGGACAAGCTGTTCGCCCTGCCCGACCTCCTCGATGAGGAGAATGGCCCCTATGCCGATTTTCTGGATCACGTCACCCGCTTGCGGGTGAAGATGCTCAACGATCTCTTCGACTTTGAGCAGAAGCTCAGCGTCGACGAGATGGAGGACGAGATCCGCGAGGCCCGCAGCGCCGAGTTCATGGAGGGCCGGGCCGTGCATGTCTTTGCCGAGATCACCGCCATCCTCGACTACACGCCCGCCGGCTGGGAAGGCGAGGAGGAGGGGGAACGCCCCGCCACCAAGGAGGACGAACTCGACGACGAGGAGTTGCCGGCCCTCGACGAGGCCGAGGAGGAGCGCCTCAAGAACGACCACTCGCTGAAGTGGGATGAGGACGAGGAAGAGGAGAAGGGCGAGGGCGACGACCCCGATGAGGAGGGCCGCGAACGCGCGCCGGGCGACAAGGAGAAGGCTGCCGACGACGAGGGCGAAGGATCCAGCGAACGTCTCGAGGAAGAGGAACGTCCGCGGCGCCGTGGCGGCCGCGCGCGGGGCTGAGGCCCACGGCGACGATTGCGCCGGTTCGAAAGCGAGCGGCGACCCGGCTCCGGCGGTCGGGAGCCTGCCGTTTTGAGCCTGGAAATCGGCCGCGAGACGCCGAGGCCGGGCGGGACCGGCGCCAAGGACCTCGCTCGGGCCGGAATACCTTTGACAATTTTCGACACCACCGATTGCTTTCCTTGGGCTGCACCCGCCCGCCGCTTACCCTAACGACATGGCCAGCAATTTGTTTGGTTATTTTTCAAACGACATCGGGATCGATTTAGGCACGGCGAACACTCTCGTGTACGTGAAGGATAAGGGCATCGTCCTGCGCGAGCCCTCTGTGGTCGCCATCAGCACGTCGTCCCGCAAGGTGTTGGCCGTCGGTGAAGAAGCGAAGCGCATGCTCGGCCGCACCCCCGGAAATATCCAGGCCATCCGACCGATGAAGGACGGCGTCATCGCCGACTTCGATATTACGGAGGCCATGCTCCGCTATTTCATCCGCAAGGTGCACAGCACCTCGTTTCGCGTGGCGCCGCGCGTCATCATCGCCATTCCCTCGGGGATCACCGAGGTCGAGAAGCGCGCCGTGAAGGAGTCGGCCACGCATGCCGGTGCCCGCGAGGTGCTCACCATCGAGGAACCGATGGCGGCCGCCATCGGCGTCGGCCTGCCCGTCGACGAACCGGCCGCCAACATGATCGTCGACATCGGCGGCGGCACGACCGAGATCGCCATCATCTCGCTGGCCGGCGTCGTCTTCTCCAAGTCCATCCGCGTGGCGGGCGACGAACTCGACAACGCCATCATCAATTACATGAAGCGGGCCTACAACCTGCTCATCGGCGAGCGCACCGCCGAGGAGATCAAGATCAAGATCGGGTCCGCCTACCCGCTCGACGAGGAACTCTCGATGGAGGTCAAGGGCCGCGATTCGGTGGCGGGCCTGCCCAAGACCATCCACGTCACTTCGCAGGAGATCCGGGAGGCGCTCGGCGACACGATTGCCGCCATCGTCGATGCCGTGCGCAACGCCCTGGAGCGCTGCCCGCCCGAGCTCTCGGCCGACCTCGTCGACCGCGGCTTCGTGATGGCGGGCGGCGGTTCGCTCCTGCGCGGCATCGACCGCCTGCTCAGCGAGAAGACCGGCCTGCCGGTGACGGTCGCCGACGATCCCCTCAGCGCCGTCGCCAACGGCACCGGCACCGTGCTGAGCGACCTGAATTTCCTCCTGCCGCACTTCACCAGCGAGGCGAAGAGCTGACGGGCGGCCGCACCGGCGGGGACGGGAGGCGTCCGGGTTTTCGGCCTGCCCGCGGTGAAATATTCGGATCGATTCGTGCGCCCCGGGGATTAACGTCTCCCGCTGCCCGTGCCCTCCAAACGCTTCGATCGAGCCAGACCCTTCATCGCCCTGGGCGCGGTCGTGCTCGCGTGGATCCTGCTGCCGGTCGTGGTGAAGTCGTTCCTGCAGGTCAGCTTTTTCGAGCTGCAGGCCCCGATTCAGACCACCGCCTCCTACGCACGCGACCTGCAGGAGTACTGGGCGGAGCGCACCCATTCGAAGAATGACCTCATCGAGGCGGGCCGCGAGCTCCGGCATGTTTACGCCGGCTACGAATTCCAGGCGCAGCAGACGGAGGCCCTGCGCGCCGAGATCAGTCGCCTGGAACAACTCCTCCGACTGCCCTCCAACCCGCACTACCGCTACGAACCGGCCCGCGTGGCGCGGCGCGACTTTTCCGGCTGGTGGCAGCAGCTGGTCATCCGCAAAGGCGCCGATTTCGGCATCCCCGCGGGCGCGCCGGTCATCTACGCCGGCGGCGTGGTCGGCCGGGTGCGCGAGGTCCACGCCTACACCGCGGTGGTCGACCTCGTCACGAGTCCCAGCGTGCGCCTCGCCGCCAACATCGAGGAGGACAGTCGCCCGGTGAGCTACCAGGGTGGCCTCAACCCCGCGCTGCGGCCCGCCCGCGGCATCGTCGAGTACGTCCCGCCCGATTTCTTCGCCTCCGCCAAGAACCCCAAGCGCCTCGTCACCTCCGGCCTCGGCGGCGTGTTTCCGCCCGGGCTCACGATCGGCTACATCACCCAGCTCGATGCCAGCACGGACGGCCTGTTCAAGAGCGGGGAGGTCTCGCTGGACCCGCGCCTGTCCGAGCTCGCCGAGGTCACCGTGCTCGTGCCACTGCAATCGGAATGACCCCCCGCCCCGTTCCCCCCACCGCCTGTTGACCCAGGCTCCCGCCCCATGGACCGCCGCTGGTTGATCACCTTTGCCACCACCTTCCTCCTGTGGAGCGCGCTGGTGCAGATCAATCATTACCTCGCGCCGCACGGCGCCTATCTTTTTGCCGGCGGGCTGCTGGTGGCGTTCGCACCCCTCCGCCTCGGCCTGCGCAACGGGCTCATCGCGACGCTGCTCATCGGTCTCGCGGTCGACGCGCTCGAGCCCGTGCCCTTCGGCACGCATCTCGTGCTCTTTGCGGCCATGCACGTCATCCTCTTTCATCTGCGCACGCGTTTCCCGCGGGAGGAACCCATCTTCGGAGTCGTGGTCGCCCTGCTCGCCAACCTGGCGCTCTTCCTCGGCCTTTCCTTCGTGCTGCTGGGAGGGCACCCGGCGTCGGGCGTGGCCTGGGCGCGCCTCTTCGTCGATCTGCTCTGGTCCCAGCTCTTCATCGTCGTGGTGGCCCCGTGGTTCATCGCCTTCCAGGAGCGGGCGCTCGAGCTTGGCCGCGTGGATCTTGTCGAGGAAAGCCGGGTCACGTTTTGAAAACACCGGGAACCCATGCACCTTGGCTGTCCGAGGCTCCGGACCGACCGCCGCCGGCGTCCGCCCGCGCGCGCGGCCGGGCGGCCCTCTTTGCGCCGTGAGCATCATTGAATCCTACAAGCCGCTGCGCCCCCGCCTCCTCTTCTTCCACTTCCTGATCGGGGCGATGGTGCTGGTGCTCGCGGCGGGCCTCGGCTACCGCCAGCTGTTCCGCTCGGGCGACTACGGCGAACGCGAACGCCTGCAGAACCAGCGCCGCGTGCTCGTGCCCGGGCCGCGGGGCAACATCAAGGACCGCTACGGCCGCCTCTTGGTGGGCAATCGCTCGCGGTTTGCCGTCACGCTTTACCTCGACGAGCTGCGCCGCGAGTTCCGCCGGGAGTACATCGAGATCGTCCGCCGCTACCGCGAGAGCGAGGCGGAGGGCGACATCGCCCGCAGCGACCGGCCCTCGCCCGCCCAGCTGGAGCAGATCGCCCGCGCGCAGGTGGTCCAGCGCTACCTCGACCAGGTCAACGCGCTCCTGGGCCGCGAAGAGAAGGTCGATGCGCGCGAGCTCAACCGCCATTTCCAGCAGCAGCTGCTCCTGCCCTACATCCTGCTCGACGACCTGAAGCCCGAGGAATACGCCCGCCTGATCGAGCGGCTCCCGGTCGAGTCGCCCCTGCAGGTCTACACCTCGAGCACCCGCTTCTATCCCTACGGCGCGGCGGCCGCGCATGTGCTCGGCTATGTCGGCGCCAGCGAGGAGGTCTCGGTGGAGGACGTCCCCGGCGAGGACCTCAAGACCTACGCCTTCAAGGGCACGATCGGCCGCGACGGCCTCGAGCTGCGCTACGACGCGTTGCTGCAGGGCGAGACGGGCGGCACCATCTACCGGGTCGATCCGGCCGGTTTCCGCGTCAATCCGCCCCTGGGCAAACGCATGCCGAAGCAGGGCAACAATCTCATCACCAGCCTCGACATCGACCTGCAGCTCGCCGCCGAAGAGGCGATGGGGGACATCAAGGGCTCCGCCGTCGCGCTGGATGTGCGCACCGGCGAAGTCCTGGCGCTGGCGAGCAAGCCCGCCTACGACCTCAACGAATTCTCCCCCCGCCTGAGCGCCGCGGCTGCGCAGGACATCAACGAGCGCAGCGCCTGGACCAACCGGGCCATCGCCGGCGTCTACCCGCCCGGCTCGACCTTCAAGCTCATCGCAACGCTTGCGGGCCTGCGCAGCGGCCGGCTGACCACCGACAATTCGACCGCCGAGTGCAACGGCTACCTGCGCATCGGCGGCCGCGCGTTCCCGTGCGACAAGACCGCCAGCGGCGTGGCCCACCACGGTGTCATCGCGCTGCGGGAGGCCATCGCCATGAGCTGCGACATCTTCTTCTACACCTACGGCCTGCAGATCGGCCCCGACCTCATGGCGGCCGAGGCGCGCCGATTCCAGCTGGATCGACCCACCGGCATCGATCTGCCTCATGAGACCCGGCGCATGTTGATCCCGGACACGGACTGGAAGAAACGCACGACGGGCGACGCCTGGTTTGCCGGCGATTCCGCCAACATGGCCATCGGCCAGGGATACATCGGGGTCACTCCGCTGCAGATGGCGTGCTTCGTCGCGTCGCTCGCCCGCGGCGAGACCATTACCAGGCCGACGCTGGTGCATCTGCCCGACCGACCGCCGCAGCACACCGCTCCCATCGGGCTCACGCCCGGCCAATACGCCGCGATTCTTGACGGAATGGAGGGCTGCACGACTCACGGCACCGCCAAGTACTTCACGACGGTCGCGGATCAGCGCATTCCGGGACTCCGCATTGCGGGCAAGACCGGCACCGCGCAGGTCGGCCCGGCCAACGCCACCATCAACATGGCTTGGTTCATTTGTTTTGCGCCGATCGACGATCCCCAGATCGCCATCGCCGTCGCCATGGAAGGCACGACTCCCGGCGAGACCTTCGCCGGCGGGCGCGAGGCGGCGCCCGTGGCTGATGCCATGCTGAAGAAATGGTTCGAGAAGAGCCAGCGTGCCGGCTCGCCCGCGTCCCGGCTCACCGCGGACTGAACGCGTGGCGGGCCGCGCGCAGCGTCCGGCGCGCGCGGCGAAATACGGCCGGCGGCTCCGGCCAGGTGGGATGCGGACCGTAGCGCAATCGCTGCAGGTCCGCCCACACCTCCGGGTATTCGCCCCCGGCCGGGCGGCGCTCGTGCAGCCGGCGCAGCCAGCGGCCGGCCTCGCGGCGCACGGGATCGAAATCGCCGGGACGCCTGCGGGCGGCCCCGCGCCACCACCACGCCCGCCCCCGCCGCCACCCCGCCGTCGCCGCGCCCACGAGCAGCAGCGCGCCGCCGAGCCAGCGCGCGACCCGTCCTCCGTCCCACGGACGCTGCAGCCAGCGGCGCAGGGCGGTGACCGCGTGGTCGAGCGCGTCCTTCACCGCGGCACCGAGGCTGGCGGTGGTCTCCTTCAGCGAGACCACCAGCGCCAGCTGGGTGCGCTGGTCAAAGCTGACGATGCGCCGGTACCAGAGGATGCGGATCGCGTCGAACCGCGCCTGCCAGCTGCGGTCGAGCCGCCGCAGGACCGCGGCCGCGCTCGGCTGGCCCAGCTCCCGCGCCGCGACCGCCGCGGGGCCGGCCGTGGGATCGACCCGGAGCCAGCCCGTGCGGCCGTCGTACACTTCACACCAGGCGTGGGCATGGGTGTTGCGCACCATGAAATAGTTCTCGTAGGCGTTCCAATCGCCGCCCTTGAAGCCGGTGATCACGCGGGTCGGGAAGCCCCCCGCGCGCGCCAGCAGCGTGAATGCCGCCGAAAACAATTCGCAGTGCCCCGGCAGACTTGACTCCATCCACTGCACGACGGGATCCCGGCGGCCGCCGGGCAGCGCCACCTGGAGCGAGTAGCCGTGCCGTTCCGTCAGCCAGCGGCTCGCCCGCGCCGCAAACTCCTCCGCGTTTACCGGCGCGCCTCCCGTGATGCGGGCGGCCATCTGCTTCAGGGCCTGCTGGTCATCGGTCTGCTCCGGCAGCTGCAGGGTGGTCAGCGGGTAGCCGATGCGGGGTTGCCCGTGCTCGTCGGTCTCGGCCGAGGCCACCGTCCCCTCGGCGGATGGGCGCTGGGCGTCACGCAGTTTCGATTGGAATTGCCGGTCCGGCACGAACCCGTCCGTGCGCATGCCCTCGATCCGATAGGCCGTCATCGTTACCGGCTCGCTGCGCAGGGCGGTCATGCGCAGGCTGACCTGCTGCTGCACCCATTGCGCCTCCCGGAAGCGCATCAGGTAGAAGGGCCCGGCGATGGGCAGATGCCGGCTGATGCCCGCCTCGAAGTAGAAGGTCCAGTAGAGCGTGGCGCCCCGCGTCGGCGGCAACTGCCCCGTCACAAAGGGAGTCATCTGCGTCCGGAGCTCCATCTCGTTCTGCAGATGGCGCGAGGTGCGCAGCGCGCCGGCGCGGTATTCGTCCAGCACCACCATCCGCCAGTATGGGGTGGCCGGGACGCGCGAGGGATCGGAGATATCGACGCGTAGCGCGACCGAGTTGTCCTCCTGAATATCGATCACGTCGCCGAGTCGAATCGAGTCCGAGAAGCCCGTGCGGCTTTTTTTCGTGATGAAGCGGTCGAGGAAGAAGCTGTTCTCGAGCTGGAACCGCGGAATCGCCATGAACAGCAAGGCGGAGAGCACCACCACGCCGGCAAACAGCGCTCCGCCCAGCGCGACCAGCCGCCAGTCGGTCACGTCGCGCAGACGCCGCGCCAGTCGCTTCCAGCCCACCGCCGCCCAGGGCGGCACCCGTGCGCTTGCCCCCGCGGTCCTCCCGGCGTCAGCCGTCTCCGGTCCCGCCGCGGCCTCGGTCAAGGTGATCACCAGCAGAAACGCGAGCGTGCAGGCGGTGAACACCAGCATCTGCACCGCAAATGCCAGCGACACGGTCAGCACCCCGGCCATCATCACGAGAATCAGGCCCAGGACGATGACTTGGAGGTCGTCGCGCTTCCGCCGGTAGCTGATGCCGCGGTAGAGCAGCAGAAGCAGGTCGAGCCGGATGGCCGCCGGCAGCACCTCCCCGGTGGAATAGAGATCCCAGGCCACGTACGCCACGATGAACGGAAACGCGAGATTGTGCGCCAGCGGCGGCACGCGGGCCGGGAGGTCGGGCCGCACCAGCACGGCGAGGACGCCGGCGGTGGCGACACCGGCCAGCACCCATGCGTCTATCTCGAGATACAGCATGGTCCAGACCGAGATCAGGATCAGGGCCCCGCCGAGCAGCCAGCGCAGCTGGTGCAGCTCCTCGAGACTAAGCTGTGGCCGTCTTTCTTCCATCGAGGTAAGCCGCGACCCCGCGGGTGCCCTCCGGCGCAAACGTGATGAGGTTGCGACACGATCGCGCCGGATTCGCGCCGCGATCGTAGTTTTGAGCCTTCAGTTGCGGGTCTTGGGTTTGGAGTTCCGCCCCTTGGTGTTCGTGGCTTGACTTCTGTCTTGGGGCCTCTGCCCCTCCCGCTCCGGTGTCCGGTGGCGGCGTCCCGGTGTCCCGCTCCAGCACCGCCAGCCGGTCGAGGAACGACTCCAACTCACGCACGCGGCGGATGGCCAGCGGCGCCTCCCGATTGACCGCCGCCCCGGTGAGCCGGCCCGCGGTGAACAAGTCCTCCGCCAGTGTCGCCGCCAGGCGGCACAGCAATTCGAACTGCTCGTCCCGGTGCCACACCGCGGCCGGCGTCGTCAGCCAGAGGAAAAAGCCCTCCGCGCTCTCCGCCGCGAACTGCCGGACCATGAGCTGGCGCAGCCGCGCGCTCGCTTTCCAGTGGACGAGCCGGTGGGAATCGCCCGTCTGATAACGTCGCAGCATCAGCAAGTCGTTGCTGGCGCCCGCGCGCGCCACCCGCTCGCCCTCCGCCGGATGGACGGCCGCCACCGCCCCCGTGAAACGATAGTCGACCGGCGCCGGCCAGACGATCATCTCCCGCCGCAGGCGGGTGCCGCGGTTTTTGCGCAGAAATCCGAACGGGAAGAGCGAACCCACGCTCGCCAGGTCCACGCGCACGACGCCGCGCCGCGCGGGCGTGAAGAGCCAGTCCAGCCGCGTCTGCCCGCCCGGATCGAGCCGCGCACGCAGGGAAATCACGGCCCGCGCCGTGGCCTGATCGCTGCGCGCCAGGGCCGCCCGGATTTCGGCGGACGTGGCCCGGAAGGTCGCCTCCGGACGCTGCGGCCCGGCGGGCGCCGGGCGCGCGGTGAGTTCAAACCACAGGCCGTAGGTCGGGAGCATGCCCTTGCGGTTCCAGAGTTCGAGCGTCACCGGCGTCTGCTGGCCGGCCCGCGCGGGCGGCTGCAGCAGGAGCCGCCAGCACACGCCCCGCACGTTGAGCCAGGACATCACGCCGCTGAGAATCAGGCACGCGAGCAGCAGCGAGAGCGTGATGAACAGGATGTTGCTCGAGGTGTTGTAGGCGGCCGAGCCCGTGCCGAGCGCCAGGCCGATCAGGACGAGCCCAGGCACCGTCGGCGTGATGCGGTGATTCCGCGCCGGGAAGATCAGCGCCCAGAGAAACTCGTTCCAGCGAAAGCCCCGGCGACCGCCCCAGTTCAGCCCGGCCCAGCCTGCGCTCGGATCCATGGTGTTCCGGCTCGAGCTCATCGGTGGTCCGTTGCCGCCAGCTTCCACATGCCAAGGTCCAATTCCCAATAAGCCTCGAATCCAGGGTGAGTGCCTGCCGCGGAAACAGCCTTGGCTATCGGCGATTGGGCATTGGGAATTTGCCGCGGAGCGGCCTCACACCGGCGCCGGGATCGAAGCGATGATTTTCCGCAAGACGGCCGCGATGGCGTTGCGCTC
>DATIWI010000032.1:0-15798 GCA_035519475.1 Opitutaceae bacterium
CGCACCAAAGCCAGCGCATTGCGCACCACCGACAAAAGCCGGCCGAGACTCGGGTTGCCGAAATAGGCTTGCGCGGCGAAAATGCCGGCGGCGTAGCAGGTGAGGCCGAACTGCCCGGCGTCGATCCACCGGACGTCGCCGCTGCAGAGAATGTGTCCGTGCGGCCGCGCCACCGCAGCTTCCTTGTCGCGTGCGACCACGTGGACATTCTCCCCGTGAAAAAACGATAGCACCTGGCCGGTGGCGGCGCGTTCCTCATGCCGGCGTTCGCCGGGAAACCACGCCGCCCAGTCGGATTCGCCGGGCCGGTCACCGTGCAGCCACGGAGCGGTGACAAACAGCGAGGGCACCGCCGTGGCGGTGGGTGGCATTGCTGTGTCCGGAAGCCCTGCAGCCGGCAGCACCGCACGCAGCTCCGCCAGATCGGCGGGGGACGACGCGGCGGGATGGTCCGCCAGGAAACGGCCCACGAATTGAATTTCGCCGCTCGCCCCGGGGGCGAGCGCGAGCGGGCGGCTCTGCAGGCCGCCGAGCGCAAACTCGTATTGCAGGCGTTTCGAGGGGAGCGATGCGATCCGCACGGCGGCCGGCTCGCTCGTGAGCCGGTGGTCAGCGCCAAAGAACTGCCAGCCATCGGTGCAGAAGGCCGCGGCTCCCGTGGCGCACGCCAGCGCGAGCCACGGGTGACGGCCGCCCGTCATCGACTGGTTCTGGCGGGCGAGGATGGTCCAGCCGAACGCGTCGTCGTCGACCGGCAGGAAATCGATGTAATGCGAGTTGTAGGCCTCGTTGTTGCGGACGGCTCCTTCATCCGCGAGGCCGAGGTCCTGCGCCAGAAGCACCTCGATGCGCCGCGCCTCGGACCCGGTGTTGTGCACGCGCACGCGCCAAGCCCAGGCGGCATGCAGCGGATGCAACTGCAGCCTGGCGGTGCAACGCAGGCCGGCATCGGCCGCCGAGGTCCAAACGGCTGTGTCCAGGCCGTTGTGGGCAAAATCCAGTCCCGGGCCAACCAGCGGACACCAGCCGCCGCTACCGGCGGCGCCCTGCCAGCGCAGCAGCAGCCGGAACAGGCCGTCCTCCGCCGGACCGGGCAGCACCTGGTTCAGGAGCGTCGGGCCGTGGCGCAGAGCGAATACTGCGCCCGTTGGCAGTAGTTGCACCACCAGCGGCGAAAGGTTCCGCAGCTCCACCAAACCCAATTCGGCTGTGGCCGGGATCTTCATCTCAAGGGGATTCAGGTACGGGAATATCGCATGAGTCCACGACCAGCGTCAGTCCATGTGAAACGAGCCAGGCCCGCGGAAGCCTGGACGCCACCACTGTCTATGCCCCGGCAGGCGTGTCTGGGCACGCCGGCGGTTCGGAAGCGCCATCCGGCCGTCGCGGCCGGATGGCTTTTTCAGAATGGAGATGGCACCAGCATCAAGCCTGATGCCATCCTATTTGATTGTCCTCAGAACTCAAAACGCGCCGTGAGGGTTACCTTCCGCGCCGGGATGAAATTGTAATCCATCGGCTGCGTCCCATTGTAGTTCTGGAACACGAGCGTCTTGTTTCCGAACAGGTTGTCCACGTTGAGCTGGAGCCGTGCGTTGAGCTTATGGCCCATCGTGTTTATGGCCCTCGAATAACCGAGGAGGAGCGATTCCGTGGTGTAGGCGGTCGTCCGGTTCACTTGGTCGATCTGGCGCGCGCCCGTCTGGGTTGCGCCGAAACCGATGTCGAGACCCTTCAGCGCGTCGTCCTTGAAACTATACGTCGCGAAGGCATTCCACATGGATTTGACCACACCGCCGGCGAGGGTGGGTATCGCCCAAATCGTGTAGTTATGCTGGGCCGTGGCGAGATCCGAGGCCAGCTTCTGGCTGGCGGCGGATCCCCCGCTCGCCGCCGCCTGCCACTCCGACAGGTGCTGAGTGAAATAGCGGAGGCCATCGATCCCGTCGTTGGTCCGTTCCCCCTTCGGCAAGGCATAGTGCACCTGCAGGCGGATGTTCTTGGTCGGGTTGGCGGTCATATCAAACTCGAAGCCCTTATACTCCACGTCGTAGATGGTGTTATATTGCATCTGCGCCGTGACACCATTGATCTGGCCCGCGGGCCCGATGTCACGCGCCGTGCCGCCCGCCGCCAGGTAGTCATTCCAAATGCCTTGGAAATCGGGGTTGTCGCCACCGATGACATCCGTGGCGGTGTCCTTGTACCACGTGGCGGACGCATAGTACTTGCCGTCCTTGGTCGAGACACGCACGCCAACGTTCTTGCCCTTGCCAAAGGAGGCCCCGCGCAATTCGCCGAACAGGCTGGGAGCCAAGCCACCGGCGGCCGGCTGGTAGTTGTCGGAGAGATTCGCGTAGACGCCGAGCCACTCGGTCACGTAGCCAATGGCGCCAACGGAGTAGGTGTTGCCGGCTCCATTGCCGAGGACTGGCACATTGCTGGGACCGCGCAGGCCGATCTTGGTGACGTCATAGGTATCGCGCCGGAGGCCAAGGGAGATGTTCAGGCGATCATCCCAGAGGCGGGTCTGCGAAAAGGCGCCGTAGTACTTGATGGTCTGCTTCGAATTGAAGTCATACCAGTTGAACGGCATCGCGTTATAGATGACACCGGCGGGCACGCTGAAGGCCGCCTGCGGTTTATCCCAATACATCCGTCCCCAGACCATGTCCCGGGTCCAGTTGTCGGAGGTCCAATTGGCCTGGCCCGTGTCGTTGGCAATCCAGTCGGCATTGTACTGACGGGCATCGTACTCGGTCACCTGCTCGCCCAAGGAGGCGCTGAACACCTGGTTGAGGGGGATCTTCCACAATTCCGTATCGAAATGATACGAGAACTGGCCCCGAACCTCATTCACCCAATGGTTCTGGACCTGTTTATCGAGGAAGAAATCCGAATACAGTTTGCCGAAGTTCGGGTTGACCGAACCGTTGGGCAGTTGCCTGTTGAGGTCGTAGGAAGCGCTGTAGGCGCCCTCGAAGTTGATCGTGTACTGATCGTCGACATAGCGGTAGCCCGCGATCTCGAAATCCATGTTGTTGTTGATCCGCTGATCGTAGGTCAGCGTCATGTCGAGGGCCTCTGGCTTCAGGTAGCCATCCGACGGGGAGATCGTGAACTCCCTGCTCGGAAGCGCCATGATCCTGGTGCCGCCGGTCGGGGCGTAATTGAAGGCATCGGGTCTCATGTAGGCGCCCCACGCGATATTGTTGGTGCCCATGGAACGGACGCCGCCGGCCCAGTTCACGACGGCGCCACTGCCGGCGACCAGGACATTGTAGGGATTCAGGCCCCAATCGGACATCCCCGTCACGCCGGGGGCACCGGGCGTGGTTTGGGGATTGGCCCCTTGGTTTGCAATGGCTGCGCCCCACGTGGCGGCGCTCGTGGTCCCATCCCAGAGCGAGAAATTGTCCTGATAGCTCGCGCCGTAGATCGCCTTCTTTTCCTTCCAGCCTTCAATTTCAAAGCGCAGTTGGGATTTGCCCTCGTTGAACTTGAAGGTCGCAGCGACATCGCCACCCAACTTGTGGTGATAGTCGCCATCGCGCCACCCCTTCTCGTTCGCGGCCACGCCGTTCACCCGGACAGCGAGATTGCCCGCGGATTGGTTGACGTCGATCGTTCCCCGATAGCCGCCGTAACTGTCAACGCGGGCACTCAGGTTCTGGAAGTTCTTGTCGAACCGGGCCATCTTGGTGTAGCTGCTCACCGCGCCGCCGATGTCGCCGATGCCGAAGAGAATGGAATTCGGTCCCTGGTCGAACTCGACGCGTTCGATATTGTAGGTGTCCATCACCCTGAAGATAGGGAAGTAGTTTTTCGTCGGCGGATTGCCACCCTGCACACTTTGGCCACCGCGGGTGCTGATCGACCAGTAGTTGAACACGCCGCCCCCCGAGCCGCCCGCCAGTCCATTCCGGTCGGCGGTGGGAACCGTGCTGAGCGACCATTTCAAAACGTCGTTGATGTTCGTCAGCTCCAAGTCGTTGATGAAACCCGAAGTCAGCGATGACATCGGGGCCGGGGTCACGCGGATGGGAGCGTCCATGCGGCCCCCGGACAGGGAGTCGACGGCGATGTAGCCGTTGTCGTGGTCAACGTTCACGACGAACGGTGAGAGCACAATCGTCTGCTCCCCCGCGGCAGTAGTGGGAGGCGAGGAAGCGGCGGTCTGCGCCAGGAGTGGGGCCGGGAGGCCCAGTGCCAGCGCGAGCGCCGGCACGATGGCATGGATGATCTTGGGTTTCATGGTCGTCTGGAGTTACGGATGGGGTGATGTTGTTGGGTGTGTTGGGGGAGAAGGGGCGGCAGGTTCATTCGAGGCGCAGCGTACCCAGGCCAAAACGCTCATCGCGCCGCTCGGAAAAACGCCAGTTCAGCTTGAGCGAGGGTTCCCACTCGTTGCGGCCATCGGTCGCCACGGCAGGGCTGACTCCGAACTCAAGGCCCCGACGCGGTGTCAGGCCGAGGAGAGACCACGGGATGTCCGCCTCGACGGTGTAACCGTGCTCGGTACGATGAATCTGCGCCATCGCGGGGCGGTTGCGGCACCATTCCCACGACTCGCCAGTGGACTTGAAGACGAACTGGAAATCGTCCGGGCCGCGCCAGACCAAGCCATCGTTGTGCGGATTCATGAAGAGCTCGACAAACTCCTTGCGATCGGGGGGACGCGTGAAACCGGGCGGCGTATCCACGGCCTCGGCATGGAAATGCAGCGCTTTGTTGTCCCAGGTGAACGCGAAGCGCAGTTCGAGCGCCGGATCGTCCGGGCGGACGTCGCCCGGCGAGTCCTTGAACTCAAGGCCGGCGAGCCTCACCCAGGGCCAGTTGGCGCGCGGCGTGGCGGCCGCCACGGCCGTTGTCCGGCGCTCGGGCGGCTCGCTCAACGGCCCGGCCAGTTCCTGGCGCCAGAAGACGGAGCTGTCCTTCCCGAAGGCCGCCTCCTCGAACTCCGGGATATTCGCACGCGCGGCTCGCACGAGCGGATCCTGCTGAAACCACTGACGCACGCAGTCGGGCACCAGCAGATTCGCAATGCTGAGCAGCAGCGCCGCTCGGTCGGCGGGGAGGGCCGACTCGAGCCAGCCGGCCGGCGGCGGCATGTCCCTAAGCCAAGCCACGACCTCAGCGGGAAACTCGTCCAGGAGCAGCGCGGTCGTCAGCACGCCCGGCCACGGGCCCGCCGGGGCGGCGTCGCGGCGCGCCAAGGTGAGGGCATAGGCGAGCTGCGCCGCCGAGGCGCCGGAGATGATCGCGCGCTCGTCGAGCCACACTCCGGGCAGAAACTGGTCCGCCACCGAAGCCGGAGAGAGCACATAAACCGGACCCTCCGCTTCGGGCGTGCGCACCAGCTTCGCCCACACCGCCGGCGGTGCGACCCCGAGCGCGATCTTGAAGAACGCGGCGAGGCGGCTGCCGGCCGCGAACTTCGTGGAAGAGAGCGTGACATTGTCCCATTTGATGGCCTCCAAGCCGCGGGTGGCCGCTGGCGCGAGCGAGTGGAAGGCCTGGCGCAGGGTCACCAGGCCGGCGGCATACTGCGCGAGCGGGACGTCGCCCGCCGGCACTGCCGTCGCCTCGATCAGGGTGCGCGCGCGTTGGAGCGCCTCGCCGCCGTTCAACAGGCCGAGCGCGTGCGCGGCCGGCGTCGCCGTGAGCTGCAATCCGGCGCTGGCCGGCCCCACGGGGGCGGAGACCAGCGATAACCAAGCTTGCGCCGCCAACCCGCGCAACTGGTCCCGCTCGGACCAAGTCAAGGTCCGGCGGTAGGAAAGGAAACCGCCCTGCCGCAGCGCGCGTTGCACCTCCGGCGCCTGCATGAAAATCGCCCAGACCAGACCCGACCGGGCGTTCTCCGCCTGCACGAGCGAAATGCCCAGGTCCACGCCGACTACGTCCGAGTCGACCCAGCCTGTCTCGGGGTTGAAGGCATCGACGAATCCATAGCGCTGCCACGCGCGATCGTTGAACACGGTGCGTACGTGCCGCAGCACCATCATCGTCTCGTCGGGCGCGAACGGCAGCGAGCCCGCGGTGGCGCACGGTACGATCGTGCCGTCGAGCGCGTTGAACTCCATCGTGCGCGGCGGGCCGCCCCACGCCTTGTACCCCGCGGCCGAATCCGATGCGGTGAGGCCCCAAAGCCGCTCGCCCCAACTCGGAAACTCTGACCGGAGGTCGGTGCAGAACTTGCGCTGGGCCAGCGTCGCGAGCAGGGAATTGTGATAGTAGTCGGCGAACGCGTCCCGCTGGCCGCGAAAGTCGATGAAGGCGTGGGCGTATTGGTGAATGAACAGCGGCGGGCCCTGAATATAGTGGTAGCCGCCGTAGCTGCCGATCGGCGCGCGCTTCCACGTCCGCCAATACTCCGGGCTCAGGGCGTGCGCGGGCGCTCCCAACGCCAGAAAGCTCATCATCATGTGCTCCGAATAGACCAGCCATCGGAATCGCGAGAAGCCGGTTTCGTCATACCATCCCATCGCCACCGTGCTGCCGCCGTTGAGAAACCACTGCCAGTCGATCTCGCCGTAGATCCGGTTCACCAGATCGGTGATCTCGGCGTCGTGAAAGTATTCCCGGGCGACGATCGCACCGGCGAGAAACAGGCCGGTGTCGATGGACGACAGCTCGCATTGCCAGGCACGCGCGCCGGTGTCCATCTCCATGAAGTGATAATAGAAACCGTGCTGGCGCGGCGCCTCCCGCGCGAGGAACCGCAGCATCAGCCGCACCCGCTCAACTGCGACCGTCCGCTCGACCCAGCCGCGCTGCGTGGCGACGGCCCAGGCGGTCAGGGCGAAACCGGACGCGGCGATACTCGCCTTGCCCTCGCTCGGCGAGCCGTCGGCCCGGGCCCGGTCGCGGACGAGGCCCGTCCGCGGATGCGTCTGCTCGACGAAGAAGCGAAAGGCGGAGCGCCCCATCTCCTCGAGAAACGCATCGTCCTCGGCGGACAGCGTCGCGGCGGGCCGCGCCCCCGGCCAGGCCGGGGGATTCGTCGCCGGCTCGGCGCCGAGCAGACCGCAGCGAGCCAGCGCCACGCCCACGAGGGCAGTGCGCAGCCAGCCGAATTCGGCGAGGCAACTGAAGGAGGGGACCACAGAGCGGAAGGGTATGGAGCTGAATCGCTGTCCAACACCTGCCATGAGGTGACAGCTGGACCGAAGGTTGGCATGACAACGTTTGCATTGCAACCATAAAAACGATGTAAATAGCGATATTATAATGCTGTCTGAGCTACAACGATTTCGACAGCGTCATGCAAACGTTTGCCGCCAGCCCAAGGGCCGGCGGCTCAATGTGCCGGATTCATCTGCGGCACTGATTGCGTGGATTCGCGTATGACCATGGCCGCCGGCATGTCGTGAAGCACGGTCCGCTGGATCTTGCCCGGCGCACTCGCCGCTTCCACCAGCAGGCTCACCGCGCGCTCCGCCAAGTCGGCCAGAGGCTGCCGGATGGTGGTCAACGCGGGCCGACAGGTAGTCGCCCAAAGGCCATCGTCGAAGCCGACGATCGAAATATCCTTCGGACAGCGCAACCCCATCATGCGGGCGCCATGGATGGCGCCAAACGCGATCTCGTCGCTTGCACAGCAGACCGCCGTCGGCCGTTCCTTGCCCTCCAGCAGGGTCGTCATCCCCACCCGGCCGGTCTCCGTGCTGAACGATCCTTCGTGCAGCCACTCCGGACGTGGCGGCATGCCGGCTTTCTCCAGCACGCTGACATAACCCTGCTTGCGCTCAAAGGCGTCGCGGGAACCCGGCGGCCCCAGCAGCAAGGCAATCCGCCGGTGGCCGAGCTGCAAGAGCATGTTCGCGGCGGTCTGCGCGCCGGCGAAATTGTCCACTCCGAGGACCGGCACATCCAGATCACTCACCTTGATGTCGGGCGGCAGTGCCGACTTCGTCATGATGAACGGCCGGCGGTAGCCCCGCAGTTCCTGCACATCGAGGCGGGACAACGGCTCCGCCAGGTAGATGATCCCGGAGGTGTCGAGGCCCAAGTACTGCATCGCCTGCCGGAAGCTGGTGCCGGGGGTCCGGCGCAGCGTGCTGATGTGCACTCCCCATCCCCGCCCCGCCGCCGAGTGTAGGGTGCCGGAGAGAAACCGGCCGTAATACTCGGAGAAGAAGATGTTCTCGTCCAAAGGAACCACGACCGTGAGGTTCGAGTTCACGCCCTTGCGGAGGATCCGGGCCCCGGGATTGGGGGAGAAATGCTGTTGTTCCGCCAGGTCCAGAATCTCCTTGCGCCGTGAGGCCTGGACCAGGTGCGCGGTCTCCGGTCGCAGCGCCCTCGACACCGTCGAGGGTGACACTCCCAGCCGGGCGGCGATCTGCACAATGCCGGCCCGGGTGGTGCGGGGTTTGGCGTTCGATTTTCCTGGCATACGGGAAGGGGTGCGCCCTGCATCCAAGGGGCTTCTGCTCGCGCGCCGCGGGGAAACCCCGCACACGTTTGCATCGCGATTCAAGCGTGGGAATTCAGCAGGCTCGTTAAGTGGCCTTCCATTTGCCATCTTGGCTCCAATGGGTCAAGAAGATCTGGGCTTGTGTTTCCATGCAAACGCTTGCACCTTGACCATCCGGCCGGCAGCAACGCCGGTCGAACCTCGCCTTTCCGCAGCCTCTGCGCAGTGCTTTCTTCGTACTCCAACCGATTGACGATGAGCGCCGGAGTCATCGCCCGCGGTGAAAGTTCATCCTAGGGTGTTGCCAGCCTGATTCTGCGCCATGCTTTGCTGCAATTTCGTCGCCCGGGGCACGTGGCCATGTCGGCGCAGCACCGGCGAGCCTTGATGACGAGGACGTGACCATTGGAATTCATCAAACCCGATTCTCGCAGTCACCCCAACGACCTTGAGCCGCCGCGTCGCGAAGGAATCGCGCCACCCTCGGCGACCTTCGTTCCTCATAAGTACACGACATCAAATGTGCCCATGAGAACAGGAATTCTCGCCGGCGATCGGGGTGGAGATGATCCGGTCTCGAGTTAATGATCCCCAAGAGCCATCATATTACTGCCCGTGCGGACAAGATTCCGGTGTCCCAGAAGATCGCCTATGGTCTGGGAGCGGTGGTCACCATTGTCGCGGTGAACTCGGTCCAGCAACTGAGCGGACTCGTCTATGTGGTCGGCCTTGGGATCAGCGTCCTCTGGATCAACTGGGCCCAGGCGTTCCCGCGGCTGTGGGATGCGGTGGTGGATCCGTTCCTGGGCAACCTGTCCGACAACTCCCGCTCGCGCTTCGGCCGGCGCATTCCGTTTCTCGTGGCTGGGGGCATCCTCATCGGGATCGCGTTCTGGCTGTTGTGGGCGGTGCCGCGGGATTGGAGCAAGCCCGCGATGTTCGGCTACTTCGTGGCGGTCTCGTTGTTCTTCTACACGGTCGTTCCCGTTTATGCGATTCCGCACGGGGCGCTGGGGCTGGAGATGACCGAGGATTACCACGAGAAAACCAGCATTTTCGCCTACGCGAGCTTCATCGGCAACGTCGGGGCCTTCACGCTGCCGTGGATCTACTTCCTCGCCAACCGGCCGGTTTTTGGCGGCGACGCGGTGAACGGGATCAAATGGGTTTGCCTGGCGATGAGCGTCATTCTCACCGCGTGCGCGCTCACCTGCGCCTTCATCTGCCGGGAGACCAAATTGAAGCAGATCAAGACGCAGGAGCGGGTGCCGATCGTGAAGAACTTCATGACGACCTATCGCAACAGGACGTTCGTCCGGCTCGTCGTCGTGTTCGTCCTGCTGATCGTCGGGTTTCAGCTGGTGATGGGCTTCAACAATTACATCACGATCTTCTACCTCTTTGGCGGCAACAAGGACGCGGCCTCGGCCCTCATGGCCGAAAACGGGACCCTCTGGGCCGCGGTCGGCCTCGGCGGCGTTTTTCCCATGACCTGGCTGTCGAAACGCATCGGAAAACGGGCCACGGTGGCCGTGGCGCTGGGGATCATCATCGTGGGCAACCTGTCGAAGATCCTGTGCTACAGCCCGACGTATCCCTGGCTGACGTTCATCCCGACCGTCGCGCTGTCCCTCGGCATGGTGTTCTGTTTCACGCTCGTCAATTCGATGATCGCCGACATCTGCGACGAGGACGAATACGCGACCGGAATCCGCCGGGAGGGAATCTATTTCGCCGTCTACAACTGGTGGTGGAAGGTGGCGGTGTCGATCGCCACGGTCGCGAGCGGGTATGTTCTGCGCTTCACGGCCTTCCGAGAAGGAATGGACACCCAGAGCGCGGCAACCATGTTCTGGATCCGGTTTTGGGAGATCGGGCTGCCGCCCGCACTCTGCTTGGTCGGCGTCGTCTTGCTCGCCAAGTACCCCTTGAGCGAGGAGCGCGCCTACCAGATCAAGAAACTCTTGGATGAAAGGAAGGCCCGAGGGGAAAATGCGCCCGGCGGCCATGACCTGGCACCCGCCGGCCAGGAGGCGCCACCATGAACTCCCCCGACTCAAGGCGGCCAGCGCCGCGCCCCCCGTGAGGCCGCGCGATCGTCCCACACGTCGCGCCAACCCCCTGGACACAGCTCATGACTTCCTCAAGACCAAGATTCCGTCAATCGCGGGTCCGCGTGCTGCTGGCTTTTGCGGCCTGGCTGCTGCCCGCCGGGGCATTTCCTCAGTCCCGACTGCTCGACGATTTTGAGGCACTGGCCGGCTGGAAAGCCGTGCATTCCGAAGGCGCCAGGATGGACCTCTCCACGGCAGAGGGGAAGAACGGCCAGGCGCTGGTGCTGGAGTTCGATATGAGCGGGGCGTACGGCTATGTCAGCGCCCAGAAGGATTTCCCCCTCGACCTGCCGGAGGATTACCAGTTCAGCTTCGATCTGCGGGCGGACGCCCCGGTCAATAATTTCGAGTTCAAGCTCCTCGATGCGCAGGACAACACCTGGCTGGTCAGGAAACTGGACGTGGCGTATCCGACGCAGTGGACCACGCAGCACATCCGCCGGCGGCAGGTGACTTTTGGATGGGGCCCGGCGGGCGGCGGCGAGATCCGGCACCTCAAGGCGATCGCGTTGGTGGTTTCTTCCGGCACTGGCGGCAAGGGCAAGGTTTTCTTCGACAATCTTCGGTTCGAACCCATCGACAACCGCGCCGCTCTCAATGCCCGCGCCCGCGTGGAGGCTTCATCGGCGAAAACGGGAGCCGAGCCGGTCTGGGAGGAGAAGAACGCGCGCCTCGTCCATTGGAGGAGCGCCGGAAGCAACTCCCCGCAGTGGCTGGCCGTCGATTTCGGCTACCGGCGGGAACTGGGCGGTCTGGTGATCGACTGGCAGGGGGAGGATTACGCGTCGGCCTACGATGTGCTCACGTCCGCGGACGGGAAGGAATGGCTGGCCGCGTCATCGGTGACGCAGGGCAACGGCGGCCGCGATTACGTCTATCTGCCCGAGCAGGAAGGCCGCTTCCTTAAACTAGTGATGACGCAAAGTGCCAGCGGCGCGGGATTCGGGATCGCCCAGCTCGCGGTCAAGGGCTCCGAGTTCGGCTCCTCCGCCAACGATTTCTTCAGTGCCGTGGCCCAGGACCAGCCGCGCGGCCTCTATCCGCGATACCTGCGCCAGGAGCAAAACTACTGGACGACGATGGGAAACCCCCGCGATGACAGCAAGGCGTTGATCAATGAAGCCGGGGCCATCGAGGTTGCCCAGACCCGTTTCACCATCGAGCCGTTTCTCTACCTCGACAACAAGCTGGTAACTTGGCACGACGTCACGCCGCGCCAGTCTTTGGAAAAGGGCTACCTGCCGATCCCGTCGGTCGAGTGGAAATGCGGAAATCTCACGCTGACGATCACCGCCTTCGCCGCCGGGACTGCGGGTCCGGACAGTCAGCTGCTCGCGACCTATCGGATCGAGAACGCCGGTGGGCCCGCGCGGGGAAAACTCTTCCTGGCGATCCGTCCATTTCAGGTCAATCCGCCCTGGCAGAGCCTGCTGCATTCCGGCGGATGGGCACGCGTCGACCGTGTGCAGTTTGAGGACGGGCTGCTAACAGTGGACGACCAGAAGCTCATCGCGCTCGACACCCCCTCGGGTTTCGGGGCCACGCCATTCGAGCGGGCGGAGATCACCGAGTATCTGCAGCAGGGCCGCCTGCCCGCCGAAGACCGGATCCGGGACCTCCAGGGATTTGGCTCTGCCGCGCTGGAGTACGACTTCGATCTGCCGGAGTCATCATCGGTCGAATATCATCTCGCCGTACCCTTCCACGGCTGGAGCGGCAGGCCCACGCCGAACCTGGACCAGGCGGACGCGAAGAGTTACGTCGACCTCGCGCAAGCGGCGACCCGCCGCAAGTGGGAATCCCTCCTGGACCGCTTCGACGTCAGGCTGCCCGCGTCCGCCCAACCCATCATCAACACGATCAAATCCAATCTGGCGTACATCTTCATCAACCAAGTCGGACCGCGCATTCAGCCGGGCGCGCGCAATTACAACCGTGCCTGGATCCGCGACGGCTCGCTGACCTCCACTGCCCTGCTCGAGCTCGGCATCCGGGACGAGGTGAAGGAGTATGCCGACTGGTATTCCGGATTCCAATTCCCGAGCGGCAAGGTTCCCTGCGTGGTCGACTCGCGCGGTGCCGATCCGACGGTCGAGAACGACAGTCACGGCGAGTTGATCTACCTGATCATGCAGGTCTTCCGCTTTACTCACGACGCCGCTTGGCTGCGCGCGAAGTGGAATACCGTGGTGAAGACCGTTCATTATATCCAGAGGCTCCGCGCCGAACGCAAAACCGCGGTGTATCGGCAGGGGACCCCGGAACAGCGCGCCTGCTACGGGCTGGTCCCCGAATCCATCAGCCATGAGGGCTACTCGAGCCAGCCGATGCATTCGTATTGGGATGACTTCTTCATTCTCCGCGGCTTGAAAGATGCCACCGCGATCGCTGGCATCCTGGGCGAACGCGAAGAACAAGCCGAGTTTGCCGCTGAGCGCGACGATTTCAGGAATGATCTCTACGCCTCGATGCGCCGGGCGATGGAGAACCGGCACATTGACTACATCCCCGGCTGCGTGGAACTGGGAGATCTTGATGCCACGTCGACCACGATCGGCATCGCGCCCGTGAATGAACTGGGGAACATCCCGGAGCCGGCACTGCACCGGACCTTCGACCGGTATTTCGACAACTTCACGAAGCGCAAGCTCAACACCATTCCGTGGAAGGATTACACGCCCTACGAAAACCGGATCATCGGTTCCTTCGTCTATCTCGACCAGAAACAGCGGGCCCACGAACTCCTGGACTTCCTGATGGGCGACCGCCGACCTCTGGGGTGGAATCACTGGGCGGAGGTCGTGCACCGCGATCCCCGGGCGCCGAAAACCATCGGAGACATGCCCCACACCTGGTGCGGCTCCGATTTCATTCGCTCGGCCCGGGCCATGTTCGTGTATGAACGCGAGGCGGATGAAGCGTTGGTCGTCGGAGCCGGGATTGCAGACGAATGGGTGACCGACCCCGCCGGGGTTGAAGTCAACAATCTGCCGACTTACTACGGCAATCTCAGCTACACCATCAAACCCGAAGCCGCGCCGGACGGCGCGCCGGGGCGGAGAATTATGGTGAAGCTGGGTGGCGAGATGGCGCTGCCGGCCAGTCAGATCGTCCTGAAGTCTCCCCTGTCGGAGAAGATCAAGTCCGTTGCGGGAGACGGACGCCTGATTTCATCGGACACAAACGAGATCCGAATCGAGAAGCTTCCGGCCACGGTCACCATCCTCTATTGATGATCCGCCCCGGAGGCAACCGGGGAACGATCTCATGTTTTTTCCGGTTGTCTCCGGAGAAATTGGGGCCGAGCTCATCCGCCAGGATCTGACCATCGGTGTCTGCGGCCAATCGAACGAGCATCGGTTAATGACCCAAGCCGAGGCGGGATGGAGGGGAAATCACTGCGGCGCACGGAGCCAGACGGCATACGGCTTGCCCTCGAGCCCCGCGTCCGCGAAGGGCACCAGCCTAACCGGATGCGCTTTGACGTCCCACTCCCCGCGCATTGCCGACTCGAGAATCAGCCGGTTGGGGTCGCGCAACAAGGTCGGCGGCCGGCCGTCGAAGGCGCGAATGAACTGCGCCGCGTCATACACGCCATATTCAGGATTGAGTTGCTCATCGAGGGCCAAAATGAACGGCCCCCAGGCATACGCCACGCGGGCATGATTCGTGTATTCGCCGCGAATGACACGGCCGCCGAGGTTGAAGGCGAGCGTCACCCGGTCTCCATCCCGCCATTCGCGCTCCGGAAGGGTGAGCCAGCCGCCCTGGCTCGAGACTTCACCGACGCACAGCGGCGCCGCCCAAGCCGGTACCCGGACCTTCAGGGTGAAGCGCGCCGGGCTGGATGCCTTGATGGTCAGCGTCGATTGGCCGTCGTAGGGAAACCGGCTCTCCTGCCGGATCTGGACGGGTTCGCCGCCCACCTTGAATTGCGCCTGCGACGTCTCCAGCGTGTTGACGTAGATCGCATCGCCGGCCTCCAGGTAGGCGAGGGTCGGCGCGAGCGCCAAGCCGCGCGGTCCGCTGGAGTGACAGCAGGTGATGCCACTGTCGTAATGCTTCACCCCTTCCAGGGCGGTGTAATAGCACCAATCGTCGCCGCGTGGGCTCTGCGCGGCGGTCAGTTGGTTGTACAGGGACCGCTCGATTTCGTTGGCGTATTTAACCTCGCCCGTCTGGGCCAGCAGCAGGGCGTTGAGTTGGATCCAAGTCACGGTGACGCACGTTTCCCCAAGGTGGGCGCCCTCCCCGTTCGGCAGCTCGTGATCGGCGCCGAAGCATTCGCGAATGCTGGCCGTGCCGGTCAGGTAGAGGCGGTTGCCGGTGATGTCGGCCCAGGCGTTCTCGGTGGCCCGCAGAAGGCGGGCGTCACCCGTCACCCGGTAGAGTTCGCCGAGCCCGACCAGATTGGACAGCATTTCGTAAGCCTTGCCGTTGGCGATGCGGGCGACCTTGCCGTCGGGAGCAAGCAGGGACCGAACAATATCCGGCCCCCCCGGTTCCTCGTAGGCCCTCAGGATGTAGTGGCAGAAATCCAGATAGCGTTGCCCACCGGTGAGCCGGTAGAGCAGGACCATGGGCTCAAGCACGCTCGTCGCGGCCATGCCCATGTGCGTGCCGGCGGCCAGGATGCTCCTTTTCGCCGGGAAGGTTGCGATCAGCAGATCACCGATCTTTTGGGAGGCGGCCAGTGCATTCCGGTTGCCCGTGTACCGGTAGTAGGTGAGCAGCCCGATCAGGTTGTATTTATGGGACCACACATCCCAATCCGCGCCATCGTACAGGCCGAAACGTTTCTCCGGAACATACGTTCCAAGGTAGCCGTCGGGCTCTTGCGTGGCAATGAGCGCCCCTGCGACCGAGTCGAGTTTTCGGCGCAGCGCTTCGTCGCCGGAATAGGCCCAGGCCAATGTGGCGGCGTGCAGCCATTTGCCAACGTGTTCGCCGATCCAAGGTTGCGCTCCGGGCTTTTGCCGGTAGCCGGCAAGCAGAGGCTCGGTATCCACGACGAGCAGGCGATGGCGTTCATTGGCGTCAATGCGCGCTCCGAGCCACCCTTCGACCTTCACCGCAGATGGGTCAATCGGGCGCAGGACCGCCGGAGCCACTGGCTCCACCACGTAAGGAACGGGCAGGCCCGACGTGGCGGAAGCGGTCGCGATCGCGGCTTCCAGGAGGACGAACAAGCTGGTTCTGTTCATGTGCAGCATGGCCCTGACTCCGGCGAATATGACTGACCTCGGATGGTTCGGCAACGTG
>DATIWI010000033.1:0-11888 GCA_035519475.1 Opitutaceae bacterium
GAGCACGCCCGAGGTCCCTTTGTCGAGGCGGTGCACAATGCCCGGTCGCTCCACACCTCCGACGCCGCTCAGGCTGCCCGCGCAATGGGCCAGCAGGGCGTGCACCAACGTGTCCTCCCCGGTACCCACGCCGGGATGCACCACCATCCCCGCCGCCTTGTTGATCGCCAGCAGGTGTTCGTCCTCGTACAGGATGTCGAGCGGGATGGCGACCGGCTTCAACTCCGCTGGCGCGATCTTGGGCAACGCAAACTCCACCCGGTCGCCCGCTCCAACGACGTCGCTCTGGCCGATGACGGTGCCGTTCCGTCGAACCAGTCCGGCCGCGAAGGCGCGCTGCAGCGCGGCCCGGCTGTACTCCGGAAACGCCCCGGCCAGCACCTTGTCGGCGCGGCTTGGCGTCGCCGAATCCGGCACGATGTGGGAACGAGCCTGCACGCGCCTCGCAGGCTGGCGCTATCCGGCCGCGCCGGCAAGACCGCCCTCGCGGGCCTCGCGGCCGCCTGCAGGCCGCCCTTGTCATACATCGGCTCCGCGGCATTATCGAACCGGGGCCGTTCCGATGTCGGCCGCCGGCTCATGAAGGGATTCGTCTATGGTGCAGTTTGGGCGACCGCCGCCGTCACCTTCTGCGGCGCAGCTCCAAAGCCGGTCGAGCGGCCGGCCGAATGGGCGTTGCCGGTGGCCCCCACGACCCTCGGCAACTGTTTTCGCGTCAGCGCCGACCTGTACCGCGCCGAGCAGCCCCACCCGTCGGATCTTGCCGCCCTGCAGAGCCTCGGGGTCAAGAGCCTGCTTGACCTTCGGGGACACCATGCCGACAGCGAAATGTTCGCACGGGCCGGCATCATCCTGCTCGCCGAAGGCATGCGTGCCGGCGACGTATCGGCGGACCAGCTTGTCGCGGCCCTCCGGAAATTCCGGTCGGCACCCAAGCCGGTGCTGGTGCATTGCTGGCGCGGAAGCGACCGCACCAGCTTCTTCGTGGCGGGCTATCGGATCATCATCCAGGGCTGGTCCCGCGAGGCGGCGTTGGAGGAAATGCGGCACGGCGGCTTTGGCTACCACGCCACTTGGTATCCCAACATCGTGCAATGCCTCGCCGGGCTCGACATCGAGCAGGTCCGCCGGCGGGTGCTGGCCGGGGACGCGGGCGCCAGACCCTGAGCGGCTGGGACGGCGCCCGCCGTCGTCCCGCTGCGGCGGGAGTAGGGCGAGGCCAGCCCGGCCCTCTCGTTCCGGCCGACGCTCCGACGGCCGTCCCTACCTCCGGCCCAGGAGATAATCCGGATTCAGCTTCTGGAGCGGCTTCGGCACAAACAGACCGTCCTTGCGGACCAGCTTGCCGTCGAACCAGATTTCGCCGCCGCCGTACTCCGGCCGCTGGATGCAGACCATGTCCCAGTGCACCTGCGACTTGTTGCCGTTGCCGCAATCCTCGTACGCCTGTCCCGGCGTGAAGTGGAAGGAGCCGGCGATCTTCTCGTCGAACAGAATGTCGCGCATCGGTTGCCGGATGTGCGGATTGAAGCCGAGCGCAAACTCGCCCACGTAGCGGGCGCCGGCGTCGCTGTCCAGGATTTCGTTGAGCCGTTTCGTGTTGTTGCCCGTCGCCTCGACGATCCGTCCCTGCCGGAAGACGAGGCGGATGTTGTCGAACGAGGTGCCAAGGTAGACCGTGGGCGCATTGTACTGGATGACGCCCTCGACGCTCTCCTTGACCGGGCAGGAGAAGACCTCGCCGTCGGGAATGTTCTTCACGCCCCCGCACTCCTCCGCGCCGATGCCCTTGATCGAGAACCGCAGATCCGTGCCCGGGCCCTTGATCTCCACGCGATCGGTGCGGCGCATGAGATCGCCCAGCGCCTTCATGCCGGGCACCATGCGCCGGTAGTCGAGCGTGCAGACGCGGAAATAGAAATCCTCAAACGCTTCGGTGCTCATGCCCGCTTGCTGGGCCATCGCCGAGGTTGGCCAGCGCAGCACGACCCACTTCGTCCGGTTCACCCGGCGGTCCAGCACCGGCTTCATCAGGCGCGAGACCAGCTTCACGCTCGCCGCGGGCACGTCGGAAGTCTCGAAGATATTGGCCGAGCCCCGCAGCGCGATGTAGGCCTGCACTCGCTTCATCCGCGCCAGCTCCACCGCCGCGTGCGGCGCGTACTGCGCCGCGGCCGCCCCGTGCATGAGCTCGCGGGTCACGCGCGCATGGTGGATTTGCGCGAACGGCAGCGCGCCGCGCCGTCGGGCCGCACGGATCAGGGCGACGACCATCGCATCGGGCACGTCAAAGGCGTCGATCAGCACGCGCTCGCCCTTCTCGAGGCGCGTGGAGAAGCCGGTGAGCACTTCCGCCAGTTGATTCAGACGGGGATCGGTGATCATGATGCTCCAAACACAGCCGGGAGTCTGCTCGGCGGCAAGGGGAAAGGCCGGCGCCCGCGCCGGGCCGCCTACTTCACGATCTCGACCGGGGCCCGGCTGCCGCCCTCGGGGAAACAGATCCGCGCCACCGCCTCGTCGAAGTCCGCCGCGCCGCGGATGATCTCAATCTCCAGCCGCAGATAATAAAGCGGCAGGGGAAAACGCAGGGTCTCGTCCAGCCGCACCGCATCCTTCTCCGTCGTCACCAGGAAATCCAGGCCCGCCGCGCGCGCCTGGCTGAAGACGAGATCGAGGTCCTCCTGCGTGAAGCGATAGTGGTCGAGAAACCGCTTGGAGTAGAGCAGCCGCGCTCCGAGCTCGCGCAGGAAATGCTCAAAGCTCTCCGGCGTGGCGATGCCGCTGAAGGCGCCCACCCGCTTGTCCCGGAGGAAGCCGAGCGGCTGGCGCTCCTCCGCCCCCACCCGCTGCAAATACTGCGGGCGGTGGGCGCACTCGATCACGTCGACCCCGGGATTGTGCCGTCGGATCAGCTCCTCGATCTCGAGGTCGCGCTGCCCGTTGGACTTGGTCAGGAACACGTAGGAGGCGCGGCGCAGGTGTTTCACCGGCTCGCGCAGGATGCCGCGCGGGAGGAGATGCCCGTTGCCGAAGGGATTGGTCTTGTCCACGAGCAGCAGGTTCAGCCGGCCCTTGAGCGGCAGATACTGGAAGCCATCGTCGAGCACCAGCGTGTCGCAGCCGAAGCGCCGGATCGCGAAGGTCCCGGCCTTGACGCGGTTCTTGTCGACCAGCACGACTACGCCCGGCAGGTTGCGCGCCAGCATGTAGGGCTCGTCGCCGGCCTGCTCGGAATCGAGCAGCACGCGCCTGCCGTCGCTGACGATCCGCGGCGGCGGCTCCTCCGAATGCGTGAGCGCGTTCCACGCCCGCAGCCAGAACGGCGGCCGCTTGCTCTTGTAGCCGCGGCTGAGGATCGCGACCTTGCGCCCCCGCTCGGCCAGCGCCCGGGCGAACTTTTCCACCACCGGCGTCTTGCCGGTGCCTCCCACGGTGAGGTTGCCCACCACCACCACCAGGCAACCCAGCGGCTGGTCGTGCAACAGGCGCTGCCGGTACAGCCACAGGCGCAGCTGGACCACGCCGCTGAAGAGGATGGACACGCCCTGCAGGAACGCCCCGTAGATCGCCGCGCCGGTGTCCTCCCGCCGCCCGAGGATCACGTCGACCGTGTATTGCTCGAACGCATAGTACTTCTTCTTGATCCAGGACGGCAACATGCGAGGGCGAAAAGGATTGGAAGTTGACGAACCGGGGGTCGTTTCGCTTCGTAAAGCTTAACTACCGTCCGGACCGCGTCATGCAACTCAATCTGCTCAAGGCCAAAATCCATCGCGCCGAGGTCACCGACACGAGCCTCAACTATGAGGGCAGCCTGGCGATCGACGCCGACTTCATGGCCCGGGTGGGACTCCGGGCCTACGAACGGATCGTCGTCGGCAATCTCAACAACGGCGAGCGCTTTGAAACCTACGCCATTGCGGCACCCGCGGGTTCGAAGACGATCAGCCTCCACGGCGCGACCGCGCACCTTGGGAAGCGGGGCGATCTTTTGACCATCATGATTTTCGCCGCGGTGGACGAGCGGGACGCCGCGGACTGGCAACCCAAGGTCCTGGTCCTCGGCGACGCCAACCGGAAGATCGTCAAGCAGACCGGCGGCTGAATTCCCATTCAGAATCCATCATGCCAGAAGAGCACACCTCCATTTCCCCTTGGCTTTCTGGCTTCTGATTTGAATCCTTCTCGTCGCCCATGAGCTATAAACTCTTCATCCCCGGCCCGGTGGCCGTATCCGAAAAGACCCTCCGCGCGATGGCCCAGCCCATGATCGGGCACCGGAGCTCGGACTTCGTGGCGCTGTACCAGTCACTGCAGCCGGACCTGCAGGCCCTCGTCTACACGCAGGACCCGGTCTACCTCTCCACGAGCAGTGCCTGGGGCATGATGGAGGCCGCAGTGCGCAACGTCGTGAAGAAGAAGGTGCTCAACTGCATGAATGGCGCCTTCTCGGACAAATGGAACGACGTCGCCAACCGTTGCGGCAAGCCCGCCGGGGCGCTCAAGTTCGAATGGGGCCAGCCCGTCGATCCCGAGGCGGTGCGCCGCGAGCTCGCCACCGGCCAGTACGATGCGATCACCCTCATCCACAACGAGACCTCCTGCGGGTGTATGACGGACATCGCCGCCGTCATGGCGGTGGTGCGCCAGTATCCCGAGGTGATCTCGATCGTCGACACCGTGAGCTCGTTCAGCGCGCTCGCGATCAAGAAGGACGAGCTGGGCATCGATATCATGGTGACGGGCTCGCAGAAGGCGCTCGCGCTGCCTCCCGGTCTGTCCCTGTGCTCTCCTTCCAAGCGTGCCCTGGCGCGCGCCGCCACCGTGACCGAGCGCGGCTACTACCTCGACCTGCTGGAATTCCAAGCGAACCACGAGAAAGGCATGACGCCGAGCACGCCGTGCATCCCGCACATCTACGGGCTCAAGTCGAAGCTCGAGGACATCAAGGCCGAGGGCCTCGCGAACCGCTATGCACGCCACGCGCGCCTCAACCGGGCCGTGCGGGAATGGGCGTTCGCCAAGGGCTTCAAACTCTTCCCGAAGGAGGGCTACGGCTCGGTGACGCTGAACTGCTTCGTCAACACCCTGAATCTCGACCTGCCGGCCCTGCTCAAGGTGCTCAAATCCAAGCACGGCTTCGTGATCGACGGCGGCTACGGCAAACTCAAGGGCAAGACCTTCCGCATCTCCAACATGGGCGACGAAACCGACGAAACCATCGCCGCGCTGCTCACAGCCCTCGACAGCGCCTTCGCGGAGACGCCGAAGCTGCCCGCCGCCTGACCGCCGCTCGTCACCCGGGATGGGAAAGCGCGGCGCGCCCGCCACGCGCCTGCCGCGTTTTGCCTGGGCGCGTCGGGAAAGGTCCGCCGCGATCACCGAACCGAATCCTTCCCTTCGAGTCTATACGCGAACACTGCGATGCGGTTCGGGCCGCACCGAAAAAATGCCGCGGCCTCGCGCGCGGGCGCGCACGCGCGCGTGCACGCGCGTCTCGATGACAGTCGATTTTGGAAACTAAAGCTTGAAATCCGACCGGCGGTAGATAACGCGTTGCGCCCCTATGAAGTCATTGATCATCGCCGAGAAGCCCAGCGTGGCCGCGGACGTCGCCCACGCGCTCGGCCGCTTCGCCCACAAGGGCGACTATTACGAGAACGATGACTTCATCGTCGCCTCGGCCGTGGGCCATCTCGTCGAACTCGTTATGCCCGAGGACATCGACGAGAAGAAATACCGCTTCTGGCGCCTGGAGACCCTGCCGATCATTCCGAAGCAATTTGAACTCAAGCCGATCGAGGACACCAAGCGGCGGTTCAGCGAGCTGAAGAAACTGATGGCGCGGAAGGACGTCGGCACCCTTATCAACGCCTGCGACGCCGGGCGCGAGGGCGAGCTCATCTTCACCTACATCTACCAGCTCGCGAAGTGCGCCAAGCCCGTGCAGCGGCTCTGGATGTCTTCCATGACCTCGGCCGGCATCCGCGAGGCGTTTCAACACCTGCGCGCCGGCGAGCAGATGGTTCCGCTGGCGGAGGCGGCGCGCTGCCGGTCTGAAAGCGATTGGCTGATCGGCATCAACGGCACGCGGGCCCTGACGAAACGGCTCTTCGGTTCGCGCGCCGGCAATGTCGCCTCGGTCGGCCGCGTGCAAACTCCCACCCTCGCGATTGTCTTCGCCCGCGAACAGGAGATCGCCGCGTTCAAGCCCCGCCCCTTCTGGCGCGTCACCGCCACCTTCCAGATCACCCGTGGCACCTACGAGGGCGTTTATCAGCGTCCCAACTTCAAGAAGGCGGAAAACGACGATCAGGATCGAATTGACCGCGTCTGGGATCGCGAGGCCGCCGCGGCCGTGTTGGCGGCCTGCCGCGGCGAACCGCCGGCCGCGGTCTCCGAGGAGAAGAAATCCTCCTCGCAACTGCCGCCCCGCCTCTACGACCTGACGACGCTGCAGCGCGAGGCCAACAACCGCTTCGGCCTGTCCGCCCGGCGCACCCTGCAGATCGCGCAGGCGCTCTACGAGCGGCACAAGATGATCACCTATCCGCGCACGGATTCGCGGGCGTTGCCGGAAGACTATATTGCCACTGTCCAGCAGGCGCTCGCCAATCTGCACGGGACCCTGGTGCCGCATGCGCAGCGGGTCCTGGCGCAGGACTGGGTGCGGCCGAACAAGCGCATCTTCAACAACGCGCAGGTGTCCGACCATTTCGCGATCATTCCCACCGCACATGAGGCGAAACACCTCGACGACTTCGAGGCCAAGATCTTCGACATGATCGCCCGCCGCTTCGTCGCCGTGTTCCATCCCGCGGCCGAATTCGACGTCACCACGCGAATCAGCACCGTGACCGGCCACGCCTTCAAGACCGAGGGCAAGGTGCTCACCGTGCCCGGCTGGCTCGCCGTGTACGGGCGGACGACGGTCGATGACGATTCCCCCGACGCGAAAGCCCTGCCCGCCCTTGATGCGGCGGACGGCGCGCCCCCGCAGGCCCGGACCGTCGCCGCCGAACTCCACGAGGAAACCACCCGGCCGCCGCCGCGCTACACCGAGGCCACGCTGCTCTCCGCCATGGAGGGGGCGGGCAAGCTGGTCGACGACGAGGACCTCGCCGAGGCCATGAAGGAACGGGGCCTCGGCACGCCGGCCACGCGGGCCGAGACGATCGACGGCCTCATCAACCAGCGGTATCTGGAGCGCCAGCAGCGCGAGCTCGTGCCCACGCCGAAGGCCGAATCGCTGCTGCAATTCCTCACGGCGGTGCAGGCGGAGGGGCTCACCAAGCCCGATATGACCGGGGAATGGGAATACAAGCTGCGCCAGATGGAACACGGCCAGTTCTCCCGGGCGGCGTTCATGCGCGAGATCATCAGCGCCACCAAGGGCCTGGTCGAGCGCGTCAAGGCCTTTGAGGAATCGCCCGACGACGCGCGCCAACTCGACTGGCCCAGCCCGACGGACGGCAAACCGATGCTGGAGACTTTGCGCGCCTTCCGCTCCCAGGACGGCGAACTCACCATCTACAAAATCATCGGCAACCGCCGCATCGCCGAGGTGGAGGCGCGCGAACTGGCCGAAAAGGGCCGGATCGGGCCGCTGGACGATTTCCGCTCGAAGGCCGGCCGGCCGTTCAGCGCCATCCTCAAGATCGACCCCGAGGCCAAGAAGGTCGTCTTCCAGTTCGAGGGGCAATCCGACGGCAACGGCGGCGTGAAAATAGATTTCACCGGCTTGCAGCCGATCGCGCCTGCGCCGGCCCGTTTCGGCCCGGACGCCCAAGTCTACGAGACCCCGCAGAGCTACGTCATCCGGCGGGTCGAGAACGGGGAGGACAAGATCCTCGTGCGTTGTTCCCGCCGCATCCTGGCCCGCGATATCCCCCGGGAGCAGTTCCTGAAGATGATTGAGACCGGGCGGACGGATCTGCTGGACCGATTCTGGTCCAAGCGCACCCGCCGGCCGTTCTCGGCCTTTCTCGTCCTGAAGCCGGATTTGTCGACCGGCTTCGAGTTTGCCCCGCGACCGCCCAAGCCCGCCAAATCTCCCTCCGCGAAATCCAAGCCGGCCGGCGGGGGCAAATCGGCGCCGCCGATGCCGTGATCCGGCGGCCGCGTCCGGTATGCGGAGGGGCTGCCGCCCGGGAGCGGGGACCGATGCCAGGAGGCGATCCGCGGCGAAGGCCTCGCCGTTTTCAGATCGTTTATCCGCCGGGGATCTGGTAACTCACGCGAGTCCGGCTGCGTCTTGGTTTTCCAATGGCAAACCCGAGGATCAAAAATTACCTTATTGTTTTGCTGGCCGTGGCGGCGGCGGCGGTCGGAGCGCTCGCTTGGAGCGAATACCGGGAGCTCATCCGGCTGCGTGCCGCGAGCCTGAGTGACAGCGCGCGCGCCGATCTGCAGAAGCGCCTGTGGGACTTGGAGAAGCGCAAGAACGAACTCGAGGCCGAGGTTGCCCAGCTGCGGGCCCGGGGCGGGCCCGCCGCGGCCGCGGCGGAGCAAGACGATGCGCTCGCGGCGGATGACGCGCGGGGGCCGGCGCGCCCGCCTCCCGGCCGGTTCAATCGCCGAGCCGGGTTCAGCAATCTCAGCACCCTCCTCGAAAACCCTGAATTCAACCGGCTGTGGACCACCCAGCAGAAGGCCCTGCTCGATGGGCGCTACGCCGCTCTTTTCAAGAACCTCAATCTCTCTCCCGCCGACCTCGACAAATTCAAGGGCCTGCTCGTCGACAAGCAGAATGCAATGATGGACGTCATGGCAGCGGCGCGCGACCAGGGCCTGAATCCGCGCAATCCCGACGACCGGGCGCAGATTGCCAGCCTCGAGCAGACGGCGCAGGCGCAGGTCGACGCCAACATCCGCCAAGCGCTGGGCGACACGCAGTTTGCCCAATACCAGAACTACGAGCAGACGCTTCCGCAGCGCAATGTCGTGAACCAGTTGGCGCAGACCTTGAGCTATACCGGCGCGCCGCTGCAGCCCTATCAAGTTGACCAGCTCGTCAACATCCTGGCGGCCAACGCGCCCGCCCGGAGCCAAGGCTCCGGGGGATGGATGGGCATGGTCGGGCCCATGGGGGCGGGGGCGCTCTTTACGGCACGCGACGCCCCTATCACCGACACGGCCGTGACCCAGGCGCAGTCAGTTCTGACCTCGCCGCAACTGGCCGCGCTGCAGCAACTGCAGACCCAGCAACAGGCGCAGCGCCAGATCGGCCAGATGATGCGCCAGGTTTTCGGCGGGGGCGCCCAATCGCAGCCGGCTGGCGGAAACGGCCCCACCGCCACGCCAGTGCCCTCCCGGCCCTCCGGCGGCTGATCGATCGCTGGGCCGTCCCGCCGGCGCCTCCGGAGCGGGGAAGCGCGGGAGGAGGAGTTGCCGCCGGCATCGCCGGCAGCCGCCGCGACTTCCGCGCCTCGGCGGGACTGAAAAAACACTTGTGCGCGCCTTCCGCCGCAAGGTACCCTGCCGTGTTTCTCGAAATTGCCACGCCTATGATCGTCACCACCGCCCAACTCTTCAAACACGCCTACGGGAAATACGCCGTCGGCGCCTACAACATCAACAACGCCGAACAGGCGATGGGACTCTTCCGCGGCTGCATCCAGTCGCAGGCGCCGTTCATCATCCAGATTTCCAAGGGCGCGCGCAAATACACCGACAAGCGCGTGCTTGAGGCCATCATCCGCGCGGTCGAACAGGTCTTTCCCGACGCCATCTTCGCCGTTCACCTCGACCACGGCGACGAGGAAACCTGCTACGACTGCATCAAGTCGGGCTTCTACAGCTCGGTGATGATCGATGCCTCGCACGAGCCGTTTGACCAGAACGTCGCCATCACCAAGCGGGTGGTCGCGGCCGCGCACCAGAAGGGCATCAGCGTGGAGGCGGAGCTCGGCATGCTCGGCGGCGTCGAGGAGGATATCAAGGTCGAGGAAGGCAACGCCTGCCTGACCAAGCCGGACGAGGCGCAGAAATTCATCAAGCTGACCGGCTGCGATTCGCTGGCCGCCGCCATTGGCACCAGCCACGGCGCCTACAAGTTCAAGGGCCGCCAGTCCCTGCACTTCGAGGTGATCGAGGGAATCAAGAAGCTGGCACCTGGTTTCCCGCTCGTCATGCACGGCTCCTCCAGCGTCCCGCAGGAAGAGGTCAAGCGCATCAACGCGGCCGGCGGCCAGCTCGGCGGTGCTGTGGGCGTCGACGAGAACGAATACCTGCCGGCCGCCAAGCTCGGCGTCACCAAGGTCAACATCGACACCGACGGGCGGCTGGTGTGGACGCGCGTCCATCGCGAGTTCTTCCGCGACAAGCCGGCGGAGTTCGACTTCCGCCCCCCGGGGAAAATCTTCATGGACGAGTACGCGAAGTTCATCGCGCACAAGAACGAGAAACTCGGGAGCGCCGGCCAGCTTGCCGACCTGCGCCAGAGCTTGGGCAAGTAAACGAATGCCGCCGCCCGGCGCCACGCGCCGGGCTTTCTGTTGGGCGGCGCCGAGCGTTTTGGCTCGCCCGCGGCGTCGACCCCCGGCAAATGTCCGGAAATGAAAACTCCGGAGTCCCGCCGCCGTCTCGCCTGCGTGCTCGCCTGCTTCCTGGCCGCCTTTACGCCGGGCATTCGCGCCGCGCTGGCGCCCCTGATTCCGCGCGCGATCCTTTTCGGCAACCCCGAGCGGGCGATGCCGCAATTGTCACCCGACGCAAAGCGCCTCGCCTGGATCGCCCCTGACACCAAGGACGTCCTCCAAGTCTGGGTCAAGACCGTCGGCAAGAACGACGACAGGATCGTCACCGCCGACAAGAAGCGGGGCATCCGCCAGTTCTTCTGGGCGTACGACAACCGGACGCTGCTTTACGCGCAGGACGCCGATGGCGATGAGAACTGGCACATCTACGGCGTCGACTTGGTTTCGGGCAATGTCCGCGACTACACGCCTTATCAGGGCACGCGGGCGGACGTCACCGCCTTGGAGCCGGGTTTCCCTGATGAGATGCTGGTCCAGCTCAACCTGCGCGACCGCGCCTCGTTCGATGTTTACCGGCTGAATCTCCGCAGCGGCGCCCTCCTGCTCGACACCGAAAACCCGGGCGACGTCGCCGGTTGGGCGGCCGACTCCCGCCTGCAGGTGCGCGCTGCGCAAGTGGCCACGCCGGACGGCGGCACCGAAATCCGCCTCCGACCCGATGCCCGCAGTCCGTGGCAGAGCTGGATCAAGGTGGGGCCGGACGAAATCCTGGAGTTCCTCGATTTCACGGCTGACGGCCACGCGGCATTCCTGAAATCCTCAATCGGCTTCGACACGGCCCGGGTCATCCAAAAGGACATTGCCACCGGCGCGGAGAACGCGGTGGCGGCGTCGGAGGAGGTTGATGCCGAATCGGTCATCATCAATCCGCATCGGCACGTGGTCGAGGCCGTGGCCTTCGCCCCGGGCCGCTCGCAATGGACTGTCGTCGATCCCACGGTCAAGGATGACTATGCCGGGATTGCCGCCCTCTTCGACGGCGACTTTCAGGTTACCAACCGGGATGACGCCGACCGGATTTGGCTCGTCGCGTTCACCTCCGACCGGGGTCCGGTCCGCTATTATATGTGGGATCGCGACGTGCGGCGGGGCATCTTTCTCTTCACCGCCCGACCGAAATTGGAGGGCTTGCCGCTTGCCCCGATGCAGCCCGTGGTGTTCCCGGCGCGCGACGGCCTCACGCTGCATGGCTACCTCACGTTGCCGGTCGGGGTGCCGCCGCAAAGGCTGCCCATGGTGCTTTGGGTGCACGGCGGCCCGTGGGGGCGTGACCAGTGGGGCTATGACCCTTACGTCCAGTGGTTCGCCAACCGCGGCTACGCGTGCTTGCAGGTAAACTTCCGCGGC
>DATIWI010000034.1:0-3127 GCA_035519475.1 Opitutaceae bacterium
CCGCCTCGTGGCCGAGCAGTCGAAGCTCCATCTGATCGACGCGGCCAAGCAGGTGAATCCGCGCGTCCAGGTCATCATCAAGTATCCCAACTGGTACGAGGGCCACCGCCAGCACGGCTACGACGTCGCCCGGCAGACGCCGCAGTTCGACGGCGTGAGCGTCGGCATCGAGACGCGCCAGCGCGCGACCCACGACCAGCACATCCCGATCTACTCGGGCTACGTGTTCCAGCAGTGGATCGGCGGCGACGCCGGGCCCAAGTGGCGCAGCGCCTGGCTCGACAACTACGGCATGGCGGGCGACGACAACGACTACGTCGCCCAGGTCTGGCAGGCCGTCCTGGCGCGGGCGCCCGAGATCATCTTCTGGTGCGCGGGCCAGCTCCATCCGCCGATCCCGGCGTCCGACGTCTACCCGCACCTCGTCGAGCTGATGCCGGCGTTCGACCGGCTCGCCGGGCTGCTCGACGGCCCCGCGCGCGGCATTCCGATCCACCTGCCGCTCGGGGCGACCGGCGAATACAACCTCTTCGGCTATTTCGGCATGATCGGGCTGCCGATGGCACCGCGCACGGCGTTTCCCGCCGACACCCAGACCGCGATCTTCACCCAGCATTCGCTGCGCGATCCGAACGTCGCCGCGGAGATCGTGGCGCGGATCCGCGCCGGTAAGGAGGTGTTCCTCACCTGGCCGCTGCTGCAGGACCTCCGGCAGAGCGAGCTCGGGCGCGTCTTCAATGTCATCGGCGAGGGCGGCACCGTGGCGTCGTCGACCTTCCGGGTGCGCGAGCAGATCTGGGACGACCACGTCGTCGAGGCGGCGCGACCGTTCGCGTTCCCGAAGATCGAAATGTCGACCTGGCCGTACGTGCGCGAGGTGGCGCTGGTGCGCGAGGACGCGGATTTCGGCGTGCTGCTCAAGACCCCGTATATGGAAGGCAGCGTTGATCTCCTGAACCTGCCGGAGAACAGCTACGACCTGCTGCGGCTGCCGGCCGAGGCCCTCAACGCCATCCGCCGCTGCTTCTTCGACGAGCTCGGCGTGCGGCTCGTCGGCCCGGGCGGCGTGGCGCTCTATCCCTTCGGCGACCGGCAATACGTGTTGTACAACATGAACGACGGCTCCGAGACGGTCGCGCTCCGCCTCCCGGCCGGAACATCGGTGCAGGGCTGGGCCGAGCGGATGAACGGCAAGCAGCTGCATGTCGGCGAGGTCGCGCAAGCCGAGGAAGCGCGCCCCCACCGCCCACCGGTCAAGCCCGAGGTCGAGGTGTCGCTGACGCTGCGCCCCTTCGAGATCGCGCTCGTTGAAGCGCCGGGCGGGCCAGCGGCCCGCCAGCCGTAAGCTACAAGCTGTAAGCCTTAAGCTGGTGCCGGAGCATGGAGTTTCTGTCTGGCTACAAGCTCATCGCTTATAGCTTACAGCCGGCGTCATGTGATTGCCTCGATTTAGTGGACAGGCCCGGTAAGCTGGGGGCCGCTTCCGAGGACAGGAGCCATAAGGCTTGCCGCAGGAAGCGGACCACCAGCGGTGATCGACCGGTGCTGCCGGTTCGGCGGCGCAAAGGAGACCATGAACAAGACCGAACGGAATGGAGCCGGGCCGGCGCCCCGGCGCTACTACGATGAGAGCTATAAACGCCATGCCGTGGCGCTGACCCTGCAGGGCAGCCGGACGGTGAAGGAAGTGGCCGCGGAGCTGGGGATCGGACCGTGGGCGCTGTACGAATGGCGCCGGCTGTATGCCCCGCCGGTCGGGGTCGGGGGATCGGCCCCGCGCACGCTGGCGGAAGCCGAGGAGGAGATTGGCCGATTGCGGACCGAGGTGGTGCGGCTGCGCGAACGGGAGATCGTCCTAAAAAAATCGCTGGGCATCCTCTCCGAAACGCCCGGGAGCGGTATGCCCGGATCGCGGCGATGACGGGCGCGCACTCCATCGGGGGGTTGTGCGCGATCTTGGGGGTGTCGCGCAGCGGCTACTACCGCTGGCGGACCCGCAAGCCTGGCGTGCGGCGCCAAGCCGACGAAACCCTGGCCGTGCAGATCGCCGCCGCGCACCGCCAGAGCCGGGGCAACTACGGGGCCCCGCGCATCGTCGCCGACCTGCGGGCGCAGGGCACGCGCATCAGCCGGCGCCGCTGTGCCCGGTTGATGCGCGAGCTGGGCCTGCGGGGCCGCAAACGCCACCGCCGCCGGCCGCGCACCACCGACAGCGATCACGGTCAGCCCGTGCCGGCAAACCGCCTGGCGCAACGGCCGACGCCAACCGGGCCCAACCAGGTGTGGGTCACCGACATCACCTACCTCAGAACCGGGGAAGGCTGGTTGTATCTGGCCGCGATCCTCGACCTGTGGAGCCGGCGGGTGGTCGGCTGGGCCTGTGCGGCGACGCTACATGTGTCCCTGGTGCTGGCGGCCCTCGAACAGGCGTTGCGCCGGCGCCGGCCGCCACCGGGCCTGCTGCACCACTCCGATCGCGGCAGCCAGTACGTCGACGAGGATTATCTGCGCACGCTCACCCGGGCCGGCGTGGAACGCAGCATGAGCCGGGCGGGCAACTGCTACGACAACGCCACCATGGAGTCGTTCTGGAGCACCTTCAAAACCGAGACCGGCATCGAGGAACATCCCCCGGCCACCCGCGCCCAAGGAAGTCTTGCCGTCTTCGACTACATCGAGACCTTCTATAACCCGGCCAGGCGCCACAGCTCGCTCGGGTTCCTCTCCCCTGTGGCCTTCGAAAATCAAACCACGCTAAACGACATCAAAGCCGCCTGAATTGATGTCCACTTTTTCGAGGCAAGCCCATCACACGTTCGCGGTCGGGCAGGTTCCGGAAACCAAACTGCCGCCGCGCTGTCTGACACGGCACCCCCGCGTCGAGTTACCCGCCCACTCTGTGCGTCTCCTGATCGCAACGGTCATCGTCGTCTGCGAACTGTCCGCGGCTCTGGCCGATGAGAGGCAACCGGCTCCGCCCAGCATCCGGCTTGAGCTGCATGAGGCGCTGCGCTCCCAATTCCAGTTCGTCCCGCGACCGCTGCCGGAATTGGCGCCGCCGCCGGCCTGGTCGACCCATCTCACATCGGCCGAGCTGCCGCCGCCCGCGTTGGGCGGGACCCCGGTT
>DATIWI010000035.1:0-32183 GCA_035519475.1 Opitutaceae bacterium
CCCGCCGACGTGACCTTGCGAATGGTGTTGTTGCCGGTGTCGGCCACATAGACATTCCCTCCGCTGTCGACCGCCACCGCCCCCGGCGTGAAGAACGTCGCGGCGCCGCCGGTCCCATCCGCGCTGCCCGCGACTCCGGGCGCACCCGCCAGCGTCGTCACGACTCCCGCCGACGTGATCTTCCTGATGGTGCAGTTGATCGTATCGGCGACAAAAACGTTGCCACTGGCGTCGACCGTCAGGCCGTTGGGCGCATCAAACTGCGCGGCCGTGCCTGTCCCGTCGGCGGTCCCCCGGATCCCGGCCTGGCCCGCGAACGTCGTGACCGCCCCGGCGGGCGTGATCTTCCGAATCGTATGGTTGAGCGCATCGGTCACGTAGACATTCCCCGCTGTGTCCACCGCCGTGTCATGCGGCGTGTTGAACCGGGCCTCGGCGCCCGTTCCGTCCGCAGTACCCTGGCTGGGCAGCATGCCCGTGCCGGCCAGCGTCGTGACGACACCCCCGGGGGTGATCTTGCGGATCACGTTGTTCCCGGAATCGGTGACGTAAACGTTGCCGGCGCCATCCACCACCACCCCGCTTGGAAAGTTCAGCCGGGCCCCCGCGCCGGTGCCGTCCGCAAAGCCGGCCGTCCCCGGCGAACCCGCCAGGGTGGTGACCACACCCGCGGGCGTAACCTTGCGAATCGTGTGGTTGCGGGTGTCGGCTACATAGACGTTCCCCGCACCGTCCACCGCCACTCCCGCCGGGTTGTTGAACCGCGCCGCCGCGCCGGTGCCATCCGCCGTCCCGGTGCTCCCCGGGGAGCCCGCCAGCGTGGTCACCGTTCCGCTCGGTGAAATCCGCCGGATCGCGCTGTTGCCGGTGTCCGCCACATAAGTATTGCCCGCACTGTCCACCGCCACGGCCGCCGATCGGTTGAAACTGGCGGCGGCGCCCGTGCCGTCGGCCGCCCCAATGGCCGGCGCCCCCGCCGCCGTGGTGAAAGCATACGGTGTGTAGGTGGTCTGCGCCACGGCCGGCGTCAGCAACAGGACGACCGGCCAAAGGGGAAATCGGTGCCAGCGCCCGCAGACGCGCATGCGCCAACCTGGGCGGGCCACCGGGACAGGGCTTTTCATGGAAAAATGGGACGACTTCACCAGCACTCTGGGGATTTCTTTGAGACGTTGGAAGCGTTGATTTGTTTCATTTTCGGCGGCGACGGAGGCGGGGCATCCCGTCCGTCCGGCGTCGGGCGGCGAGGCCCGCTGCGGGTCGGTGGAAACAGGGAAGCGCCGCCCGGTCAAGATCATGAGGGCGGCGGACTGGCCAGCGCGGCGTGAAAGTGGGCCCGGCGGCTGCATTTGACAAGGGCTAGTCATCCCCGCCGAATCATTGTTCGAATGCAAATCGTCTTTGCCAGCTGCAAGCGGGCGCCGCCATGACCTCCTCCCGGTATGTTCACGGCTATTCGCCGCGGGAGTCGGTCCGCCTCGGCGACCAGGCGCGGACCCTGGCCGAACTGCTTCACGCCGATGAAGCTTATCCGGCCGGCGCCCTGGTCCTGGAGGCAGGGTGCGGGACCGGCGCCCAAACGGTCATCCTGGCCCGGAAGAATCCGGCGGCCCGTTTCGTCGCCGTGGACCTAGCGCCTGCATCGCTCGCACAGGCCCGCCAAGCGGTACAACGCGCCGGCTTGGCCAACGTCCATTGCGAAACGGCTGATCTCCTGCACCTGCCGTTCCCGGACGACACGTTTGACGCTGTCTTCGTCTGTTTCGTGCTGGAACATCTGTCCGCGCCGCTCCGGGCCCTGACGGAGTTGCGCCGGGTCCTCCGGCCGGGCCGACCAATCACGGTCATCGAAGGCGACCACGGGTCGGCCTACTTTCATCCGGACAGCGCTGTTGCGCGGAAGGCGATCCAGTGCCTGGTGGATTTGCAGAAGGAGGCCGGCGGCGACGCTCTCATCGGCCGGCGACTCTACCCATTGCTGCGCGAGGCGGGTTTCGCCCGGGTCACGGTCACCCCGCGCGTGGTGTACGCCGATGCCTCCCGGCCGGAGATGGTGGAGGGATTCACACGAAACACCTTCAACGCGATGGTGGAAGGGATCGCCGGCGAGGTTCTGCGCCGAGGGATGATGGATGCCCTGAGCTGGCAGCAGGGCATCGAGGACCTGCATCGGACCGCCGGTCCAAACGGCGTCTTCAACTACACTTTCTTCAAGGCCAGGGCCGAAAAACCTCCCGCACCCCAATGAACGCGAAAATTGGAATCATCGGCCTGGGCCGCCTCGGGTCCGCGCTCGCGCGAGGCCTCGATCGATCGGGCCATTCGGGCGGGCTCTACGGCTATAGCCGCACGGCGGCCAAAGCCCGGGCGCTGGCGGCGCAGGTGCCGACGCTGCAGCTGTGCGCGGGCGAGGCGGAGGTGCTGCGCGAATGCGACTTGGTTTTCCTCTGGACCAAACCGCCCGACGCAATCCAGGTTCTGCAGTCCAACCGAGACCTGATCCGCGAGCGGCGGCCCCTGCTGGTGACCTGTGTGATTGGCGTTCCCCTTGCGCAATGCACCGACCGCTGGGCCGAATGCCTTCCCAACGTCAACATGCCGGTCCGGCAGGGAGTCTCCGCGCTCAACTTCCCGGCGGACCTCGGCGAAGCTGACCGCCAGCTGGTGACCGCCGCGCTGGCGTCCGTCGGGACCGTCTATTTGCTTCCGGCCGGGGAGATCTCCTTCTACTCCGCGCTGTGCAGCTGCGGCCCGGCGCTGTATGCGACCATGTTGGAGTGCCTGGCGGACACGCTGGCCGCGCGCCGCGGCTACAATCGCGCGCTCTGCCGGCAAATGGTGCGCGAGACCGTCCGCGGGACCGTCGACCTGCAGGATCTTGATGGAGCTGATGCGGCGGAGATCGTTCGCCGCGTGGCTCATCCCGGCGGCCCGAGCGAGGCCGGCGTGGCCCACCTGCGCTCAGCGCTCCCGGCGATGTACGAGGCAATGCTCAAGCACATGCACAAGTGGTAGCGGGCACCCGCCGGCAAAATCCCCTCCGGCCTCGCAAAAACGCCGCCGCTGCCCATAATGCCACCACCTTTGTCTGTCGCCATGGTCGCGTCCAACTCCACTCCCGCGGCATCGCCGGCCGCCGCCGAGTTCGATCTCGGCCTCGTCCGGAAGTACAACGTGCCCGGGCCGCGCTACACCTCCTACCCCACGGCGCCCCAGTTCAAGGAGACGGTGCCGCTGACCACCCTGACCGCGGCGATTGAACGCGACAATCGCGAGGCCCGGCGCCCGATTTCCCTCTATTTCCACCTGCCGTTCTGCGAAACGCTCTGCTGGTTCTGCGGCTGCACCACGGTCATCACGCTGAAGCGCGACGCCGCCTCCGATTATCTCGACTACCTGGACAAGGAGCTCGGGCTGATCCAGCCGTTCCTGAACCCCGCGCGCCGGGTCGTGCAGATGCATTTTGGCGGCGGCACGCCCACGTTTCTGCCGCCCGCCGTCATCCGCCGCCTGGGCGAAGCCATTCATGCGCGGTTCCAGTTTGCCCCGGATTCGGAGAACAGCGTCGAAGTCGATCCGCGCCGCATCACCCGCGATCACGTGCGCGCCTTCCGCGAACTTGGCTGCAACCGGGCTTCGCTCGGGGTGCAGGACACCAATCCGGTGGTGCAACTCGCGGTGCACCGGGTGCAGCCAATGGACGTCACCCGCCAGGCCTTCGAGTGGATGCGCGCGGAGGGCTATCACTCCATCAGCATCGACCTGATCTTCGGTCTGCCGCACCAGACCGCCGACTCGTTCGCCCGGACCATCGACGAGGTGCTCACGCTGCAGCCCGACCGCCTGGCGGTGTTTAGCTACGCCCATGTGCCGTGGCTCAAACCCTCCCAACGCATCTTCGAGAAGCAGGCGAACCTGCCGTCCACCGAGGAGAAACTGCGCATGCTGGCCACCGCCGTCAGCAAGCTGACCCAAGCCGGCATGGTCTACATCGGCATGGACCACTTCGCCCGCGCCAACGACGAACTGGCCGTCGCCCAGCGCGAGGGCACGCTGCAGCGCAATTTCCAGGGCTACAGCACGCATGCCGGGGCCTCGATCTATGGTTTCGGCATGTCGTCGATCTCGCAAACCGACGAGGCTTATCGCCAGAACCGCAAGGAGCTGCCCGCGTACTACGCGGCGCTCGACGCCGGCCGCCTGCCCGTCGAGCGCGGCCTGATCCTGAGCGAGGAGGATCGCCTCCGCCGCCACGTGATTATGCGCATCATGTGCGACCGGCGGCTCAGCTACGCCCGCCTGTCGGAACAGCTCGGGGTGGATTTCCGCTCCAGGTTCGGCCGGGAAATCGCCTCGCTCGCCGATCTTGAGGCCGACGGCCTGCTGCGCCGCGACGACGAGGGCTTCGTGGTCACGGGCGTGGGCGCCCTGCTGATCCGCATCATCGCCATGCGCTTCGACGCCTATCTGGAGAAAGGTCCGCGGCGCTTCTCGCGGACCGTCTGAAGCCGGCCGCTTCCCTTCGGGGCAATTCGCCGGCGCGGCCGCGGACGCCATTACGTTCTTGGCCCGTGGCGGGCCGCCCATTACCAATCTCGGATTCAGCCCCATGCCTTTTCGCATCTGCAAGACCTTCGAGATCGAGAGCGGTCACCTCCTGTCGAAGCATCCCGAGAAATGCCGGTACCCGCACGGTCACAGCCGGACCGTCGAGGTCGTGCTGGCGGCGGATCGGCTCGATGCAAACGACATGGTCTGCGATTTCGGGCGAGTGAAGGCGGCGCTTGAGGCCTTCCTGGAGACCTGGGACCATGCGCTGTGCCTCAACACGTCCGACCCGCATTTCGCGTTCTACCAGCAGGCCTACGGTGATCGCATCATTCCTTTCGCGCAGACCGACCCCACCAGCGAGGTCATGGCCCGGGTGGTCTTCGAGGAATTGCAGCGCCGGCTCGCCTCCGCGGCCACGGCCTCCGCCGCGCGCCCGTTGCCGCCCGGCGTCCGGGTCGAACGCGTGCGGGTGACCGAGACGCGCACGACCTGGGCGGAGTATTTTGCCTGACGGCGGCCGCGTTCGCCCGCCGCGGCGCGGCCATTCCCCGTCCCCTCAGGGTATGCGCAGCTCCATGCCGGCCCGCACCGAGTTCTCGTTCTTCAGGATGTCACGGTTGGCGGCCAGGATCTCCGGCCAGCGCGCGCCGCTGCCGTAATAGCGTTGGGCGATCTTGTAGAGCGTCTCGCCCTGGGAGACGACATGCCGGCGCACGGCCGCGGGCGGCGGCGGGGCGGTGGCGGCCGGCGGCGGGCGCGCGGTCACCGGCGCCCTCGTGACCGCCGGCGCGGGACTGGCGGTCAGGGGGGCGAGGCGCAGCGGGCGCGTCGCCGGCGGCGGTGGAGCGGCGTCGGGGGGCGGCGCGCCGGCCGGCCCGCTGCCATTCGCGCGGCCCTGGTGCAGGGCCGCGAGTTCCTCCTTCAGCTGCAGGTTCTCCTTCTGGAGTTCGTCGATCCGGCTCATGAACTCAAGCCGGGCGGCCTGACTCTCCAGCGGCTGGGCGGGCAGCGACCGGGCGAAGTCGCGCATCGCGGCGTCGATGCGCTGGCGCACGAGGTCGGCCTGCCGCGAACTCGGCTGCAGCTCGAGGTATTTGCGGAAATGGTAGATGGCGGCGATGGGATCCTTCAGGTACTGCTGGTAGAGCAGCCCGGCCTCGAGGTGCGACTCGGGCGCGTCGTCACTGCGTTTGTCGACGACCTTGAGGAAGGCGCCCAGCGCCTCCTGGTTGCGCCCCTGGCGGAGCAGTTCCTTGCCGCGCCGGTAATAGGGGTCGTTGACCTCGCCGCCAAAGGCCGTGCGATCGCCCGGCTCGCAACCGGCCGCCAGCAGCAGCGCCAGGAGCGCAGCGGTCAGATGGGCGGTGAGGGCGCGACTCCGCCTGGTGCGTCGGGAAAGGGATTGAACGCAGGAAATAGCGGGCTAAGTTCACCCCACGCCGATTTCCAACACAAATCCTAAATGACCCACGACGCCAACTCCGCCCTGGTTCGTGGCCGCGAGTGCATCCGGATCGAGATGGAGGCACTGCAGGCCACGGCGGAGGCGCTCGACGCGTCGTTCGTGGCGGTGGTCGAGGCGGTGGAGGCGGCCATGGTGGCCGGCCGAAAGCTCATTTTCAGCGGCGTGGGCAAGTCGGCACACATCGCGCAGAAGCTGGCCGGCACCTTCAACAGCACGGGAGTCACCTCCTGTTTTCTGGATGCCACGCAGGCGTTGCACGGCGACCTCGGCTTGTGCGCGCCGGGCGATCTCGCGGTGTTGCTGAGCAACAGCGGCCAGAGCGCCGAAATGCTGCGGTTGCTGGCCATCCTGAAGCGCTTCGAACTCACCATTGTTGCCCTGACGAGCAATCCCGACTCGGAGATCGCGCGCGACGCCGATCTGCGCCTGCTGTACCGCGTGCCGCGCGAGGCCTGCCCCCTGCGGCTCGCACCCACCGCCAGCACCACGGCCGCCCTCGCGATGGGCGACGCCCTCGCCATGGTGCTGCTCGAGCGACGCGGCTTCACCCGCGACGATTTCGCCCGGCTGCATCCCTCCGGCAATCTCGGCACCGCCCTCCTGCTGAAGGTGACGGAGATCATGCGCACGGGGGATCGCCTGCCCGTCATGTCGGACCAGCGCACCATTCAGGACGCCATCCTCGGCATGACCAAAGCCAAGGCCGGCTGCATTGCCCTCGTCGACGAGGTCACGGGCAAGCTGTCCGGCATCCTGACGGACGGCGATTTTCGCCGCCATGTCCTGAGCAGCCGCGATTTTCTTGCGCAGCCCGTGGCGCAGTTCATGACCCGCACGCCGAAGACGGTGCCTCACGCCGCGCTCGCGGTAGAGGCGCTCCGCGTCTTCGACCACTACAAGATCGACGATCTGATCGTGGTTGACGAGGCGGGCCGGCCGGTCGGTCTGGTCGACGTGCAGGACCTGCCCAAGATGAAGCTGCTGTGACGGCCGCGCCCCAGGCTCCTCCGCCATGCCGGTCCCTTCCTTCCGCTACCAAGAGCCGTTTCCGCTGGGCCCGGACCCGACGCCGTACCGTTTCCTGAGCGGGGAATTCGTTTCTCTCGACCGGTTTGCCGGCCACGAGATCCTCCGGGTCGATCCCGAAGCGCTGACGAGCCTCGCCCGCCAGGCGATCCGCGACTGCTCCTTCCTGCTGCGCGAAGCGCACCTGCGCCAGGTGGCCGCCATCCTCGACGATCCCGCGGCCTCGGCCAACGATCGCTACGTCGCGCTGACGCTGTTGCGCAATGCCGAGGTCTCCGCGGAAGGCATTCTGCCCTTCTGCCAGGACACCGGCACGGCCACCGTCATCGCCAAGAAGGGCCAGCGAGTCTGGACCGGAGCCGAGGATGCGGAGTACCTTTCCAAGGGCATCTACCAGGCCTACACCGAGGAGAATCTCCGGTACTCGCAAACGGTTCCGCTCGACATGTACCAGGAGGTCAACTCGGGCACCAACCTGCCAGCGCAGATCGACATCTACGCGACCAAAGGCGACGCCTACGAATTCCTTTTCGTCGCCAAGGGCGGCGGCTCGGCCAACAAGACCTTCCTGTTCCAAGAGACCAAGGCGCTGCTGAATCCCAAGAGTCTCGAGGCCTTCATCGTCGACAAGATGAAGTACCTGGGAACGGCGGCGTGTCCGCCCTATCATCTTGTCATCGTCATCGGCGGGACGTCGGCCGAGGCCTGTCTCAAGACCGTCAAGCTCGCCTCGGCCAAGTACCTGGACACGCTGCCGGACCGGGGCAACGAACTCGGCCAGGCCTTTCGCGACGCGGCCCTCGAGGCCAGGATCCTGCAGGCCGCCCAGGCCTGCGGCATCGGCGCGCAGTTCGGCGGCCGCCATTTCGCCCTCGACGTCCGCATCATCCGGCTGCCCCGCCACGGCGCTTCGTGCCCGGTCGGCGTCGGTGTCTCCTGTTCGGCGGACCGCAACATCAGGGCGCGGATCGACCGCCAAGGCCTGTGGCTCGAGCAGCTCGAAACCAATCCCGGCCGGTTCATCCCCGCCCAGCATCGCGTCCTCCGCGCGGAGCCCATTGTCCGGCTCGATCTCAACCGGCCGATGCCGGAGATCCTGGCCGAACTTGCCCGCCATCCGGTCACCACCCGCCTTTCGCTCAACGGCACGATCGTTGTGGCGCGCGATATCGCGCATGCGAAGCTGAAGGAGCGCGTCGACGCGGGCGAGGGGCTGCCCGAGTACTTCAAGCGGCATCCGATCTACTACGCCGGCCCGGCCAAGACCCCCCAGGGCTATGCCTCGGGCTCGTTCGGACCAACCACCGCCGGCCGCATGGACGGCTACGTGGATCTGTTCCAATCGCTCGGCGGATCCCTCGTCATGATCGCCAAGGGCAACCGCAGCCGGCAGGTGACCGACGCCTGCCGGAAACACGGCGGCTTCTATCTCGGCTCGATCGGCGGTCCGGCGGCGATCCTGGCCAAAGAGAACATCAAGCAGGTCGAGCTCCTCGAGTATCCCGAGCTCGGCATGGAGGCCGTCTGGAAGATCGAGGTGCAGGATTTCCCGGCCTTCATCCTCGTGGACGACAAGGGGAACGATTTCTACGCCGGCGCCGCCGCGGCGCCGTTGCGGCCATAGCCCGGCCTGACCGGGCGGCACGCGGTGGCCGCCGGCGCGGCGGTTACTCCCCCATCACCGTGACCACGACGGTGCGGGTGTGCGGCGTGCGGCGGTGTTCCCAGAGGAAGAGGCCCTGCCACGTGCCGAGTTGCAGCCGGCCCTCGGCGAACGGAATGCTTTCGCTGGTGCGGGTCAGCGCCATCTTGATGTGACTCGGCATGTCGTCGCCCCCTTCAAACGTATGCTCAAAGCGCGGATCGTCCTCGGGCACGAGGCGGTCCAGCCACGCCTCCAGATCGCGCCGGGCCGTCGGGTCCGCGTTCTCCATCATGACGAGGCTGCAGCTCGTGTGCCGGCAGAACGCCGTGAGCACGCCGTTGCGGAGGCGGCTCTGCCGCAGCACGGCCGCGCACTGGTCCGTGATTTCGTAGGTGCCCGCGCCCTGCGTGGCGAAAGAGAGATCACGGTGGATGACAGTCATGGGGCGGATGGGCGGCGGGCTTCGGCGGGCCAGCCGCCGCCGGAGCCGGAGCTTACAGCGGAAATGGCAGGCGCGACAAGGGCCGAACCGCGAGCGCGAGCAGCTCGCGCTCGGAGTCGTCTCCCGCGATGCGGTTGAGGTGGACGATGTGGCAGGTGCGGCACTGGTGCACAATCCGCCATTCGCCGTCGGGCCGGGCGTCAATGGCGATGGGCTCCATGCCGCCGCCGCAATCCGCGGCCCGATCGCCCGGCGTGACGTCCAGGTGCACGCTCCACAGGCACCATGGGCAGTGGTTGCGATGCCGGGTGCCGGGGGCGTCGGGGGAGAATTCGCCGCCGCAATGGCGGCAGCGCAGATAGGCTCGCGCGCGCGCGCCGGGCGCACGCGGACCGGAGAAACGGAGATCGGAAAGCGACATGGGAATGCAGGCGGCGCTCCGGCGAGCAGGGCAAGGCAGGTGCGCGCCGCCACCGGGGCGGCGCACGGCGGCGCGGGCAACGGGCGGACGAATCCACGACTGCCCGAAGGCGACGCGATGGCCGGGACGCGGATCGTGTGGGGGAGGCGACGGCGCGCACGGCGCCGGAGCGGTTGCTCAAATCCGCACAGCCGTCAGCCCCTTCGAGCCACGAAGCGCCCGAAGCCGACGGCAAGGACCGACGCAACGATTGAAATCATCCGCGGGCAGTCGGCCGCCGGCGGCGGCGCGAGTCAATCCCGATTTCACCCGCCGCCGCCGGGCATGCTGCCGCCCGGTGTCGTCATGGCTTTGGGATCCAGCGCCTTGTCCAGCGTGGCGGCATCCATGAGCTTCCGCTCGAGCACGACCTCCCGCAGGGTCCGGTTGCTCGCGAGCGCCTCCTTGGCCACGGCGGCCGCCTGGTCGTAGCCGATGTAGGGATTGAGCGCCGTCACCAGCATGAGCGAACGGTCCACCAGTTCCCGGCAGCGGGCCGCATCGGCCTCGATGCCCGCCACGCACTGGCGCGCGAATACGCGGGCGCCGTTGGCGAGGCACGCGATCGCCTCGTGCAGCGCGTGCGCGATGAGCGGGATCGTGACGTTCAGCTCGAAGTGGCCGTCGCGGCCGCACAGCGTCACCACCTGCGCCAGGCCCAGCGTGTAGATCGAGACCTGCACGAGCATCTCGCTCATCACGGGATTGACCTTGCCGGGCATGATGGATGAACCGGGCTGCGTGGCCGGCAGGCGGATCTCGCCGAGGCCCGCCCGCGGGCCGGAGCCGAGCAGGCGGATATCGCCGGCAATCTTCGTCAGACCCGCGGCAAGGGTCGCGAGATGTCCGGCGACTTCGACGCAATCGTCGCGGGCGCCTTGGGCTTCGAAATGGTTGTCCGCCGGTCGAAAGGCGAGGCCGGTCTGCTCCGACAGAATCCGGCAGACCTTCCCCGGGAAATCCGGGTGACAGTTGATGCCCGTGCCCACCGCCGTGCCGCCGATGGCGAGTTCGCCGAGCGCGACGATCGCCTGCCGCGCCCGGGCCACCCCTTTGCGCGCCTGCGCGGCATAGCCGGAGAATTCCTGGCCGAGCGTGAGCGGCGTCGCATCCATCAAGTGCGTGCGCCCGATCTTCACGATGTCGCGGAAGGCGGTGGACTTGGCCTCCAGCGCGGCCGCCAGCTCCTCCAAAGCCGGCACCAGCTGCTCGCGGAGCGCGACCGCCACGCTGACATGCAGGGCCGTCGGAATGATGTCATTCGACGACTGGCCGAGATTGACGTCGTCATTCGGATGCAGCGGCCGCTTCGAGCCGATCGGATGGCCGCTGAGCTGGCTGGCGCGATTCGCGATCACCTCGTTAATGTTCATGTTCGCGGAGGTGCCCGATCCGGTCTGGAAAACATCCACGGGAAAATGACGCATCAACCGGCCATCCATCACCTCCTGGGCGACCTGCTGGATGAGACGGCTCTTGTCGGCGCTCAGGAGTCCGAGCTCCTCGTTGGCGGCGGCGCAGGCCAGCTTCACCAAGCCGAGACCGCGAAGGAAGGCGGCAGGCAGCGGATGACCACTGACCGGGAAATTGAGGACGGCGCGCTGCGTGGACGCTCCATAAAGCGCGTCATCGGGAACCGGCATTTCGCCCATGGAATCGCGTTCGTTTCTCATCAGGACCTCGCTCGGCGGCGCAGGCTAGGCCAGATGCGGGTCAAAAGCAAAGCCCCGCGCGATAAGCCCGGGGCTCGGACGTTGCGGGGCAGCGGCCGCCACCCTAGAATCTGATCGACAGCCGGTTGCCTTCCGCTTCCAGCCGGCTGGCGGAACGATCCCATCCATCCTGGGCCAGATAACGCGTGACGCTACGCTTGGCGTGTTCCGGCGCCGAGGGCTCCGGGACGTAGGCCCCGATCGATTCCAAGGAAGCGAGGAGACGGGCGCGCCGCGGATCCGCCACGGCGGCGGCGGTCGGCAAAGCTTCCGCGGTGTGGCGCTGGTAAGCCGCCGGCATGGCGCGCTCTTCAAAACCGCGGGAACGCGCGACGGCATCGAGGAGTTCCGGTTCCATGACTGCCGCGGTCGCCAGATTGGCCGCGATCGTACGCGCCGAAGGAGTCAGCCCGGATGTGTCAGCGTGATTCTCAAGAACATCGCCCAACCAGGGGATCACGCGCCCAACCTCGCCCGAGGAGGACGCGGTGACGACCGCCGCGTTCTTCTCCACCACGGTGGACGGTTGCTCGGCGGGCTGCGGAACGACAGCTGCGGGCGCCGGCGCCGCGATGGGTGCGGTACTCACAGGCTGCGCCGCCACTGGCAGCGCCGGCGCCAGGCGCACCGGGCCCCGCTCGGCGATCACGGGCATTTCACCGGGCTGAGTGTAGTAACGAACCGAGACGAAAGTGAGCGCCAAGACCGCGACCGCCGCCAGCGGGAGCCGCGCGCGGCCAATTCGCTGATAGATCACGACGAGCTCATGCCACCACGATTTCCTCTCGACCAAAGCGGCCAGCTGCTTCTCGCGAAGCTGGCGTTCAAATTCACTCCAGAACTCTGGCGGCGGACGCTCGGCCCGCTTAAGGCGCAGGAGGTCCTCCAAAGTGACCCGGGCAGGGGGGATCGATCGGCGGTCGGGCATGATTCTCTCCGGGTCAGCGCAGGTAGGACTGAAGATCGGCCTGCAGCAGCTGCTTCGCGTAGTGCAGGCGCGATCGCACGGTGCCAACCGAGCAGCCCATGATCTCAGCTATCTCGCTATGGCCTAGGCCTTCTATCTCGAACAATGTGACGACCATCCGGTGATTGATAGACAGTTTCTGCAGCGCTTCGTTCAATTTTTCCTGAAGCTCTTTTACAAACGCCTCCCGGTCAGCACCTGTCTTATCTGTCAGCGCCTCTATTACTTCCGAGGTCCTGTCCTCCTCGGTGATCCGCTCAAAACTGAAGAAGGTGCGCAGCCGATTTTTCCGCAAGTGCGTCAACGTGGCGTTCACTGCGATCCGATATACCCAAGTGAAGAACGAGGATTGCCCTTGGAAGCGGTTGATGGATTGGAAGGCCTTGATGAACGTGCATTGGGCGAGGTCGGCGGCATCTTCCCGGTTGGCGCAGAGGTTGTAGACCACCGAATAGATCCGCTCGCGGTATTTCACGATGAGCCTGTCAAATGCCGCGACGTCACCAGCCTGAACCTTCTTCACCACCTCCCAATCAGCATCCGCCTCCTGCCGACGCTCAGGAGTCGCGGTCAGCGTCTTGCCGATCACCTTGGTGAGGTCCACGGTGAGCAAGGAAATCACAACCCCCTGTCGAGGCAACCGGATTCTAGGATACCGCCTTGGGCGCCAATCCTTGCACCTGCTCGCCCAGCAACTCGCTCAGTTCGCTCAACAGCCGGGCCGGCTCCAAGTCCGCCCACGGGGCGAGGGTGGCGACCCCGGCGCGCAACTCGGAGCGGATGAAGTCGACCACCTCGGTAAAGACTCCGTAGTGATGCATTTGCACCCGGCGGCGTGCGATCTGCGGCACCCCGCATTCGCGGATCTCATCGAGCAGTGCCGACCGTTCGTCCTGTGGCAACTTCTCCAACAGCACCAGCACGGGGAGCGTCACCTTGCCGCCGGCAAGATCGGTGCCGAGCGTCTTGCCGATGCGCTTCTCCTCGCCAAAGAAGTCGGCCAGGTCATCGTAGACCTGATAGGCGATGCCCAAATGCCGTCCAAACTGCGTGGCCGCCTCCACAAAGCCGCCATTCAATCCCGCCAGGCGGCTGCCCAGCAGGCACGACAGGCGGAAGAGCTCGGCGGTCTTGAGGTCGATCACGCGACGGTAGTCGTCGAGCGTGATGGTAGTGTCGCCCCGGCGGAGCGTCTGGGCGATCTCACCGGCGCACACCCGGCGGGTGGCCGCCGAGACCACCTGACAGACGTTCGTCGAGGGAAACTGGGCTGCCAGATGGACGGCGTGCGCGAGCAGCGCATCGCCCAGCAGCACGGCCGCGTCGCTGCCGTAGCGGCGTGCGGCGGTGGGACGGTTCCGGCGCACCTCGGCCCCATCCATGATATCGTCGTGCACAAGGGTGGCGAGGTGCACCATCTCGACCAACGCGGCGGCACGCACGAGCGCGGGATCGACGCGGTCCCGGCCGCGCCATCCGCTGAAAAACACCAACGCCGGCCGGATGCGCTTGCCCGAGGCATCCAGGCAATACTCCACCAACTCGCGGATTTCCGGCTCGAAGTCCCCGAGTTGAGCCCGGAGGAAGCCATCCAGTTCCTGCAGGTGCGGCTGGAGGCGGAGGAACAACTCACCGACCCCGGGGTGGGGTCGGTCGTCGGTCCAAGCGTTGCGGGCGGTCATTCGGCCGAACGCTAGGTGATTTTCCCAAAATGGCTAACCAATAGTCGGTTGGTCCGTGTGAGCCGGTCGCAATGTCGTCCGGCGCCTGCGCCCTCGGTGATTCACCCGAAGGGCCGGGTCCGGCCGCGTTGGCGGGCAGCGAGGGGGCGATCGAAGTCCGGCCCCAAGGAATACCGAAGTCCCCCGCCCCGCGAAGGCCACATCTCCGCCGCCAGAAACACCAAGGCGTGCCCGTCGCCAGGCACGCCCTGTGATCTGAACCATGACCCCAAAAAGATTATGACTTCGCCGGCGCAACGGCCTGCGCCGGTTCTGCCGGCAGGAACGGGTCTCCGCTTTCACGGTAGCCAGGCAGTTCGTCGCGCCGAAGGTTCAAGTCGCGCAGCTGGCGCGGATTGACGGTCTCCTCCGGGCTGGCCCCCTCGGCGTTGATCGCCTTGGCGGTGATGAAGATGATCAGGTTGGTGGTTTGCGTGTTGTCAGCCTTGGAGCTGAAGAGCCGGCCCAATACCGGGATGCTGCCCAAGACCGGGACCTTCGTGCCACCCTTAATGGTCTGCGTGCTCAGCAGGCCGCCGATCGCCATGGTGTAGCCATCCTTCATCGACACCTGGGTCTTGGCCTTGCGGGTCGCGATGATGGGGATCTCCGCCCCGGCAGCTCCGCCGAAGGAGACCTTGCCGTTCTGCTGGCTCACCTCGGGCTCAAGGGTGAGCTTGATGAAGCCACGGGCATTCACCTGCGGGGTGACCTTGAGGATGATGCCGATCGGCTTGTACGTGAACCCGCTGACCTCGAACGAGCCGTGTTCCTGATTATAGGTGTAGTTGGGAATCGGGAATTCCTGGCCCACGTTGATGAAGGCCTCGGCGTTGTTCAGGGTGACGACGGTCGGATTCGAGACGATCCTTGTGCCGCTGATCGTCTTCAACGCACTGAGGAACGTACTGAATTGGGCGCCCGAGAAAACTGCGGCAAACGTGGTCGAGGCGTTGCCGGGGATCGGCACCACCAAGGCCCCATCGTCGTCGCGCGGAACCTTGCTGCCTCCGCGAATCACGGTGTTCGTCGGCAGCAGGCCCACCTGGTAGTTGTCGAGCGAACTCCAGTTGACGCCGAGGTTCTGGATGTCGCTATTGGTGACCTCGACGAACTTCGATTCGATCATCACCTGGTCGGTGGCCTTGTCGAGCCGCTCGATGATCGGGCGGATGCGGTTCATCCGTGATGGCCGCTCGGTGATGATGAGAGAATTGCTGCGAGCATCAACGACGAGTTTGCCGCCGGCGCTCGTGTCAACCAATGAGGAGATGATGGGCTGGGCATCGGCCGCGCGGGCATAGCTCAGCGTGAACACCTCCGTATTCACGGGCTCCTGGGCGAGGCTCTCAAGGCTGACTACCTTGATGATGCTCCCTTGCTCAATGTAGGTGTAGCCTACCGGCGTGAGGATGACTTCGAAGATCTGGCGCCACGTCACGTCACGGAGCTTGATGGACGTCTTCCCCTGCAAGGTCTCCGGAATGACCAGATTCAATTCGAAGAGATCGGCCACGTTCCGCAGGATGGTGCGGATATCCTCGTCCGGGAAATCCACGGAGAGCGTGTCGTGGGTCCGGCTGACGCCAGCGCCCGCAGGCTCGGTTCCCTGCACGGTCGCGGCGGGCGCGGGCTCTGCGGGTTTCTCGGCCGCCGGCTTCTCGGCGGCCGGCTTCTCGGCAGGCGGCGCTTCCACGGCCGGCTTCGGGGCGGGCTGCTCGCTGGCGGGTTTTTCCACCGCCGGCTGTTCGACGGCGGGCTTCTCAGCCGGGGCGGGCGCGGGCGGGTTGACTGCCGGGGTGGGTGTGGACGGGGCGACCGCCGGGGCAGCAGGCCCCGCCGGGGTGGCCGGCTCGGTAGGAGCAGCAGGCGTAGCCTGGCTCCAGACGAAGCCGGCGGAGGCGACCAGAATGACTGCAAACTGGATCAGGCGTGTTTTCATGGGGCTTTTCCTGGTTTGATAGGCCGGGTGACTTCTTCGCGGTTAAGTCGAATCTTGAAAGAGGTCTTTTCGATGTCGGTTATGACAACCACATAGTCAGTGCCCTCAAAGCTAATTGTCAGAGTATCACCGACTTTGAGTTTCTTTTCACGGAATAGAAGCAAAGGATTGTCATTAAACATCAACATTCCGGACGGTCTGATTTGCGTGGCAATATTCTCCAAAATTTCGCGATCGGACGTGGCGGTATGGCCTTTTTCGCCCGGCTTGCCCACCGGGTGGGTGCCACCGAAGCCGGGGGGATTGAAGGGATCCACCAGGTCGGCCGGCAGCTTGGCGGCCGGGTTCTCTCGGGGGGCCAGCAACTGGGCGGCCTGCTCAAGCGTCGCCTCCCGCTTTGGGGGAGTAGCGATCGCGCCAAATCCGACGCCGGTGGCTGCCGGCGCACTCGCGAGCAGGACAGAGATCAGGATACGCTGGACTCTCATTGCAGGCCGAGCAGTTCGAGGTTAAGCGTCAGGTTGATTGCGTTGGTCGCGTCAGCCGTTCCGCGCTGTCCCGGACGGGAGACCGATGCCGAGACCATCCGGTAGAAATGTGGCCCGGATTCGAGCCGGCCCACGAAATCCAAGATCTGACGGTAATCGCCCTGCACGGAGACGGTATAGCCCACGCCGGCATACAGGGCCTTTGCCAGGCGCTGTTGCGCGGCGGACAGGGGCGGCGGGGTGACCGGCTGCAGGCTGATCTCCTTGACGCCAGTCTCCGACTCGAGCCGATAGAAATACTGCTGATTGCGGGCGCGCTCGGGGCCGCGCACCAGCCTCGCCTCCAGTTCCTTGGTGGCGGTGGCGAGCGTCTCGTACTGTTCGGCCAGATTGGCGCCGCTGCGGATGTTATCGAGAATCCTCTGCCCCTCCTCTTCCTTCTGCTTCAGCGTCGCCGCCATTTCGCTGGCCTTTGAGCTGCGAAGGTAGATGCCCGCCAGCAGCAGCACACAGAGCGCGCCGCCGACGATTGCGACGGGATGCTTCTTCACGAACGCCACAAGATTTTTGGTGCCGATCGCCATGGCTATTTCTTGGGGACCGCTCCCTTGAAGCGGAGGAAGATATCAAACGTCAGCCGGCCGCTCGGCTGCTCGCGTTCCAGCTTGTTCAGGGTGACTTCCTCGAAAATGCCGCTGAAGAATCTGTCCTGGCGCAGCTGTTCAATGTAGGCGGACGTACGGCCGCTCGCCTCGTCGGGCGAGCCGGACGCCGTGCCCCGCAGATTCACCGCGGCGTCGCGGACGTCGATTGTGTCCATCGCCAGCTCGGTCGGCAGGGTGTTCCCGACCTGCAACAGAAATTGGGACAGCGTCAGGCGTTGCTTCAGAAAATTGCCGAGCTCGACGATCTTCCTCTCCTCATCCAGGAATTTCCTCGAAAGCACCACCGCTTGGTCGCTGGACCGCTTGTTCGTGTCGATCTGCGCCTGCCAGTCGGCCACTTGACGGCTGAGGTTGTTGATCCGGTATTCCTGATAGCTGAAGTAAAGGAGCAGGCTAGCGGCGAAGGCGATGGCCGCGAAATTGACGAAGAACTGGGTCCGGACGACCTTGGTGTCCGGCAACCGCTCAAGGTTGCGGAAATTCGGATGCCACGCCGGCACGACAGGCATCTGCGACTGATCACCTCTTTGCAGCAGCGACAGCATCGTAGAAGACCATCAGGCTAAACGGACCCAGCCAGCGCGGGTCCAGGTTTGTGGGCGCCGCGGGGGCGGCGAACGTGATTCCCCGTGACTTCAGCCAATTGACGAGGTCCGGCTGGAGCACGCTCACGCCCAATTCCTTGGCCACGGCGTTGCCCAGCCACGCAAGCTTCTGCGGTAGGTGGGTGCACAGCACCTGGCCGATGGACTGGCCGGTCTGCACCTCGTAGAAACCGATCAGGGACTGCAGCTCCTTCACCAGCTTCTTGATCAGAAGCCCGCCCATGTTCGTGAAATCGAACGTATTTGAGAAGAAGAGCTTCCGGGCGGATTCCTCGTCCTTCAGGTTCAGCTCCTTCTGGACCACCGGCACCATCGCGTCGAGGCCCTGCGGGATCGCGCGCGTCACATCGAGGCCGCCGGCGCTGACGATGAACGACTGCGTGTTGTCGGCATCCATTTCCAAAACGAGGGTCGGCGCCTTCAATTGCGCGAAGGACTGGTAGTCCACCAGGCTGCCCAAGACGGCGAACGTGCCCAATTCCAGGCGCTCGGGAAACACCCCCAGCGCGAGCAGCCGCTCTTGTTGCGCCAGGAGTTCGTCGTTGGGCCCACCGACAAAGACCACCTCCTTCTGGGTGGTCACCTTGGCCACCTCGTAATCGGAACCGTCGGTGGAGTGGAGGACCGCGATGGTGCACTTCTCGGCCTCCATCCGCAGCTGCTGCACACAAAGCTCGATAAAGTAGCCAGGCTCCTTCACCCGCTTCAAATCCAGGGTGATGCGCCGGACCACCCTCCGCGGCGGATAGATGCCGCATTGCGCGTGCATGTAGCCACTGCCGCTCTTCTTGCCCAACAGTTCCTTGACCGCAGTCTCCACGGCGGCGGCGTCGCCTGCCGGAAGCTCCTTCATCTCCTCGATCACCATGGGCGCATCCGGCGACGATGTGCGGGCCATCAATGCCGCCTGCCCATTGATCTCGATGAAAAAGCCTTTCGTTTTCTTTGAGAACGAGAACATGCGGGCGCGACGGTCTAGGAACCTTGACCGGGAGAGGGGAGTCGGTGCATGCAACCCGGCACCGAAAAGAATTGAGGTTGCATCTGTGGAATAGCTGCGACGAATACTGCCGGGAGAGATCGCGGGTTTTTACAAAACGAGCCTCCTATGACAAGACCAAAGAAGCGCATTAATATCGTGCTGAACGGTATTTACATTTTCTTCATCGCGCTGCTTATCGCAAATGAAACCACAGCAGCCCCACTCCTTTGGCGCGTGGAGGGACCCCGTCCGAGCTACCTATGCGGCACCGTGCACAGCTCGAATTCGCGGGTAAAAAACACCCTCCCCTCAATGCTGAGCGCGCTTGATCGGTGCCAATCGTTCCATCCCGAGGTCGAACTCTCACCCGAAGTCGCCGGCCTGATGGCCGCACGCATGTTCAATTCCGCGGCGCCCGACCTTGAGACGCGGCTGGGACCGTCTCTCTGGAAACGCGTGAAGGCCGCCGGCGCCCAACTTGGCCTGCCGGAAGATCTCGTGCAGCGGCTCAGTCCGGGACTGGCCGCGCTGCTCTTCGCCGTACCACCTGAAGAGTCCGACATCAGCGCCACCCTTGACGGTCAACTCTACGAACACAGTCAGGTTCGTGGCCTGAGGGTGGCCGCGCTCGAGACCCTCGACGAGCAACTCGATCTGTTCGACAAGCTCGGAAGCGCGCAGGCGCAGGCCCTGTTGGCCGAATCGCTCGATGATTTCGAGAAGGGGCATCCGCAAGTCAGCCGATTGCTCGATGCCTACGCCTCCGGCGATGAACGCCGCATCGCCGCTGAAGTCGAGGCGGAGTTCAAGGATTCATCGGTGCACGAGCTGGCGGGTCCGCTGCTCTATCGGCGCAACGAAAGGATGGCTGCGCGCGTGGAACCCCACCTCCGGCGCGGCGGCGCCTTTGTGGCTGTCGGCGTTGCCCATCTCGTCGGCCCACGCAGTGTGATCGCCCTGCTTCGAGCCAAGGGATTCAAGATCACCCGCGTGCAGCAATAGGCCCAACGCGATTCGCCTGATCGCAGTTTCCTTCATCCGGGCGCACGGCGGCCGAGGCCCGCGACGCCCTTCCGGGGATGACCTAACAAAAACCCGCCGCGAATCGGGCGGCGGGCGCAGTGATCTGACCGGCGACGTCCGTGGCCGGCTACTTCTGCCAGGTGCGTTTCTTGTGGCGGTGCGCCTTCAAGCGCTTGCGGCGCTTGTGCTTGTTCATCTTCAAGCGGCGCTTTTTCTTCAAGTTGCCCATAGGCGGTTCAATTGACTCCGGAAATCGAACCGTGCGGGGCTTTGCCGGCTCTGTAAAGCAGAAACTAGGCTGATCGCAGCACGTGCGCCGCGCCGACGGCGCTCGCGTACAATTCCAGCCGGACCCCGCAGCCCGGGAAGAATCCGGCGACGCAGGCGCCGTAGGCCTCCAACTGGGGGCGGTAGTCTTCACCCAATCGTCGGAGGAGCGCGCCGGCGTCCTCGCCATTGCGCGGCCGGTTTGTCTTCCAATCGATCACCCTCACCACGTGCGCGGCTTCCTCGTGCACGACCAGGTCGATGACCCCATCGACCCACGCCTCCGGACGCAGCGGCGCAAAGACGGCCAGCTCCGCCAGCCGCCGCGCCGGTGTCTCCCGGATGCTGCGGAAGAATTCGCCGGCGCGCAGCAGCGCGATCTCAGCCTCCGCGCGTCGCCCCAAGCCCGCCTGCCGGGCGCGGCTCAGCGCTTCGAGCAGGTATTGCTCCAGTCCCGCTTCGCTCCCGTCCCACGGCAGAAACTCCATCGTTTCGTGCCACCATCGGCCGTAGTCGACCGGGTCGTCGCCCGGTGCGCCAAACACCGGCTCGTCGAGCGCGGATTCGTGCCTCGTGGCGCGCGCCGCATCGGGATGATGCGCGAGCTGGTGCGGCAGCAGGCGCGCCGGCAACGGCGGTTGCGATCGTCCCCCTTCCGCTGGCGGCGGCGCCCCACCCCGGACCTGGTCGGGACCGGGAGACGTCGTTCTCTCGGGCGGCTGGTCGATCTCCGGGAAAGCCCCTTGCGCCGCCGCCGGGGTTTCCGGCAGCGCGTCAAACAATTCCGTCGCGCCCCACAAATCGGCCAGACTGCCCTTCGCCACCGGGGCGAACTGCGCATGCCACGGCAGCACCAGATGCCGCCTGGCGCGGGTGAAGGTGACGTAAAGCAGCCGCGCCCGTTCCCGCCAGCGCTCGCGTCGCCGCGCTTCCGTCGTTTCCGCCGGCACGCTGGCCCCGTCAAAATAGACCTCCGCCGTCGGCTCGTCCCCCGCCAGCAGGCGCAGTCCCGTTTCGTTCCGGTCGCGTGGTTCCCGCCACAGACCGATGGGGATGACCACCGGCCACTCCAATCCTTTCGCCGAATGCGCGGTCAGCAGGTTGAGCGCATCGGCGGCGGGCTTGCCGGCCGGGCGGCCCTCCTCGCGGCGGCGCAGGAGCTCGTGCAGCCACGTGCGCGGACCGCCGCCGGCCTGGCCGAGCTGCGCCGCCTGCCCCAGCAGACGCTCCAGCTCCGCTTCGTATCCACCCCCTGGATCCGCCAGCCGCGCCTTCTCGCGCAGGGCGCACGCCCCGACCAGCGCGGCCGCGAATTCCTCGAGCACCACGCCCTCCTCATCCGCGCGCAGGATGAACGGCGCCAGCGTCCGCAGCGCCGCCGCGACGGGCGCCGGATGCCGTTCCGGTTCCTCCCACCGGAAGGCCTCCTCGGCGCGCCAGGCCTTCGCGATGACCGCATCCGCGACCGCAAACACCTCGCGCAACACCCCGGCCCACTCGAAGGCGTTCTCCGGGTCGGCCAGCACCGCGAGGAGGCCGCTGAGCCAGGCGTACACCGGGTGATCCGCGTTGCGGTTGCGCCGCATCTGCAGAGCCACCTGCAGGCCCTCCTCTTCCAGCACCCGGCGCGCCGTGGCCAGCCATTCGTTGCGCGGTGCCAGCAGACAGACCTCCCCCCAGGTCCGCGCCCCGACGACCGCCGGGCCGCCCAAGCGCAACACCCGCGCGATCTGCCGCACCTCCTCCGCCAGCCGCGGCTCGACTCCGAGATCCGCCGCGGTCGGGGTCAAGGGCAGCCGGCTGACCAGACCCTCCGGATTTGCCGGCGCGGCGACAAGAGGCGAGTACGGCACCTGCAGCAGGCGCCGGGGCATCACCCCCCAATTGTGCTCCCGACCCTCGCCGAACGCCGTCGTGAATCCTGCGTTGAAGAAATCCGCGGCACGCCGGGGAGCGCGAAAGGTCACTTGGAAATCGAGCCTTTCCCCGCCGTCGCCCCGCGCAAAGGCCGCGAGATGCCGCAGGAAATTCCGCACATCGGTCCGGCTGCTGTAGATCGCCTGCTGCCCGTCACCGACCATGCTGAAATGCCCGGGCCGCGGCGGCGCCCCGCCACCGTCGGGCCAGTCGCCGATGGCCGCGCCCGGCGGCCGGGTGATCTCCACCAGCACGGCGAACTGCTGCGGATCCGTGTCCTGCGCCTCATCGAGCAGCACGCGGTAGCCCTCGCCCCGAATCCGGTCCAGGGTTTCCGGGTGTTGCAGGACGGCGAGCGCCGCCTCCACCTGGTCTGAGTAGGTCTGCACGCCGCGTTCAAAACGATAATCGCGATAGCGCAGGGCCAGCTCCGCGGCCAGCGCCGCCGCCGCGCCGGCCAGCCAGGCCTTCAGCGGCGCCGTGAGAGCCTGCACCAGTTCCCGGACGCGCTCTGCCGACCCGACGGGCTCCAGCATCGGCAGGAAGCCGCCGCCAGCGTGAAACCGCCGCACCCAGTCGGCGGCCGCGCGCTGGGTGGTTTCAAGGTTGCCGCGGCCGCGTCCCCGGCCCGGGAGCGCCAGCAACTCCGCCAACACGCGCTCGTCCGGCGCGGCCGGTCCGGCCCGCGGGGCGCGCTCCAGGAAACGCTTTGCCGCGGCCAGACTGAATCCACGGGCCAACGGGAAGACTTCGCCGAGCGGCAGGAAGCGCAGGCAGGCGTCGACGCACTCCCGGGGCATGGCCGTGAATTCCATCGCATCCTGCTCCAGAAACTCCTGCCACTCCTCCTTGTCCTCCTCTTCGACCACGGCGGGGTTCAGGTTCAGACCGGACCGCGCGCCGAATCGCTGTCCCAGCTGCAGGCAGAAGCTGTGGATGGTGCCGAAGCAGGCCCGGTCGAGCTGCTCAATCGCCTGGGCCGGCGTGGCCCGGCCCCCCGCACGGCGGAGGGCCAGCTCCTGCCACAACGCCGCGCGCGCCCGCTGGCGCATCTGCGCGGCGGCCTTCTTGGTGAAGGTGACCACCACCATGCGCGGCAGCAGTGCGGCGCCCGCGGCCGACAGCGCCATGCATGCGAGTCGCTCCGCGAGGGCTGTCGTCTTGCCCGAGCCGGCGTTCGCGCTCACCGCGAAGTTGGTGTCGAACTCCTCGCGAAAGCGTGTCCGGGCGCCCTGGTCGGTGTTCAGCTCACTCATGCTCCCCCTCCCCCGGCGCCGGCGGCGGGCCAAAGGTCGCGGCGTATTTCTCGGCCAACACGGCCTGTTTGATCGGTGCGCAGGCCAGCGGCGCGTCGAAGCCGTGCGTGTAGTCCGTGCGGTCGGCTGTGAGCTGCCCGTACTTGCCGGTGGCAAGGTGGGTCCCCAAGCGGTCCAGCAGCGTCAGCGCTGGGGTCAGATCCGCCATCGTGAGAAACGACTCGCCGCCGGGTTCGGGCTTGAGCATCCAGACCCGTCCCTCCGCCGCGCCGAGTTCCCGCGCCGCGGCCAGGTAGACGCCCAGCTGCAAGCCCTCGCCGCGCCGCGCCATGCGTTCAGGGGACAGCGGTCGGACCTCCCCGGTCTTGAAATCCACGATGTTGACCACGCTGCCCTCCCAGCCCGGCCGGTCCGTCAGGGCCACATCCATGCGGCCGTGCACTCCCACGCGGCAGCTGCCCGCCCGCAGCGTCGTGCCGCGTGGCAGCCTCCATTCGACCACCGAAAAACGTCCGCCCGCCAGCGCCAGCACCTTGTCGAGCAGGACCCGCGTGACGTGGGCCAGCTCGGCTTGAAACGAATCCCAGTAACGATCGGAGGGACGCCGTCTCCGCCAGGCGGCCAGCGCCGCCTCCAGCCGGGCGCGGCATTCCTCCGGGGGCGGCAGGCGGCGGAAATCACCCGCCTCCACCTCGCCGCGCAGCGCCTCCGCCAGCAACTGGTGGGCGGACAGACCAAGGTCCTTGCGGGCGGCGCGGGCGAACGGCTGCCAGTCGACCGCTTTGACTCCCAGCACCGCATCGTACCAGAACTCCACCGGGTCAAGCAGGCCCCGCTCGATCAGCTTGGCGGCGAGGGCCGCCGGCCGCAGCGCCGGATCCGCACAGTAGAAATACTCGTCGAAAGGCCGCGCGGGGTCGCGGCGCGCCACCCAGACGCTTCGCCACCGCTGCAGTTCCTCCGCCACCGCGGCGGGCGCGGAATCCGGGGCAGCGCCCGCAGCCAGGGACTCCCAGGTCCGCTCCACCGACCAACCCGGTTGGGTGCCGTGCTGCTGCCAGAAGAGCATCCGCTCTACCCAGATGTTGGGCATGCGCTTGAGCTCCGGCTCCTCCTCGTCGAACAAAGCCGCCGAGAACACCACGCCTTCGTGCGTGTCGCGGGTGATGGCGGCATAGGCGTCGCGCTCCAACTGGGCGCGGTCCTCGCTCGTCAACAGGCCGAGCGAAAAGCGTGAAGCCTCGTTGAGCACCAGGCGCCGTTCGTCGGGCAGCCAGGGGCCCGTCTCGCGCCGCACCGGCCAGACACCGGCGTTGGCGCCCGTAAAGACGACATGCGACCAGGCCACGCCGGTGGCGCGGCGGCGCGTGGTGAAGGTCACCCGGGCGAACCCGCCTCTGCCCGCCGCGGCCGCGGGGCTCGCCGCCGGCAGGAACGCTGCGAGTGCGCCCGTGACCAGCAGCCGCGGCAGCAGCCGCTTCTCCGCGTCTGCGAAGGCGACCAGCGCGTCCCAGCCCGCCGGGCGGGCCAGCCGGAAGTCCGCACACACTCGCGCAAACTCCGCCAGCGCATCACCCACGGTCAGCTCGGGCGGCCACGCCGGCAGCAGGAGCTCGGCCAGCCGGCGCACCGCGCCGGCGTGCGCCTGTCTGCACGCGGCCAGCGCCGCCGCACCGTCCGCGAGCAGATGCGATTGGCAGTCTTCAAACAGGTGCGCGCACACGGCGCGCGCCGCGCCGAGCGGCGCCTGCACCCAGCCGAGCGCGCGCAACAGCGTCCACAACTCGAGGAATTCCTCCAGGCGGCCGCCGCGCTCGTGGAACCGCAGCAGCGCCTGTTGCACCCGCACTTCGAGCGGCGGCGTGCCCGGCGTCTCCAGCAGATCGGCGAACTCCACGCCGCGGGCGCCCAACAGCGCCGCCAGGCGACGATGATCCGCCTCCGGCCCGGGAAAGACCACCGCGATGTTGGCCGCGCCGGCCGCCAGCAGCGCCTGGATCCGGTCCGCCACGAGCGTCATCTCGTCGGCGGGCGTCCGGCCGACCAGGAATTCGCACGGCAGCGGACTGGAGGGAGGCGCTTCGCCCGTCAACGCCTGGCCCACGGGCGCACAGGAGGGGGCAGCGTCCTCCTCGTCGAGGAGGGTCGACTCGACGCCGAGAAAGTCCTCCCAGAGCTTCACCCAGTGCTCATCCAGGCCCCGGCCGCGCAAAGCCGGTACCGGCAGCACAACGGTGAGATCACCACATCGGCGCGCAAGCGCGGCCACTTGGAAGAACTCCCCCCAGGTCTCCGCCGAAAGGCCGTAGATCAGGAGGGCGTCACCCGCCCGTGGAGCTTCGGGCGGGACCGGCGTGAGCGCCGCGCGCTGGTCCTGGATCTGGGCCAGCTCATAGCCGGTCGCCCGCACCCAGCCCGTGAGTTCGCCAAACAGGTCGCGCAGAAGCGGCTCACCGAAATGCTCATGGTTGAAACCCGCCTGCAGCAGGTCTTCGAAATGATCGAGGGCACGCCCGGCATCGGATTGCAGGCTCTTCAGGAAACCGAACTCGGGGGGCGGGGGCGCTGCGTCCCTCTGGGCCGCCAGCCGGCGGGCGAGAATGATGCGCGCGCCGAGCAGCAGCAGTTCGCGCCCGAGGTCCGGCATGGCCGGCCGGACCAGGGCAAGCCATTTCTGCCGCGCGAGTCCCGGCGAGAGGAATTCGACCCCGAACAGCGGCACTCCCTCGGTCAGGCAGCGCTGTTTGAGCGCGTGAGCCTGACCACGCGTGGGTACCACGACATACCGGCGGGCCAGGCGACCGGGAACCGCCGTCAACCACGGTCGCAGCACCTGCGTCCACGCGGCATCGGCGCAATGGAAAAGGCGAAGTTCGCACGTGGGTGGGGCCGACGGCATGCCGAGGGACAGCTTGGGCAGATCACCGCCATCGCTTCAACCCACAAGCGGCCGCCGCGGGGATCGGTGGAAACAAAATGCCCGCGGCACGGAGCGGCGCGGGCGGCCCCACGGCGCGGCCTTACTTCGCGAAAACGAACTTCGCCGCGTGCGCCTTTACCCGGGCGGCGGCATTGGCGTGGATCACGCCCGCCCGGACGGCCTTGTCCGCAGCGGCGACATACGCAATGGCCGCGCTCTTGGCCACCGCCGGGTCGCCGCCCTTGGCCGCCGTCTCCAGCTGCTTGGCCAGCGTTTTCAGACGCGTCTTGACCGCCTTGTTGCGCAGCATGCGCTTGCGGGCTTTGCGCGCGTTCTTGAGGGCTGATTTTGTGTTGGCCATGGGTGATGCGAAACGGAACGTCGCCACTGTCCGAAAGGGTCGACCATCCCAACGACCTTCGGCAAGTCAAGCGGTTTCTCCCTCGCGACATGCGCGGTTTTGGCGCTGCGCCCGACGGATGGCCTTGGTCTTGGGGCCGTAAGCCGGATTCTGGCCCCCGGCTCGCGCCGGGGCGATCGTCATTTCTCTCAGGCCCCTGACGGGACCTGCCCTCCGCGCCGCGCGAAGCGGGCGCAGGAGGATGCGACATACCCGGGACTGTTGGGCGGGCCGCCCAGTCCCCTATTTTGTCTTGCACCGGATTGGGTTTTCCCTGCCGCCAGCCTCGCGGCCGGCGCGGTGGGCTCTTACCCCACCTTTTCACCCTTACCCTTCGACGCGCCGCTTTCGCGGCATGCTCAGGGCGGTATCTTCTCTGTGGCACTGTCCGTCACGGGGGTTTGAACCGCCGTGCCCCGGCTTGAGCGGAAGCGCTTCCGGCCGGCGGCCTTGCGGCCTGCCCTGCCGGCGCGACAGCGTTTCTTGCCGGGAATCCTGCCCGAGGGTGTCCGGACTTTCCTCTCCGAACCGCCAGCGCTCACCCGGGTTGCCCCGGACGGCTGGCGCGCAGGCGCGGGTTTACCCGCGCCGTGGGATGTTTCCAAAGAACGGAGCGACGACCTGGCCCCAAGACCAAGGAGGGGAAAGCTTGAGGCAGGGGGTGGGGCGCAAGCGAGCCTTTTCACGCCGACCGCACGAGGCGCCGGATGCTCGGACAAGTTCCAGCCTGCAAACGTGTTGGCCGCGCGTCGCGCCCCGTCAGGCCTCCCAGTACACGATGCGGCCGCACTGGTCGCAGGTCACCAGCTTGTCGGGTTTGCGCGTCTCGCTGTCCACATTGAACGAAATCTTGAGATGACATCCCCCGCACTTGCCCTCGTGCACGGGTACGATTACGGGCAGACCCGGCTTGGCGGCCAGTCGGTCATAGAGCCGCAGCGACGCCTCATCGAGCAGCCGGCGTGCGGCCGCGACCGCCTCCTGTTGGGTCCGCACCTCCGCTTCCAAAACGGCTCCGCGCTCCCGCAACGTGCGGATTCGCGCTTCATGATCCGCCACGTTCCGCGTCAACTCCGCCTCGGCGTCCGCGTGTCTCCGTTTCGCTTCATCGATGGCGAACATCACCCGCAACTCCTCCTCCTCCAACGCCCCGATCTGCGCCTGCGTCACCTCGATCTCGTGCCCGAGCGCCTGATACTCGTCATTCTTGCGCACCTGCAGCTGCTGGCTCTTGTAGCGCGCCACCCGTTCCTCCGCCGCGCCGACCTCGTTTTCCACCGCCTTGCGCTTGAGCTCGAGCTCCTTCGTCTCGTCCCGGGCCGACTCGATCGCGGCTTTCTCGGAGGCGATCCTCTGTTCGACGGCCGCAATATCGCGCGGCACGCTCTTCAATTGCGCTTCGAGGACAAGCCGCTGCTGGTCGCGTTCCTGCAGAACGCGTAGGTTTTCCAGCGGAGGAGTCGGCATTGGCGCCCTCACTCTGCCGCCACCGCCGGCTCGGTCAAATGAAAGTTGCCGTGGCCGCCGGCACGGTCGTCCGCGCCCGTCAAATGTAATACATCTCCCCCGGCCCGCGCGTCACCAGCATGTCCAGCGTGTAGCTCTTGCACTTGGCCTCGAGCGCGGCGCGCACGTCGCGCCAGACCTGCTGCACGCGGCGGCCGGACTGGCCATCGGCGCTGCCGCCGAACTCCAACAGATCGCCTTCGATCAGCTTCACGATGTCGAAGAGCGTGATCCGTTCCGGTGCTCGCGCGAGCACGTAGCCGCCCTGCTTGCCGCGCCGGCTGGCGATCAGGCCACCCGTGCGAAGCTCGCTCAGAATCTGTACCAGATAGTTCGCGGGAACCGCCTCGATTTTCGCCAGTTCCTCAATGTGCGACAGGCGTCCTTCTCCGTGATGCCTAGCAAGTTGCGCCAGCACGCGGCACGCGTAATACACTTTCACTGAAAGCTTCAAAGTGTCAGCAACTTACATGGCTATCTTTGGTTGGCAACCTCAAATTAAACAATTGCCGGCATCGCCCAAGAAAAACGTTGTCCAGAGGCCCTATTTCCGAGACAGTTTTTGTCTCATTTTCAACGCGAGATTTCGACCTGCATGTCTGACCAAATCGACCCGAAAACGCTGAGCAAAATCCAGGCCGGTGCCGCTGCCTACGACGCGTCCAAGATTCAAAAACTCGAAGGCCTCGAGGGAGTCCGCAAGCGCCCCGATATGTATATCGGCGACACCATGGAGCGCGGCCTTCACCACTGCGTCTTCGAGGTCGTCGACAACTCCATTGACGAGGCCCTGGCGGGGTTTGCCACGCACATTGCGGTGAGCATCCACCTCGACGGCTCCTGCTCGATCGAGGACAACGGGCGCGGCATTCCGGTCGACCTGCATCCGGTCTACAAGATTCCGGCGCTGGAGCTGGTGCTCACCAATCTCCACGCCGGCGGCAAGTTCGGCAAGGGCGCCTACCAGGTGTCCGGCGGCCTCCATGGCGTCGGGGCCAAGTGCGTCAACGCCGTCTCCGAGTGGTTCGAAGCGGAGGTGCGCCGCGACGGCAAGGTCTACCACATGCGGTTCGCGCAGGGCAAAACCACCCAGAAGATGACCGTGATCGGCGAAACCAAGAAGACGGGCACCAAGATCACCTTCAAGCCCGACCCGGAGATCTTCAAGATCACGAGGGAATTCAAATACGAGATCCTCGCCAACCGCCTGCGCGAACTGGCCTTCCTCAATCCTGGGGTCTCCATCGACCTGGTTGACGAACGCGCGCAGAAGAACGAGCGCTTCCTCTTCAAGGACGGCATCTCCGAATTCGTGCGCTTTCTCAACCGCAACAAGAACGTGCTGCACCACAAGCCGATCACGTTCAGCGACACCGAGCCGCACGAGGATCCCACCAAGGCCGGCACGGTCGTCGACGTGGCGATGCAGTACAACGATTCCTACAACGACCAGGTCTTTGCCTACGCCAACTCCATCTTCAACCTCGAGGGCGGCACCCACCTGTCCGGCTTCCGCACGGCGCTCACGCGTGTCATCAACAATTTCGCCAAGGCCAACAACCTCATCAAGGAGAAAGACCCCGGCATCACCGGCGACGACGTGCGCGAGGGGCTCGTGGCCGTCATCTCGGTCAAGATGGCCGACCCGCGGTTCGAGGGCCAGACCAAGACCAAGCTCTCGAACTCCGAGATCGACGGCATCGTCCAGAAGGTTGTCGGCGAGAAGCTGAAGTTCTACTTCGAGAAGGAGACCGCCATCGCCAAACGGGTCATCGACAAATGCCTCAACGCCGCCCGCGCCCGCGAGGCCGCACGCAAGGCCCGCGAAACCATCCGCAAGGGCGCGCTCTCCGGCGGCGGCCTGCCGGGCAAGCTGGCGGACTGCTCGGAGCGCGACGCGGCCCTCACCGAAATCTACATCGTCGAGGGCGACTCCGCCGGCGGTTCGGCCAAGCAGGGCCGGGATCGCCGTTACCAAGCCATCCTCCCGCTCCGCGGCAAGCTCATCAACAGCGAGAAAGCCCAGCTGGACAAGGTGCTCAGCAACGAGGAAATCCGGACGCTCATCACCGCCATCGGCACCGGCATCGGCGCGGGCGAGGATGACTCCGCCTTCGACGCCGACAAGGCCCGCTACCACAAAGTCATCATCATGACCGACGCCGACGTCGACGGCTCGCACATTCGCACGCTGCTCCTCACCTTCCTCTACCGCCAGATGAAGGGTCTGCTGGAGCGCGGCTACGTCTACATCGCGCAGCCGCCCCTCTATCGCATCAAGCGCAAGAAGCGCGAGCAGTACGTCGACAACGACGAGCAGCTCAACCGCATCCTGCTCGAACTCGGGTCCGAGGACGTCGTGCTGACGCGCCTCCGCGACCAGTCCACCTTCGCCCCGGCGCAAATCGACAAGATCGTCGAATCGCTCGCCGCGCTGGAAAAACTGGGCGCGGGCGTCACGCGCTACGGCGCCTCCCTGGCCGAATACCTCGAGCTGCACGCCCCGAAGACGCACGAGCTGCCCCGCTACGTCGCGCGCATCCGCGAAGGCAACAAGGAGTCGCATGAGTTTCTCCGCAACGACGAGGCGCGCGCCGAGTTCATCAAACGCATGGGGCTCAGCGCGGACTTCTTTGACCAGCCGGACGGCGCCGGCACCGGGTCCCGGCCCGCGGAGGGCGGCAGCGCCAGCCCGCTCGCCGCGCGGCGCATCACCATCCATGAGATCTTCGAATCCACCGAGATGACCAAGCTGCTCCGCGCCATGGCGGCGGGCGGGCTCGATGTCTCGCGCTTCCTGCCCACCGACCATGCCCGCTACGTCATCACCGAGAATCCCACCCAGAAGAGCGAGGCGAAGTCCGAGCTGCACGCACCCTTCGAGATCCTGCACCATATCCGCAATCTCGGGCGCCGCGGCCTCTCCATCCAGCGCTACAAGGGGCTCGGCGAGATGAACCCCAAGCAGCTTTACGAGACGACGATGGATCCGGAAAAGCGCCGCCTGCTGCGCGTCTCGATCGACGACGCCGCCAAGGCCGACCATCTCTTCACGCTCCTGATGGGCGACGAGGTCCCGCCCCGCCGCCAGTTTATCGAGGACAACGCCCTCAACGTGCAGTATCTCGATGTCTAGGATGGGGTCTGGAACCGGGACGGACGCGTGACCTGACCCTCCGCCCTCCTGCATCCCCGCTCCGGCCTCCCTGCCGCCATGTACGCCGCCAACGAAAAGGTCTCCTCGGCCAACATCACCGAGATCATGCAGACCGCCTACATCGATTATTCGATGTCGGTGATCATCTCGCGCGCCCTGCCCGACGCGCGCGACGGCCTCAAGCCCGTGCAGCGCCGGATTCTCTACGCCATGCTGCGCGAAGGTCTGCTCCACAGCCGCGCCTACGACAAGTGCGCCGGCGTCGTCGGCGAGGTCCTGAAGAACTATCATCCCCACGGCGACGCCTCCGTCTACGATACCCTCGTGCGCCTCGCCCAATCCTGGGTGATGCGCTACCCTCTCATCGACCCGCAGGGGAACTTCGGGTCCGTCGACGGTGATCCGCCGGCGGCCTACCGCTACACCGAGTGCCGTCTTTCGGAGATCGCCCAGGAGCTGCTCCGCGACATCGACGAGGAAACCGTCGACTTTGCGCCCAACTACAAGGAATCGACCACCGAGCCCACCGTGCTGCCCGCCGCGCTGCCCAACCTGCTGATGAACGGCTCGACCGGCATCGCGGTCGGCATGGCGACCAACATCCCGCCGCATAATCTCGACGAGCTCATCACCGCCACCTGCGCCGTCATCGACCGGCCCGACCTTCCCGTCGCCGAGGTGGTCGCGCTCATCCCCGGGCCCGATTTTCCCACCGGCGGTGTCATCGCCGGCCGCGAAGGCATCGTTTCCTATCTCACCACGGGCAAGGGCATCGTCCGGGTGCGCGGCAAGGCGCATACGGAGGAACTCAAGGGCGGCGGCGAACAGATCGTCATCACGGAAATCCCCTACAATGTGAACCGCGCCTCGCTCGTCACGCGCATCGCCGAGCTCGTTTCCGACAAGCAGATCGACGGCATCCGCGACCTCCGCGACGAATCGGACGAGAACACCCGCGTGGTGATCGAGCTCAAGCGTGGGGAGCAGGCCAAGGTCGTCATCAACCAGCTCTTCCAGAAGACCGCGCTCGAGTCCTCGTTCGGCGTCACCCTCCTCGCGCTCGACC
>DATIWI010000036.1:0-3924 GCA_035519475.1 Opitutaceae bacterium
CAGTTGGTAGACCGCCTCGTTCGTCGGGTCCATCACCGGATCAAATACGCCCCACTTGCGCTCGATCACATACGGTCCCGGCGCCGCGGCCAATTCGGGAAAACCGACGAGCCAGCTCGTCGTGTGGCCCGGGAGATCGAACTCCGGCACCACGCGGATGCCCCGGTCCGCCGCAAAGGCGACGATCTCGCGGATCTGGTTTTGCGTGAAAAAGCGTCCGTCCGAGCCCGCCTCCTGCAACCGTGGAAACTGCAGACTCTCCACCCGGAAGCCCTGGTCGTCCGTAAGGTGCCAGTGCAACACGTTGAGCTTCACCAGCGCCATGCCGTCGAGTTCCCGCTTGATGACCTCGACCGGCATCCAATGGCGGCTGACGTCGATGAGCAGGCCGCGCCAGGCAAAGCGCGGCCGGTCCTGGATCCGGATGGCCGGCACCTGCCACCCGTCCGCGCCGTTCTGCAGGAGCTGTTGCAAGGTAACCAGTCCGCGGAGCGCGCCGACCTCGGCAGGGGCCCGCAACACCGCCCGGGCGGAATCCACCTCGAGCGCATACGACTCATCTTCACCCAAAACCGGGATCGTGGACGCCGGCCCGCCGCACTCGATCACGAGGGTGCCGCCGGCGGCGCGCACGGGCGCAAAGGTCAGGCCGGTGCGCTCGCGCCAGGCGCGCAGCAACCGCTCGACCGCTGCCTGCAGGCGCGCACCGCCATGGCCGGTCACGCCGACCGTGAAGGCGCGGGTGACCGCCAGACGCCCGGGCGTGTAAGCCCAGTTTGCCGGCAGCGGCATCACCGGCGGAGGGGGCGGATCACCGGCGCGGGCGTGGGCGAAACCGAGCATCACGAACACCACTACCAAACGGCGGCACGCTGTCCGCAAGGCTGGAAGGGGTCCGCGGGCGCAGGGCGCGGTGGAGGGCACGCGCGACAGGTTGGCCGGTGCCTTCTCCTGAATCAAAGGCAAACTGCCGTCCGGCCCGCAGCCCCGCGGCCCGCGTGACCTGTCCGCCCGCCCCTCGCCGGGTCGAAGCGCCACTGTTTCAGCGCGGTTTCGACCAAGGGCAGGAGTTTGTCGGACGCGGGCGGCTCCAAGCTCACCTTCTGCGGCACTCCCGCCGCATCGAGGCTCACCGTGCCCCACGCCTCGGTCTTGTCGCGCAGCTTGATCATCATCGCCTCCAGCAGGATCACCGGAGTCACCGCGAGCAGGCGCGGCTTCGCATCGGCCCGCTTGGGGGAGGCCGAGACGGGATTGAAGATGATGGGGATCCAAAACCATGACGGCACCGGCTTGTCGACAAGCCGGGCCGGACGCATCGGCCAATTGTCCATGGCCTCCTCCACCGCACGTTTGAACCAGGGATGCGTGCTATGCGCATCCATCATGAGCCCGTGCCCCTTGTCGTCGAGGTACCGGGCCAGGATGACGTAACTGGTCTCGTCGGAGGTCAGCAGGACGTCCGGGTATTCGACCTTCGGTTGTCCCTTGGCTTGCGGAGGGTGGTCCGGTGCGCCCTCGGACTGGAACCACCCGGTTCGCCGATGATGACGTCCTGGGCCGGCAGCCGTGCCTCACCGAGCCCGGCAAGCAGCGCGGTCAGGCTCAGAACAGCGGGCCGAATTTTCATGGGGCGACAATTAGCAATGTCGCTCCGTCGCGACCCCTGCAACCGCGGAATTGACCGGGACCGCGCCAGCCGCCTATCTCTCATCCCCTATGGCCACCGCTCCGGCTCCCGCGAACCTCATGGATGCCCTCGTTTCGCTGTGCAAGCGCCGCGGGTTCATCTTCCCCTCCTCCGACATCTACGGCGGCCTCAACGGCTTCTTCGACTACGGCCCGCTCGGCGTCGAGATGAAGAACAACATCAAGGCCGCGTGGTGGCGCGACTTCGTGCAGCGCCGCGACGACATGGTCGGCCTCGACTCGTCCATCATCCACCACCCCACCACGTGGAAGGCCTCGGGCCACGTCGACAACTTCACCGACCCGCTGGTCGACTGCAAAGCCTCGAAGCAACGCTACAGGGCGGACCAGTTGTTCTGGGCCGCGGTCGTGGTCGAAGGCCGGATCGTGGGCTACGTCTCGGCCCTGGAGGGCGACGCCACCGAGGCCGAGCTGCAGGAGAAGGCGGAGAATCTCAAGCGCAAGAAGGCGATCCAGGGACGGCTCGAGCCGCTCGTGGTGAAAGATTTCACCCAAACCATGCCCAAGGAGATCCCGCTCATCCCCTCCCCCGCGACCGGCGAGCCGGGCAGCCTGACGGCGCCGCGCTCGTTCAACATGATGTTCGAGACCTACGTCGGTGCGTTGCGCGACGAGACGGCGGTGGCCTACCTGCGGCCGGAGACGGCCCAGGGCATCTTCATCAACTTCAAGAACGTGCTGGACACCGGCCGCGTGAAGATCCCCTTCGGTATCGCCCAAGTCGGCAAGGCGTTCCGCAACGAGATCAACCCGCGCAACTTCACCTTCCGCTCGCGCGAGTTCGAGCAGATGGAGATCGAGTACTTCATCGCGCCCGACGCGGACTGGCAGAAGTGTCACCGCGACTGGATCGACGCCGGCCTCGCCTGGCTGGACAGCGTCGGCGTGCCGCGCGCGCTGCTCAGCGAATACGCCCATCCCAAGGAGAAGCTCTCCCATTACTCCAAGGGCACGGTGGACATCATGTTCAGGTTCCCCTTCGGCGTGCAGGAACTGTGGGGCTTCGCCGCGCGCGGCGACTTCGACCTGACGCAGCACCAGAAATTCAGCGGCAAATCGATGGAGTACTTCGACGAAACCACAAAGAAGAAGTACGTGCCGCACGTGGTCGAGCCCTCCGTGGGCGTCGATCGCATCTTCCTCGCCGCGCTCTGCGCGGCCTACGCCGAGGACGAGGCGCCGGATGAGAAGGGCAAGCTGGAGAAGCGCGTCGTGCTCCGGCTCAGCCCGCGGCTGGCGCCGATCAAGGTGGCGGTGCTGCCGCTGGTGAAGAACAAGCCGGAGCTGGTTGCCGTCGCCGAGAAGCTCCACCAGAAACTCCAGCGCCGCTATGTTGCCTTCTACGACCAGTCCGGCGCCATCGGCCGCCGCTACCGCCGGCAGGACGAGATTGGCACACCGTGGTGCGTGACGATCGACTTTGACACGCTCGCCAATGGCACCTTCACCTTGCGCGACCGCGATACGATGAAGCAGGAGCGTCTGGACGAATCCGCCCTCTTCGCGCTGCTGGACGTGAAACTTTCCTGAGCGGCCGGGCTGTGGCCGCGGCTTGCGCCCCACGGTGGATTGGATTCGCTTGGGCCGCGTCATGGATGCCTACGTCCACGCCCGGGCGCTGATCGACGCCGCGCACCGGGCCGATCCCAGCGCCACCGTCGACGGGCGTGCCGCCGAACTCGTCTACGCCGACAGGATGGAGGCGTGGGTGGAACGGCTGGTGTCCGCCGCCCCGCCCCCGCTGCGGCTCGCCGCTCGCAGCCAGCACCTCGAACGATGGTCGGTGCCGCGGTCCTCTTTTCCCGTGGGTCAAGCGGGGTATCTCGCCTGGCGGAAATCGCTCTATGAGAAGCAGGCCGCCCGCGCCCGCGCCCTCGTGCTGCAGGCCGGCGTGCCCGCCGCTGAGGCCGCCGACATCGCCACCTGGGTGTCCAAGAGCGGCCTTCGGACCAACGCCGGCACGCAGGCGCTGGAGGATGCCGCCTGTCTGGTCTTTCTGGAACATGAACTCGCGACCTTCGCAGGCCGGCATGCCGATTACCCCCGGCAAAAGCTGGTCGCCATCCTCCGGCGGACCTGGCGCAAGATGAGCCCGGCGGCGCAGGTGTTCGCCGCGGGCCTGCCTCTGCCCCCGGCGGTTGCAGAGCTGGTCCGCGAAGCCCGCCTGCCGCCATGAGTCCCCCGGCTGTGTTCGTCCGCTCGATGAAAACGCTC
>DATIWI010000037.1:0-5482 GCA_035519475.1 Opitutaceae bacterium
AGCGCCTGAAAGCGCGGGTCATCGCGCAGGGGCCAGGCCCACGGGCCGTGCTTCAGGTAGTGAACGTTGTACCAGTTCTGGAGCGCCCCGGGCTCGTCGTGGAGCAGGTGAGCGAACGCCGCAAGCGCCTTGTCGCGATCGCCGATCCAAGTGTAGACAAACGCCTCCGCGCCGAGGTATTGCGGCAGGTGCCACTTGTCGAGCGACTCCGGCATCACTTCGACCGACTGGCGCACACAGCGCACCGCCTCCTCCGAGTGGCCGAGCAGCGCCTCCATCCGTCCGAGTTCCGCCCACCACTGGGGGTTGGCCGCTTCGTTGACGAGCCGCGCGCGAAGTTCGTCGGGGAGTCTCTCCAGGCGCGCGCGGGCCGCGGGAATGTCGCCCAGGGCGGCCAGCGTCACCGCTGCATCCAGCGCCTCCCGCGCCCGCGTCCGGAGGTCATCGCCGGCGGAACGCTGGAGCCGGTCGAGCCGGCCCGCCTCGCGGAAGTCGCCGTGGGCCTGCGCCCACACTTTGCGGATCCCAATGACCTCGGCCAGGTTCGCTTTCGGTGCTGGCAGAGCGGCCAAAAAGGCCTCCATTTCCTCCGTCGACCCGCGGGCTTCGAAGGGCAACAAAGCCTGCATGCTGGCTTCGTCGATTCGTTCCGGGAGCAGGTCCACGATGCGGCGCTGCTCCGTGATCGCTTCGTCGTAGCGCCGGCACCGGCGCAACAACTGCACCAATTGTTGTCCGGAACTGACCTCGCGGGGATTGAGCCGGATGGACTGGCGGTAGCTGGCGACGGCTTCGAGCCACCGCCGCTGGGAGCGATACACGTGGCCGAAATCTCCGTAGACCGACGGATCATCCGGCCGGAGGCGGGCCAGTTCTTCGAGGTAGGTCAGCGCCCGACCGTAGTCGCGCTCGACCGAATCGGCGAAATCGGCCAGCAGGCGGACGACCTCCGGGGAGTCGGGGGCCAGGCGGACGGCCTGGTCGAGCGCGGCCTTCGCCCTCACCCGATTGGCCTCGGTGTGATCGAAGTTCTGATTGTACTCGCTCGCGTAGACCCGGTGCAGCGCCGCCCAGGCCTGGGCGAAATCGGGATCCAGGGTTACCGCGCCTTGCAGCAAGGTCTCCCGCTTCCGCAGCGGCTCGGCCCGGACGGGACTCTCGCGATAGCCGATGTCACGCGCCTTGAGGTACAGGTCGTACGCCGCCAGGTTATCGGTCGGACGGCGCTCGAGCAGCGACTTCTCCTGGGGCGAAAGGGCGGCCTGCAAGGCGGCTGCGATCGCCTGCGCCAGTTCGGCCTGGATGGCAAAGATGTCGCTGAGGTCGCGGTCATAGGACTTGGCCCACACATGCTCGTCGGTACGCGCGTCGATCAACTGGCCGGTGACCCGAACCTTCTGGCCGGCCCGGCGCACGCTGCCCTCGAGGATATAGGCAACACCCAGCTCCGCGCCGATCTGGCGGAGTGGCTTCTTGGTGTCGCGATAGGTCTCCACGGTCGTGCGCGAGACGACCCGGAGCTCGCGGATCAGGGCCAGGTTGGTGATCACGTCCTCGTGCATGCCGTCGGCGAAGAACCCGCTGGCCTCCTTGTCCTCGCTCATGTTCGTGAACGGGAGGACCGCGATGGATTTCCGGTCGGGCGCGCCCGGCGCCAAAGGTGCAGCTGATGTCGCAAATGCCTCCGCGGCCGGACTGGCGGCTGGTATCTGGTCGTCGAACGGCTTCGCGCCCTTGGGCAGCGTGTCGCGGAGGAGCTTCTCGAAGCGCGGGTCGCCGCGGAGGGGATCCCAAACCGGGTGGTAACGAAGCCACGCGTGGGGCGAAGCCGGCGGAAATGCCGCGAGCGCGTTGATGATTTCTTCGCGCCGTTCCGGATACACCCAGAGACAGAAATAGGGGAAGACCGAGGCCACCGTGATCTCTTTCTCGGACTGACCCCGCAGCTGCTGATGGAGTCGCCAGGTTCGCTGCGCCTCGTCGTACTCTCCCAAGCAGCCGAGAAACCAAGCTTTCTCCAACAGGAGTTCCGGGTCGTTAGAACGCGCCGCCAAGCGCTCTTCCGTCATGCGAAGCGCCGCTTGCCAGTCGGTCCGGGCGGCCGTCAGGCGGCCGGCTGCGTAATGGGCAAATGCGGTCCATTCCGCCTTGGGCCAAGGGGCATCGCCCCACCTGATCCAATCCTGCGGCAATGCCCGCATGATCGCCAGAACCTTCTCCGGCTCACGGTGCATAAGACGGAGATTGGCCGCGAACGCGGCTGTCCCGTCCTCGAGCAGTTCTGAGGCGGGCAATTGGTCGATCGCTGCTTGTGCAGCGTTAAGATCTTCCCGCCAGATGACTTCAATTTCCGCCTTCAACAGCAACCCCGCCACGGAAAAGCCTGACGAGATGGCGCGGTTGGCTGCGGCCTCGGCTTCATCCCACCGTCCGACCAGCGAACACGCATGACCCTCTGAAATTGGATCATTGGCCTGCCGGTAACAGGCGAGTGCTTCATCAAGGCTGCCCTCGGCCCACAAGAGCCTGCCTTTCTGGATCAAGGCCCACCGGTCATCAGACCTTTCCTCCAGCAGCGACTTAGTCAACTGCTCCGTTTCGGGCCGAGCGGTCGAATCGGCCACGACGGTGTTGAGCACCATGGCTTGCGCCAGACGCGCTTCGAACGAACGGTGGGCCAGCTTGACGGCGCGCGCGGCTTTGGCGCGCGCCTCCCCTTTGCGCGTGTCGGAGGTGTCGTAATGACGGGACACATATCCCTCATCGACCATGGCGCCGACGGCCCAGACGTCGCCGCTGGTCGGATCCAAGGCCTTCGCCTTCTCGAACAACTGCCCGGCGGTCTCGAGATCCGCCCGAACAACGTTCGTCCCCCGCAACAACGTCAATGCTTGCTGGACCAACTGCCGGACTTCAAAACTCGGCTGGGTAGGCCCGGCCGTTGAACTCTCCGGCTTTCGCCACGGCTGCCAGATCACGACAGCCACCGTTGCCGCAATGCCGATCGTTGCAGCGGCGAGCCAAGGCCAAGCTCGCGCGCGCTTGGTTGTAGCCGGCCTCGCTGAGACTGGACCGGGGCCAGCGGCCCCGGCTACACGTCTTCCCGCCAACAACGCCTTTACGCGCTCGGCGAACGCCGGCGGCGTTTCTCCGCCCGGCAGCCGTGTCCACTGCACTTCGCGAAACTTGTCGGGCACGCGCGCATTGGCGTCCGAAGTATCGTCGATCACAACGGGCACGATGAACGCCACGTCCTCGGCCATGTCGTGGGTGCGTTCGACGCCCAGTTTCCATTCCCGTCGAAAATAGCCTTCGGCTCGTTCCTGCGTGTGCTGCGAGATCACCGGCACGAACAGCGCGCACTCGTGAATCTGCCGACGGATCTTTGCATCCCACGCGTCGCCCCCGCGCAGCTCGCTCTGGTCAAACCACATTTCAACTCCGGCAGCCCTCAGCGCGTCGGCAATCCGCTTGGCTGCGTCAGCATCTTGTGACGCGTAGCTCAGAAAAACCGCGCCCGAGGGCATCTCCACCGGCTGGATTGGAGGAGTGCTCGACATCGAGACTGCGATTTACCGCAAATTCCGCCATGCCTTGCCAGCCCAAAGCAGGGTGAATCTGGAAAGCTCCCTCGCAGCTGGCCACGCTCCGCTGGCGGGCGCCGGAGGGCTCCGCGGCGGGCGCGGCGTGGCTCAGGATACGGCCCCACCCGTTTAACTTATGCCTGCGACTTCCGCTCTTCTGCCGGAGCTTCCTTGATTTCGATGCTCAATGCCCGCAACTCGGCGGGCCCCACGTTCTCAAGGGTGTGCGGCGGCAGCGCCTCCGACCACACGATGAGCGGCAGACTGGCGGGGGGCGGCCGCCCGCGCGTGTCCGCGAGCACCCGCCCTTCGGCATCACGGCGCACAAAGTCGCTCCAATGGCTGATGTGGTGGACCGCCGGCCAGCGGTGCGTGTGGACCGGCACCCGGTCGCCCGGGCCGATTCGGGTGTCGAGCACGCGCACGCGCTCATTTTCCAACAGAAGACGGTGATGCAAAGGCGCGGCTTGGAGCGCATCGAGCGCCTCCGGCCAGGGCCAGGCAGCCGACGGCGGCACTCCAGCCGGCTCAGGTGCCTTGGTTGCGTCGGTCATGTCACTGGGTCGGCGTCGAGTTTCCCTTCACGTGGGAAGTAACCCTCGGACCGCGCCTGCGTGCTGACCGGGATGGTCGGCACGAAGAGCACACACTCTTTGAGCTGGCGGCGGATGTTCGCGTCCCACGCATCGCCGCCGCGCAGCTCGCTCCGATCGAACCAGACCACGGCACCGGCGGCGCGGAGCGCGTCGCAGATCTTCCGCGCCGCCTCGGCGTCCTGGGAGGCGTAGCTCAGGAAAACGGCTCTGCCCGGCTCGCTCATGCGTCAGAACAGCGGCGCGTTGTTCTTCAGGTCGTGCACCAGCGCCTCGAAGCGCGGATCGCCGTGCAGCGGGAACCAGGTCGGGCTGGCTCGCGCCACGTAGATGTTCTCGCCGTAGGGCGTGCGCAGCAGCCGCGCCAGCTCGGCGAGCGCCCGGTCCTTCTCGCCCAGATAGGCCAGACAGGACGCCAGATTCTGGGTGTAGGTGGGGCCGGCCACCGCGTCCGCCGATTCCGGCACCAAGTCGACTGCCTTCTGGGCGGCGCGCAGCGCCGGTGCCTTGTCGCCCAGCAGCGTGTACGCGCCGCTCACTCCCACCCACAGACCCGCACTGGTGGGCTGCTTCTCCACCTCGGCTTTCATCACCGCCAGCGCCTCTCCGGCCCGGGCCCGGGCCGCCGCCGTATCGCCGTGCGCCGCGAGCACGAACGCTGCGTTCACGTCCTGGCTCCAATGCGGCTCCTCGAGGCCGTCGAAATACCGCTGCTGCTGGTCGAGCCGGATGGCGAGCGGAAAATCGCCGGTCAGCCGGGCCCACGTTTTTCGGAGATAAAGCATCATCCCCTCCTGCGCCGGCGCCGGCTTCGTCCGCGCCATCCATGCCCGGCCCTCTTGCGTGGAGCCCCGGGCGAGAAACGGCACGGCCGTCAGAAAGGCCGCATCGGGCAGGCTGTCGGGCTGCAGCTCCACCACGTGCCGCTGCACGGCCTCCGCCTCCTCCCAGAGATTCAGCGCCTGCGCGAGCTGCTGGAGCGTGCGCACGTAGCGCAGGTTCCCCGGCTCGATCTGCACCGCCCGCCGCAGGGTGGAGAGCGCCTCCGGCCACCGCCCCTGCCGGCGGTAGATGAGCCCCAGCGAGCCAAAGACCTCCACGTCATTGGGGCGCAGGACCGCGAGGCGCTGGTATTGCTCGGTCGCGCGCCCGAAATCGCGGTAACCGTAATAATAGTAGTCGCCCAGCTTCTCGATCACTTCCGGCGCGTCCGGGGCGAGCCGGACGGCGGTGTCGATCGCCGCTTTCGCCTTCGCCAGCCGGCCGGCGGTCTGGTCCTGCTCGTTGAAATAGAGATAGGCGTGA
>DATIWI010000038.1:0-3524 GCA_035519475.1 Opitutaceae bacterium
CTGCGAAACTTAGTTTCCGCCTCCGCGCCCCAGCGTGACAGGCTTGCCTGCCGCGTGCCATCCAGCCGGGAAAAATCGTCCCGCCACCCGCCCGGCGGCCGGGCAAGAAAACCATGTTCATCCGCGTTGATCTGTGGTTACGCTCCGGGCCTTCTCCGCATGACCTACGATTTCGACACCCCCATCGACCGGCGCGGCACCGATTCGCAGAAATGGCAGAAATACGCGGGCCGTGACGTCATTCCGCTCTGGGTGGCTGACATGGATTTCCGCGCCGCACCCGAGATCCTGGCCGCGCTGCACGCGCGGGTTGACCACGGTGTGTTCGGATACGCGCGGCCGCTCCAGACGACCGTCGAGGCGATGGTGGCAGCGATGCACACTCGCTACGGCTGGCGCCTCGAACCCTCGTGGCTGGTGTGGCTGCCGGGTCTGGTCGTCGGCCTGAATGTCGCCGCGCGCGCTTTCACCCAGCCCGGGGAGACCGTGCTGTGCAACCCGCCGGTCTACCCGCCCTTCATGACCGCACCGGTGCACCAGGGCCGCGCAGTCGCCCTGGCGCCGTTGACGCTCAACGGCGCCGCGCATCGCTGGGAGATCGACTGGCAGGCGCTCGCCGCCCGCGTGACACCGCAAACCAAGCTGTTCCTGCTCTGCAGTCCGCACAACCCCGTTGCCTGCGTCTTCCGTCAAGACGAACTCGAGCGCCTGGCCGAGTTCTGTCTGCGGCACGACCTCATCCTGTGCGCCGACGAAATTCATTGCGACCTCATCCTGGACGATCTCCCGCATGTGCCGATCGCCACGCTCGGCGAGGCGATCGCCCGGCGCACCATCACGCTGATGGCGCCGAGCAAGACCTACAATCTTCCTGGCCTCGGCACCTCCCTCGCGATCATCCCCGACCCGGAGCTGCGCGCCCGCTTCCTCCGCGCCAGCGCCGGGATCGTCGCGGAGGTCAACTGTCTGGGTTACGCGGCCTGCGAAGCCGCTTACCGCCACGGCGAGCCGTGGCGCCAGGCCCTCCTCGCGTATCTGCGCGGCAACCGGGCCATCCTGCTCGATGGCGTCGCCCGCAAGCTGCCCGGCGTGAAGATCGAGGCGCCCATCGAAGCCACCTACCTCGCCTGGCTGAATGTCGCCGCGCTCGGCCTGCCCGACCCCGTCGCGCATTTCGAGAACCACGGCGTCGGCCTCTCCGACGGCCGGCACTTCGGGGCCGAGCCGGGCACGTATCTCCGCCTGAATTTCGGCTGCCCGCGCGCCACGCTGATTGAGGCGCTCGCCCGGATGACGCGGGCGCTGGCCGCCCGCTGATCGCCGCGCCGCGTCCGCCCGGCTTCGCGGCCTCCGGCCCCAGCCCGCATGAAACATCCCGTTCTGATCCTTTTTCTCATCCTCGCCGCACTGCTGCTGGGCCAGGCCGCCTACTACCATCCGCAGCTTCCCGGCCTCGTCGCCACCCACTTCGCCGCCTCCGGCCGGGCCACCGGTTGGATGCCGCGCGGCCATTTCCTCCAGTATCAAGTGGTGTTCGCCCTCGGCTTCACGGCGTTCTTCTTCTCGCTTGCCTTCGTCTCGAGCCTTCTCCCCCCGGCCTGGATCAACGTTCCGCACAAGGACTACTGGCTGGCCCCCAGCCGCCGGGAGGCGACGCGGCAGCGGCTCGCCCGCATGATCCTCGGCGCCGGCTGTGGCGCGCTGGCCTTCTTCCTCTTCCTGCACCACCGCATCTGCCAGGCCAACCTCGACGGCACCCGCCGGCTGACGCCTTCGATCGGCGTGTTCTTCGGAATCTGCCTCCTGCTCATCGCCGGCCCGGTGGTCGCCGCCCTGCTGGGCTTTCTCCGGAAAACACCGGCCGCTTCCCGCTGATTCGTTCCGGTCCGCCATGCGCCTCGGCCCGTACGAGCTCCCGTCCAACCTGTTTCTCTCGCCGCTGGCGGGCTACACCAACCTGCCGCTGCGCCTGACCATCCGCGAACTCGGCGGTCTGGGCTGGGCCACCACCGATCTCGTCAACGCCCGCTCTCTGCTCGAAGGAAATCGGCGGGCCCTCGAACTCATCCAGACCTGTCCCGCGGACGCGCCGCTTGCGGTGCAGCTCTTCGGCGGCGTGCCCGCGGAAATGCGCGACGCCGCGCGCCGGGTCGAATCGCTCGGCTTCGCCGCGGTGGACATCAACATGGGATGCCCCGTGCGCAAGGTCACGAAGATCGGCGGCGGCGCGGCGATGATGACGGAGCTCGCGAAAACCGCGGCGCTGGTGCGGGGCATGGTCGACGCCGTCAAGATCCCCGTCACCGCCAAGATGCGCCTCGGGTGGGACGACGCCAACCTCACGGCGCCCGATCTCGCGCGCGTGCTCGAGGACGCCGGCGTCGCCGCGATCTTCGTGCACGGCCGGACCCGCGCGCAGGGTTTCGGCGGCATTGTCAACTTGGCGGGCATCCGCGCGGTCGTCGCCGCCGTGCGCCGCACCCCGGTCATCGGCAACGGCGATGTCACGACGCCCGAGGCCGCCAAGACGATGCTCGCCGCGACCGGCTGCGCGGGCGTGAGCATCGGCCGCGGAGCGTTCTACAACCCTTGGATCTTCCGGCAGACGCAGCACTACCTGCTCACGGGCGAGCTGCTCCCGGAGCCGTCGGTCGACGAGCGGACGCACGTGATGAGCCGTCACCTCGATCGCATGATTACCACGTATGGCGAGGAGTTGGGCTGCCGCCTCTTCCGCAAGGCCGCGGCCTGGTATGCCCGGCGCTTCGGCCCGGTGCGCGAACTCCGGCGCCGCCTCGCCGGATTTCGCACGCGGGCGGAGTTCGATGAGGCGCTCGCCGCCTACCGGACATGGCGCCGGCAGTTCTGTGACGAGCACGGCGAACTGCGGCCGAAATACCGCCCGCAGAATCTCGTCGCGTCTTTCATGCACGGGACCGACCTCCGTGATTCCGCCGACGGCATCCCGGTGCCCCGGGGACCGGTCGATGTCTGGTGAGCGCCGCGGGAGCGCGGGATGGCACGGCTCTGCGTCTTGGGTTTTGGATTTTGGGTTGTTGTCGAAGGCATTCGCCCTCAGAACCCGGAACCGAACGCCCGCATGTCCCACTTCTGGCAACTCATCCTCGGCACGGTGGTGGCCCTGCTGCCGGTCATCAATCCCATCGCCTCCACGCCGGTGCTGTTGACGATCACCGAAGGCGACACCGAGGAGCGCCGCACCCACCAGGTGAAGATGGGGTGCCTGTACATGGTGGTCATCCTCGTGTGCTGCCTGTTCGGTGGCGGCCTCATCATCAGGTTCTTCGGCATCTCCATCCCCGGCATCCGCATCGCCGGCGGCCTGCTGGTCTCCGGCCTCGCCCTTTCCATGCTCGCGGCGCCGCGGGAGGATGCCTCTGAGCGCCGGCGCCACGAGGAGGCGCGCGCCAAGCACGACATCTCCCTCACCCCGCTGGCCATGCCGATGTTGAGCGGTCCCGGCTCCATCGCCCTCACGATCGGCTTCACCTCGCTGGCCGACC
>DATIWI010000039.1:0-6574 GCA_035519475.1 Opitutaceae bacterium
CAGAGGCACTGAGGGCTTACGGCGGCGGAGCCGCAATCGACGAGGAAATCTCTTCTTGTCACAGAGGTCACTGAGCCCGTCTTGAGGCCACTGAGGATTCCTCTGTGACCTCGGTGCCGCCTCCGTGAACTCCGTGACGAAGAAATGCGCGCAAGAAAACGACATTTTGAGAGATAGTGTTTCCGTCGCGGCCGTCGCGGCGTTCGCGTGAGGCAGATGTTTCGCAAGGCCGGAACGGCGCTCCCCCAGCTTTCGTCCCGCCATCGCGGGGTTTCCGCTCTCGCCCAAGCAATGGCGGATAGGACGGCGCGCAGGCTCTGCTGGCCAGCCGGCCGGCTTCACCCATCGGTTCAATCCATCGACGAAGAATCACCCGCAAAACGCGGCACGGCGCCAGCGCCGGCCCTACAAGACTCCTTTCCGTTCTCCGTGTCCTCTGTGTCTCTGTGGTTCAGTCGCAGCCTCACGCCACCGCGCCGCTCTCGGCGCTCGCCCGGCAGCGCCCAATCAGCGTCAGGAGCTGCCGCGATTCCGCGCTGGTCACGGGCGGAGCATCCCCGTGGACGAAATAACGCCACGCCGCGTCGTAATAATCGGGCTCGGGAAACCCGGCGGCGGAGAGATGCTCCTCCTGCCAGGGCAACTGTTCGCTTTGATAATGGCGGCCCGCGGCCGCCAGGCCGGCCTCGATCGCGGGCGCCGGGGCCTCCTCCGGGCGGAAATACCGGATTCGCCAGCAGCGCGTCGTCTCGTCCCAGAGGGCGCCGCCGAACGAGCCGCAGACCTGCCAGGCCGGGCCCGGGAGCGCACTCGCCTGGCTGATGTCTAGGTCGAGCAGGCAGCCGCGCTCGGTCACGAGGACCGCCTTGACGACGTCCTCGGCGTCCCCGGCCGTGGCCACGCAGCGCGTCTCGCAATAGACCGTGCGAATCGGCTCGGCCCCGGTCAGCGCGAGCATTTCGTCGAGGCAATGGGCGCCGTAGTTGTTGAGCATGCCCCCGCCGTGGGCCTGCAGGGCCTGCCAGTCGTGACGGCGCACGTAGTTGCAGCGGGCCCGCTTGATGAGGTGAATGGGGCCGAGCACGCCGCGGCCGAGCAGGGCCTTGAGCGCGCGGACTTCCGGGACGAACCGCGCCGGTTGGTAGGCCAGAAAACGCCGCCCGGCGGCCTGCGCCGCCGCGAGCATCTCGTCCAGCTCGGCCACCGTACGCGCGACCGGCTTGTCGCAGAACACGTGCGCCCCGCGCGCGTAGGCCGCGAGCGCCTGGGCGGCATGAAAGTTGGTCGGCGAAGCGATCACCACCAGCTCGGGGCGCGCGGCGTCCAGCAGTCGCTCGAGCGTATCAAAAGACGGCACGCGCCACGTCGCCGTCGCCTCGGCGCGCCGCTCCGCCAGGGGATCGGCCACCCCCACCAGCTGGTAGCCCGGATGCCGCGCGATGGCCGGCGCATGAAAACCGAAGCCGATGCGCCCCAGGCCGACGACGGCCGCGCGGAGGGGCATGGGGGAGGACGAGTCAACCGGGAATGCGGGCTTGGTCATAGGTCACCGCCAGTTTCCCGCCGATTGTCCGGAAACGCCGGCCCACCTCAAGTGCAACGTGAACGCCACCTGCGGTAGCACCAGTCTCAGCCGGAACGATGCAGTTGAATTGGTAGGGCCGCGCCTTGCTTGCCTCGCCGTAGTCCCGCGATGGCGGGACGAAGGCTGGGGCGCGTGCCGTTCACTCGAAAACGCCGGCGCGGACCAAGGTCCGGCCCTACCACCGGACGGTGCCGGACATCGCGAGTGAACCTGCGGCTGAACTGCATAGATTTCGCTAAGAGGAATCCGCTTGCAGGGCGGGGTCGCCCTCCTTCGCCCAGCCTTCGGAGCGCAGGCCGGACCCCGCCAAATGAACGCAGCCCGCGGCATTCGGTTTCTTGCCTTCCATGTATTCTCACCACCACTTTCGCTCCGCCGCCGATTGCAGCGCCTCCGCGAGCGGCGGCAATTCGGGATGCCACTGGCGCTCCCACTCGAGGCTGACGGCGCCCGCGTAGCCGGCGGCGCGCAGGGCGCCTACCAGCGGGGCCATCGGGAATTCGCCCCTGCCGGGCAGCACGTAGGTGTAGGGAAACCGCCCGGAGGGCCGGCTGACGCTGTCTTTCACGTGGACATGCACCACGTGGGCCTTGATCGCCCGCCACAGGGCCATCGGATCCGCATTGCCCTTTCGCCAGGTGTTGTGCGCATCCCACAGGATGGCCGCGCCGGGCACCCGCGCACAAAAACGCAGCACGGTATCCGCCGTCAGCAGCGTGTCGTGGGTCTCGACCATCACGTCGGCCCGCCAGCCGTGCTCCGCGCGCTGCTCGCGCCACCACCGCATCGTCGCCACCGCCTCCTCCAGGCCGTCGCCGGTCGGTTCCCGGCCGGCATCGAACACCCGCAGCCAGGCCACGCCGAGCGCCTCGGCCCACGGAACGAAACGGAGGAAGGCCTCGCGCTCTTCCGCCGACGGTGCGACCAGCCCCAGCGAGGTGTCGAGCGAAAGGATCCGCACGCGCCGGCCCCGCAGCCAAGCGGCCAGCGCCGGCGGTGAACCGTAGGTGCGCGTGAACCAGGCCGGCAGGTCGGTCGTCCCGCCCAGCGTCCGCAGCTCAACCGCGGTGACGCCGTGGCGCTCCGCCAGGGCGAAAGTCTCGGCCAGGGTCAGCTCGGGACACCCGAGGGTGGAAAACGACTTCAGGAGCGGCGCGGAGGGCATCGGGGAAATTCAGGTGGCGCGGCGGGCGCGGCCGGACAGCCACAGCAGGGCGCCGACCGCGCCGGTGCCGCCGGCGATCACGAGAATCTTGCCGCTGTGCCCGGCACTGCTCGCCGGGAGGAGCAGCAGGAGGATGGCGGCGGCCATCGACAGTCCAAACAGGCCGATCACGCGCATCTGCCGGCCGTCGTTGCCCGCGCCGATCTCCGCGGTGAAATCGACCGGGCGGCGCCACCGGGAGAAGAACTCGGCCTCGCGCGCGACGACCGCCGGGTCAGGGGCCTGCCGCCAGTAGACCAGGCAGGCGCCGAAGAAGGCCGCGCTGCTGGCGGCGAACAGCGCCAGGATCTGCTGGTGATAGAGCCACGGCGCGGTGCCGAGCAGCGCGGGCGCATATTCAATTCCGGACGAGACCACGAAGCCCACCACGATCGCCAGCGGGGTCGCCCGGGTTGGCACCCGCCGGACGAACATCCCCCACACCATCGGGATCCCGATCGGCGCCATCACCTGCGCCATGAGCTTGATCATGAGACTGAACACGCCGCCCGAGCCGAAGGCCGCCATGATCTGCGCAATGGTGATGACCGTGAGCGCGCAACACAGGTTCACCACCCGGCCCAGGACAAGGCGGGCCCGCCCCTCCCACGGCGTGGCCCCCGCGAGGCGGCAAAGCGCCGGATAGATGTTTTGCGTGATCAGCCCCGCGAGCCCGGTGAGGCTCAGGTCGAGCGTGCTCATCGTCGACGCGCAGATGGCCACCAGCACCAGGCCGACGAGCCCCGCCGGCAGCAGGTGGAGCGCCATGGCGGCGTAGGCGCCCTCGGTCGGCGCCCGCAGCGGCATGCCCGCCACCGCGTCGGGAATCAGCAGCCGCGCCGTCATCGGCGGGATGAAGAAGATGAGGGTGGCGACCAGCAGCGCCCCGGCGGCAAGCAGGCTGGCCCGGCGCGCCTCCCGGTCGTCCTTCACCGCGAGGAACCGGCCCGCGTTGGTGAGCGTGTTGATGTTGGCGACCTGGGCGCTGTAATAGGCCACCAGAAACCCGAGGGTGAAATAGCCGGGCGTGACGCCGGGAATCGTCGCCAGCGTCGCCGCGCTCTTCAACGGCGCATAGGTCGGCTGGAGGCCGTGGGCGGCGATGGCGTGGAGGAATCCGCCGATGCCGCCGAAATGGGCGAGGCAGATCACCGCCAGAAGCAAGGCGATCGGCAGCAACACCAGCGCCTTGATGAAGTCCGCCGCCAGCGCGGCCCACGCCCCGCTCATCGCCGTGTAGACCAGCACCACCAGGCCCAGCACCAGGATCACGGCGCGAATGTCGAAGCCCAGAAAAGCGGTGACGAAGATCGCGAGCGAGTAGAGGTGCAGCCCGCCAAACAGCGGCGCCATCATGGATTGGAGCCACGCGAAGAACAGCTCCATGCCCGGGCCAAACCGCAGCCGGATCACGTCGGCGATCGTGATCACCCGCGTCCGCCGGAACCACGCCGCCGGACCGAGCGTCAGGATGAAATACCCGAGCGAGCCGGCCCCGTACGTCACGACCTGGCTCCAACCGACCTGATAGGCCGCGCCGGCGGCTCCGGTGAAGGTCCACGCACTGAACTGTCCCATGAACACGCTGCCCCCCACCAGCCACCACGTCCCCTGCCCGCCCGCCCGGAAGTAGTCGCTCGCGTTGTGGCTGAAGCGCCGGAACACGAAACCGACGCACACCAGCATGACCAGGTAGCAGGCGACCACGGCGTAGACCGTGGGGCGATCGGCGAGTTGCAGGGCGGCGGCGACGGGGAGCATGGCGAATCAATCCAGCCAGCGGGCACGGTTCCGGTCGACAAATTCGTCGTCGACGAGCCAGGGATACGCCCGGCTCACCCGCGAGATTTCCCTGGCCTGGCCGGGCGAGAGTTTCTCGTGCGCATCAAGGCACGCCGTCGAGGTGAGCAGGCCCTGGCGCCGCAGGACTTCGTGGATGCCCGGCAGGCAGCCGGCGAAATTGTGCGCCGCATCGAAAATGGCGGCGTTGGCATCGGTGAGCTGCGCGTTCCTCGTCCACCAGTCCGCCGCCAGCCGGCCGCGGCGCCGGGCGCGCTTGATCTCGGCGAGCAAGGCGACGGCCCGCTCGGTCCAGACGCCCCACTGCCCGAGCAATCCGCCCGCGATGTGGCGGGGCTCCGGCCCGAAATCGAACACCGTCAGCAGGTCGCCGATGATGTTGTCATCATTGCCGGTGTAGAGCGCGACATCCGCCCGGCCGGCCGCCACCACCGCGCGCACCACGTCGATGGTGCGGTAGCGATTGAACGGCGCCAGCTTGATCGCCACGAGTTCGGGGATCTCGGCGAACCGGCGCCAGAAATCATACGACAGGTCCCGCCCCCCGGCCGCCGCCTGCAGGTAGAACCCGAAGAGGGGAATCTCGCGCGCCACCCGCCGGCAGCCCGCCAGGATCGCCGCCTCCGGATCGTTCGCCCAGGCTCCGAGGCTGAGCAGACCGGCCTGATACCCGCAGCGGCGGGCAACGCGGGCCTCCCGCACGGCCTGGGGAGTGCGGCCGCAGATCCCGGCGATCAGCGCCAGCGGCGCGCGCGGCCGCTGGTGGAGCCAATGCCCGGCCGTCTCGGCAACGAGGCGCAGCACGGGCTCAAACAGGCCGACCGCCTGGTCGCGGATGGCGAACTGCGTCGAGTGCACCGCGACCGCCAGGCCGCCCGCGCCCGCGTCCAGATAATACCGCACGAGACCCCGCTGCCGTTGCTCGTCCCAGCGACGCGACCGCGAAAGCGCCAGCGGCATCGCCGGGATCACGTGGCCCTCCGCGAGATGGTGCCGAAGATCAAGGTCGAGGGACATGGGCAGGCGAGCCGACCGGCTCAGTAGTTTCCATCGCGCCGCTCAAAACCCGTCGGCTTTCCCCAGACTTCGCCCCCATGTTGCAGCCATGCCGCGATCCACGTCAGCATCGCCTCGAGGCTGGTCGGCGGGTCGCCGAACCGGCTCCGCGCGCGCCGGGAGTTGCTCAACCACGCCGTCGGGGCCTCCGTTCCCCGGAACTGCACGGGGACGCCGAACAGCTCCCCCAAGCGCTCGGCGATCGCGCGGACCGACAGGATCTCCGCCCCGGTTACGTTTACCGGCACCGCCGGGGATCCGGCCAGCTCCAGGGATTGGATGACCTGCGCCAGGGCATCGCGCTGCCAGATCACGTTGACATACCCCATCGCGAGATCCACCGGCTCCCGCCGCCGGACCTTCTCCGCGATGTCGAGCAGCACCCCGTAGCGGAATTCAACCGCATAGTTCAGCCGGATCAGCGCCACCGGCGTGGTCCAGCGCACGGAGGCCTCCTCGAAGGCGCGCTCGCGCTGCAGGCACGATCGCGCATAGGCGCCGGGGGGCGCCGGCGGCGTCGCTTCCGTGGCTCCCCCGCTCTCCGGCGTGACAAACGGGTACACACAGCCCGTGGAAAAGGCGACGATGCGCGACCGGCGGTAGCGCTCCGCGACCATATGTGGCATCCGCTCATTGACCGCCGCGAGCAGCTCCGGCTGCGACGCCGTCCCGAACTTCACGCCCGCCAGGAAGAACACCGTCGGCGCCTCGGGCAGAGCCGCCACCAAGGCGGCGTCGGTCAAGTCCGCGGACCGCGCCTCGATTCCCCGGCGCACGAATTCGCCGCGGTCGCGCAACGTCCGGAAGCGCGAGACCGCGATCACCGCGTCGTCCCGGCCCCCGGCCACCAGGGCCCGCTTCAGCATCACGCAAAGATGCAGCCCCAGTTTCCCGCCCGCGCCCAGCACCACGAACGGCCCGGGGTGGCG
>DATIWI010000040.1:0-19548 GCA_035519475.1 Opitutaceae bacterium
TCACCTGGTGGTCGCCCCAGTAGCCGATCGAGGACCACGGGTCCTCAGGGTCGGGAATCTCCCAGTCGACGCCAGCGTGCGTGATGCGGTAGGGGTTGTAACCGTCGAGGGTGGAGGCGTTGACGAACTTGGCCACGATGCTCTCAAAGAACTCCGGATGGCTGAGGCACAGGGCCTCCCAGTTCTGGAAGATGTCGCGCCAGTTGCCCTCGTGGTGGAGCACGCGCTCGTCGTGTTCGTCGCGCACGCGGATGCTGAAGCGGTTCCACGGGCGGCTGGGATCGCCGTGGCGCCGGCTGAAGGTGAGGGGGAGATATTCAAAGGCCAGGCGTTCGAGATCGCGGTCGCCGCCGGCCGTGACGCGGGCGAGAAAATCCCCCCGGAGGAGCGACGCGGGAAGCGCAGCGAGGAAGTCGGCGTGCCGTTCGGCCACCGGGCGGTTGCGAATCCGCACGAAGGCGGCGAACTCCCGACACGGCATGCGGTAGCCATCGGCGAAGACACCGCCGCGCATGATGTTGAAGAGGGTGTTGGCGAAATGGTGCGCAGTGGTGGTTTCGATGCCGCCGGCCTGGAAACCGTCGGCCATGCCGACCAGGGTCCGCAACGATTGTGTCGATGCGTCGGTCGCGCGAATCACCTGCTGGGTCAAATCGGCGGCGGCGAGCAGGCGGCGCCGGGACGCGACCTCTGCCTGCGTCAGCCCCGTATCGGCGACCATCAGCCACTGGTGCCGGGTGCCCGGAGGAAGGTGAAACTGGCTGCTGACGGCGTAGAGGGATCGGATCCCACGCCGGTAGGTCTCCGTGATCAGGCGTTTCCCCGCGTGGAACGCACTGAACTGGGTGTCGGACAGCAGGGTCGTGGGAGCGGGGAGGCCCGCGGACCAGACGATGCTGGCCCGCAGCGATTCGACCGGGGTGGCCCGATCGACGATGCCGGCGGCCAGGGCGTAGACGGCGAGGGAGGTTCCGGGAATCAGTTCGGCGGTCTTGTACGCGTCCACCAGACAACTGCTTTCCACCTGCAGCCGATAGGGGATCCCCGGGGGCAGCAGGTTGCGCAGCCCGTCGAGCACGTGGATTGCCAGCGGGCGGGCGCTACGGTTTTCCAGTTCGCACCGGCGCACGAGGCCGTGGGCGTCGGCCGTGGACCAGCCGGAGCGGAAAACGAGCCCGAGCCGGCGATGGATTTCCTCAAACCAGACCCGATCGCCCTCGATGCTCTTATAAATGTTGCGGGTGACTTCGTGCAGGCGCGACGTGTGGGCGGCGAAGGGCTCCCATCGGTCGGCGTGGTCGGCCGCTTCGATCCGGAGGGCGGTGAACGGGCCGGTGCAGCCCACGCTGTCGTAGACCCGGTCAACGGTCTGGTAGGGGAAAAGGGCGTGCTCGGCGTCGACGCGGCCCGCGGTGAGGCCCCCGTTGCTCCCCACAAAGAGCCAGAGGTCGGACGAGCTGACGACGTTCATGAAGAACACCGGCATGTGGTCGCAGTGGGCGATGCGATAATAGCGGCCGCCAAACGCGTTCACGAACGCCCCCGTGACCGGGGCGCTTCCCGCGGTACGAGCGGGAGTCGGCTTCGTCGCCGCGGCGGGCGTCAGCACAGACATCGGTTTCAGGCCCCAGGCAGGCCGTGCTTCGACGGCGCCGGGGCAGGGTGGCAGGTTGAGGTGATGGTCGGTATTGCTGGTCCGCGGATGGCGCCGGGCAGCTTGCGCCGACTGCCGCCAAACGTTGGTGGGGTCCGGCCGGCGACGGGGACGCGGTGAACGCCTGCCTCGCAAGAATCGCGTCGCGGCAAGGGCCAAGCATTCCCGGGCAACCGCATGATGGCGGGGCGTCCTTTCAGGACTGCGGAGGCGCAGCCACGGTAGTGCCCTCGACCAGGCGCGGCTCGACCAGAATCTTCCGCCGCGGCGAGGACGGACGAAGGATGCGTCCCATCAGCAGGGAAAGGGCGGACGAGCCGATCTCCTCGTGGGGCACGAGCATCGACGTCGCCCGCTGGATGGGCGGGGGCGGCTCGAGGCCGTCAAAGCCGGTGATCGAGCAATCGGCGGGGATGCGCACGCCACGGGCCTGCAGGGATTGAATCAGGCTGTAGGCCTGGTGGTCGGCCGCGCACACCCACGCGGTGACGCGATCCCGGCGGAGCTTCTGGAAGACCAGGTCGGCGATTTCGGCCGACTCGTAGCGCGGGGTCGCCTTGTGAATGTTCAGGACCCAGTCGGAGCGGAATTCCAGACCGTTCCGGAAGATTCCCTCCACGTAGCCGCCGAAACGCCGGTAGCCCCACACGCCGCCGACGGGATAGTGCCAATGCACGAAGCCGATGCGCTTGTGCCCCAGTTGGGCGAGGCGATCGACCATGGAGAGGAAGCCCGAGACATCGTCGACGTCGACGATGTCGAGTCCCAACGCGGCGTATTCATCGAGCACGGACACCGTGGAGATCTTCCGCGAGATCATGCCCACCGCGTGGACGGGGAAGGGATAGATCAGGATCGCTCCGCGCCAGTTGGCGCTGCGCATGTGGCGGAAGATGGAATGGCGCTTGGAGGTCGTGTCGAACGTGGCCGGATTCTGGTAGCTGACATCGATGGCGAGGTGTTCAATCCCGGCACGGTCGCGGATGCCCTGGAGGATGTAGGGGAACGTGGCGAGGGCGACGTTCTCCGCGGGCACGCCAATCACGACTCCGACGGTCAGCGGTTTGCTCTGCCGCGACCGGCGCACGACGCGGGTCGCCTGGCCGCGATAACCCATCTGCGCGGCCAGCGCCTGCACGCGGGCGCGGGTCTCCGCTCCGATCGCTGGGTGGTTGGTGAGGCTGCGGGAGACCGTCGTCCGGGAGACGTTGAGAAGCTTGGCGAGCTTTTGCTGATTCACAGGGGAAAGTGGCTATACGGGGCTGGGGCGCTGAGGGGGTCGCTGCTATTCCCTTGAACGCACATTACGATAAAATCAAGACATAATACTGCGCACATCTTAGTGAGAAATGCCTTATTATGGCGATGTTAAGAAATGCTTATTTTTGACATTTAATCACCGAACATCCTCGAAATAAACATTATAACATAAAACTACGGCCGCCATTTGCACTTAACAGTTATGGTAACAAAAGTGCGCACATAATTGTTGACAAATATGAATTACATCTGCCCTAATCGCCCGTCTGCACCCCTGTTTGAACCCATCATTGCCAGGTTACTCCGGTCGGCACGCATTGCTTCGCGCCCTGTGGTCTAGCGCCACGGGCGCGGTGGTGACTCCGCCGCGGGAATGACCGGGCAATCCTTCGGTTACCTAACCAAACCCACTCATGACCTCCCGAAATTACGCGATCCTGGATCGACTGCTGACGGCGTTGCTCACTGTCGGGCTCGCCTTGATTCCCATCATTCGCGCCGCCGCGCAAGAGGCAGCGAATCCGTCAACCGCACAGCCGACAAAGACGGCCGCTGCCGACCAGCAACCTGAAGAGGTGCGACTCTCGCCCTTCGTGGTCAGTACCGATAAAGACAACGGCTACGGCGCGACCAATTCGATCTCCGGATCGCGCGTGGACACCGCGATCAAGGACATCCCCATTTCGATCAATGTCATCACCAGCGATTTCATCAAAGACATTGGCGCGACCGATCTGCGCAGTTCGCTCATGTACACCTCGGGGGTAATGCTCACGACGCAGAATGACCTGGAAAACACCGCCGGCACGTACGGCAGCCCCTACGGCCCGGGTGGCGTCAACAATCCCCAGGGCCTGACCGCGAACATCAATCAGGTGCAGTTCAAGATCCGCGGCTTCATCACCAACAACACCCTGCGCGACGGCTTTCTTCGCGGCAGCGGGACCGATGCGGTCAACATCGAGCGGATTGAAGTCGTGGAAGGACCGAACGCCCTCCTGTACGGAACCGGCAATTTCGGCGGCGTGGTGGATTATCTCACCAAGCTACCCTCGGAAGTGCAGCAGGGCGCAATCTCGGTGTCCTACGGGACCTACAGCTTCATGCGCTCCGAGCTGGATGTGACCGGGCCGGTCAGCACCGCGAACCACATCGCCTATCGCCTGGGGGCATCGTGGGAGAGCTCGGAGACCAACATCAATTTCCAGAAGAATTCGCACTACTTCATTGCGCCATCGCTCTCGTGGAAGCCGACGCCGACCACGCTGGTGACGCTCGACACGGAATACGGCAAATCGAAGCAGAACGGCTATGGCTTCCAGGCCCTGCGCGCGGCCCAGGGAACCGCCGGCACGCCCATCAACAATGACCAGCTCGAGGCGGTCGCCTTCTACTACCCGCCGGGCGCCGATCCCAAGACCGTCAACCTCTCGGGTCCGGACACCTACAACGACCAGCAGGAGTCCAACATCGAAATCAAGGTCACCCAACAGCTCTTGAAGGAGTCGACCTACCTGCCGCGGGTGGACTTTCTCCTGGGCTACGATCGCTCGTATTGGGCGACTCAGACCCAGGACGTCAACGGGCAGATTACCGGCCCGATCTCACCCGGAAACCCGGGGTACAATCTGTCGCAGACGATCGTGACAGCGGGCGTTGCCAACGGGCTTGGGGGCCAGGATGTCGCCAACCTCAGTCTGGTCTTCGGAACGTTTCCCAATTCGGTCACCAAGTACAATTGGAACCAGAATCGCCAGAGCACCAACCGGGAGCAGGAGCGCGCGGAGCTCACCGCCCGGAAGATCCTCTTCGAGGGCAAATGGTATCGCGTCGAGGACCAAGTTCTCGCCGGCTTCTCCCAACTCTTCAACCAGGTCAAGCGGAACAATTGGACGACCTACAGCCCGACTCCGAACCTCTACAGCTACAAGAATCCGCTCGATCACTCTCCGATTGTCTTCGGGACCCAGGGAGACGGCACGGCGGATCCGCCCATGTTTCAAAACGACCTGAACAACATCAACAAGGTCTGGGATGCCGGCTACTATCTGAATAACTACCTCAAGCTCCTCAAGGATGACCGCCTGATTTTCATGAACGGTTACCGGCATGACAAGGTCGACGCTTGGTCCACCGACACGACTTTCGCCACGCCGACCAGCGCGCCGTCCGTTTCCCTTTCCCGGGCCAAGACGTCGGCGACGAAATCCTACCAGAATGGCGTCATCATCAAGGTGACGAAGAACCTCTCGATTTACGGCATCAAATCCGAGGGGTTGCAGCCGAATTTCGGCGGCTTGCGCAACGGCGTCACCGGGGAGCCCGTGGGCTCCGACACGGCCAAGAGCCGGGAGATCGGCATCAAGTTCGATTTCTTCGATGGAAAGATTTCCGGGACGATCGCCAAGTACACGATCACCCGGACGTCCTGGGTGAATCAACCCTGGTATACCCCCGCGATTATGGGCCATGCCAAGTTCGATCCCTCGAAACCGATTGTTTATGATCTGAGCAGTGGTTTCAATGCACTGTCGGCGCCCGACCCGAGGTTGCCCGGGGTGAATCCGAGTTCCCAAGGGGCCCCCGACCAGACGGACCCGGCGGTCGTCGCGGCGTGGAATGCAGCGCTGAACGCTGGAACTATCACCGCCCTCTCGCCGCTCACGGGCACCAGCCAGAATCCCGGGAGCAGCATCTATATCAACGCGAGCACGCCGACGGGAGCCGCCTATCTGGACGCGGTGTTCGACGCGGAGAAAAGGAATAACAACTGGCCCGGCTGGCTCTATGGCGGCGGCGTCCCGTATATCAACAATGCCACCCTGCTTGATGCCACCGGCTTCAATGGCAATGGGGCGGCGGCGTGGCAGATCATCGACCAGGCCAAGGGCTATGACGGCCAGATCCTCTTCACACCGAACAACAATCTGCAGATCGTGCTCAATGGGTCAGTCAAGGCGACGGTCAACCGGCTCACTCTGGGTCAGTGGCAGAAGTATCCGTATCCCCAGGATCGGTGGGCGGTCTGGTATTTCCCGAACGGCAGCTGGGGCCTCTTCAACCAACCCTTGACCGTGGCGTACACCGATCCGAACGACACCTCCACGCGCACGAATACCGGCGTGTTTCCGGGTGATGACACGCCCAAGTATGCGTTCAGCATGTTTGCGAACTACAAGTTCCTGACCGGCGGGCTCAAGGGCCTGACCGTGGGTCTGGGCGGAAACTGGCATTCCCAGGAAGCCTATTTCTCCGGCATCACCCACGGTTCCGGGCAGGCCGAAATCAACACGGCGGGCCAGCCCATTGTCGTCTACTCGCCGTCCCAGCTGCTGGTCAATGTCTTCGCGAAATACGCGTGGAAGCACGGGGCACACGATCAGTACGTCCAGCTCAACGTGAACAACGTATTGAACGACACGAAGGAATACGGGTTGATCTTCTCCTCGCCGATCACCGCGAAGATCTCGTATGGGATCGCCTTCTGACCGGACGGGCCCGGTCAGCATCGCCGCGACCCGGGCCCTGCCTTCAATCCGAGCCGCCGCTCCGGCGGCTCGAATCTGAATCGAGACTCCACCTGGCTTTCGAAGTTCACGCGCGCACGGGGCTCATCCCGTGCGCGCTTTCTCCCCCAACGGTAACCTCTTGTGCGGTCGGTGACGGCGAGCATGCTGGCGGCTGGTGTTCAACCACGATGCTGAAGTCATCCTGGCACGACCTGACCCGCCCGGCATTCCCCTCATGACGGCCCGATGCCTGGCCGGCTTGCTCCTGTTGGCGCGGTCGCGCGAGGGCCGCGAGGCGCTGATCAATCGAAAAGGGCCGATCGGCGGGAACAGCCTCAGGAAGACGGCCCCATTCATCATGAAGGCCTTCGGCGATCGGAAGGCCGGCCAGGACCATCGGTAAACGCAGCCCCGCCCCTCTCATGGCATCCTCCGACAACCGTCTCTCGATCCGGGAGAAGCTCGCCTACGGCTTGGGCGACACCGCCTCGAACTTCTTCTTCCAGGCTTTCAACATCTTCCTGGCTTACTACTACACCGACGTGGTGAGGATCAAAAACAGCGCGGCCGTCGGCACCCTCCTGGGCACGGTCCCCATCCTCGTCGCGGCGCTGAATCCGGTCATCGGCGTGCTCGCCGATCGCACCTCGTCGCGCTGGGGCAAATTCCGCCCGTGGATCCTCTGGGGCGCGCTGCCCTACGGGGTGCTCGGCTACGTGATGTTCGCCAACCCGGATTTCTCGCCCGACGGCCGGCTCCTCTTCGCCTACGCCACCTACACCCTGATGCTGGTGGCCTACGCCGCGATCAACACGCCGTATTCGGCCCTCATGGGCGTCATGTCGCCGTCGTCGGAGGATCGCACCTCGCTCTCCACTTACCGGTTCGCCTGCGCCTTTCTCGGGGCCCTGCTCATCGGGTCGCTCGTGCCGAAGCTCAGCGAGTTCTTCGCCCGGGTCGGCGGCAGTCCGGCGGCCGGCTTCCGTTACACCATGGCGATCTTCGCCGTCGTGTCGGTGGCCATGTTCCTCTACACGTTCGGCAACACCCGCGAGCGCGTCGCGCCGCCGCCCACGCAGGACAGCTCGCTCGGCGCGGACCTGCGCGTGCTCTTCCGCAACCGCCCGTGGCTCGTGCTGTTCTTCGCCGCCTTCCTCACCCTGGCCAACACCGGGCTGCGCAGCGGCTCGGGCGTCTACTACTTCAAGTACGTCGTCGGCGACTTCACGGCGCTCGGCAACTTCAACTTCGCCGGCTTTCTCGCCTTCATCATCGGGGCGCTGAGCACGAAGCTCTTCACGCGCTTCGCCTCGCGCCGGCGGCTCATGATCGGGCTCACGATTCTCAACGCCCTCGGCATGGCCTCGTTCTATTTTCTGGACCCGCACAACCGGCCGGTCCTGTACGTGATGAACATCTTCGCCTCGTTCGTCGCCGGCCCGACGCCCGCCATCGTCTGGTCGATGTACGCCGACACCGCCGACTACGGTGAATGGAAGTTCGGCCGCCGCACCACCGGGCTCGTGTTCTCCGCCACGGTCTTTGTGCAGAAGGTCGGCCTCGCCATCGGCAGCGCGCTGATCGGCTGGCTGCTCGGCTACTACGGCTACGCGGCCGACGTCGCGCAGGCGCCCCGGGCGCTGCACGGCATCACGCTGCTCTTCTCGGTGCTGCCCGGCGCCTTCGCCCTGCTCAGCGGCCTGGCCATCTTCTTCTACCCGCTCGAGGAGCCGCAGGTGAAGCAGATCGAGCGCGAGCTCGCGGCCCGCAAGACCGCCGGCACTCCGGCGGCGGCTTGAGCCGTTCCCTTTCCATGCATCGCAACCTCCGGCTTCCCTTGGGCAGCTTGCTGCTGGTCGTCCCCCTCATGCTTCCCGCCCAATCCACCCGCCGCTGGACCGTCGTCGAGACTGCGCGCGACAACGGCCACCGCCTGGCCGCCCTGCCGTCTCCGGCCGGCGTCCCCGTCGGCGCCCCTGCCCCCGCCGACGCCATCGTCTGCGAGGTGCGGCAGACCTGCCAGGAGATGATCGGCTTTGGCGGGGCGCTGACCGAATCATCGGCGTGGGTGCTGGCGCAGCTGCCGGCGGAAAAGCGCCGGGAGATTCTCCGTCGCTACTACGATCCGACGAACGGCATCGGGTACACGCTCGCCCGCACCCACATCAACAGCTGCGATTTCTCACTCCATATGTGGGCCCTCGACGAGACGCCGGGCGATTACGATCTGCTCCAGTTCTCTTTGGAGCCGATGCGCCGCTGGCTCCTTCCGCTCCTCCGCGATGCGCGGCAGGTGGCCGGGCCGGAGCGCTTCCGCCTGCTCGCGTCCCCGTGGAGCCCGCCCGCCTGGATGAAGACGAACAACCGCATGGACGGCGGCGGCGCGCTGCGGCCCGAATACCGCCGGCCGTGGGCGAACTATTTCGTGCGGTTTGTCCAGGCGATGGAGCGCGAGGAGAAGATCCCCGTCTGGGCCCTGACGGTGCAGAACGAGCCGGAGGCGAGCCAGACGTGGGAATCCTGCCTCTACACGCCGGAAGAAGAGCGGGACTTCGTGCGGGACCATCTCGGCCCTGTGCTGTCCCAGGCCGGCCTCGGGGGCGTGCGCCTCTTGGTTTGCGATCACAACCGGGACATCCTCTACAAGCGGGCGTCGGCCGTCTATCTGGACCCGGCGGCCGCCCCGTTCGTCTGGGGTGCCGGCGTCCATTGGTACGTCAGCGAGGACTTCAGCCAGTCCTCCCGCGTGCACGACTCGTTCCCGGACAAAGCGATCCTTTTCACCGAAGGTTGTGTGGAGGGCGGCGCCAAGCCCGGCGTGTGGGGTCCGGGCGAGCGATACGCCCGCAACATGATCGGCGATTTCCGCAACTGGGTCTGCGGCTGGATCGATTGGAACATCGCGCTCGATGCGCGCGGCGGCCCCAATCATGTCGGGAATTTCTGTGATGCGCCGGTGCTGGTCGACGTGAAGACCGGCCGGGTGGACTACCAGAATTCGTTCTACTATATCGCCCACTTCAGCCGGTTCGTGCCCGCCGGCGCGCGGCGGATCGTTTCAACGGGCGGCCCGGCTGACCTGGAGTCCGTCGCCTTCGTCAATCCGGATGGGACGGTGGTGGCGGTGGTGTTTAATCCTGCGGATAACGCCCGCGATTTTGCGCTGGTCGTGGACGGCGACCGCCTCGCGTGCCGGATCCCCGCCCACGCCATTCAAACCTATACGGGGGTGCCGCACTGAAACGCCCGGCGCGCAGCCTGCGGGCTGCGGGCGGACGGCCCGGCGAACTCCCGGCAATTTCCATGAAAACGGCTCTTCCTCTTCTGTTGGGTTTGGTCCTGGCCGGCGGCGCAGGCCGGGCCGGGGCGCCGCCGCCACCGGTCTGGAGCGATGAATTCAACCAGGCCGATGGCGCCGCGCCCGATCCGACGAAATGGAGCTACGACGTGGGCGGGGACGGCTGGGGCAACGGAGAGTTGGAGGTTTATACCGACTCCCGGGACAACTCGCGGATCGTGTCGGATCCCGACGCCACCGACGGCAAGGCCTTGGCGATCCGCGCGGTCCGCTCGCCCGGCGGGGGCTATACGTCGGCCCGCCTCAAGACCGAGGGCAAGTTCACGCTGCGCTACGGCCGCGTCGAGGTGCGGATGAAATTGCCGCGCGGAAAGGGAATCTGGCCCGCCTGCTGGATGCTCGGGGACAATCTCGGGACGGCCGGCTGGCCGGCTTGCGGTGAAATCGACATCATGGAGAATCTCGGGCACCGCCCCGGGGTGATCTACGGCACGCTGCATGGTCCGGGCTATTCGGGCGCCCACGGTCTCCAGCGGTCCTTTGCGCTGCCCGCGGGCGGCGCCTTCAGCGACGGCTATCACGTTTTCGCCGTCGAGAAAACGCCGCAGGAGATTCGGTGGTCCGTCGACGGCCAGGTCTACCACGCCTGCACCCCCGCCGCGCTGCCGGCCCGCGCCCGCTGGGTCTTCAATGACCAACCGTTCTTCCTGCTCCTCAATCTCGCGGTGGGCGGCTACTGGCCGGGCAATCCCGATGCCACCACGGTGTTTCCGCAGACCCTCTCCGTCGACTATGTCCGGGTCTTCGCCGCGAGTCCCGGGTCCTGACCCCGGCCCGGCGCGGCGGCGCGCCGCCGACCACCCCTCTGCCATGAAAATCGCCAGCTCGACCATTCCTCCGGGCGCGCTCGCGGCGCTCTTCCTGCTGGGCACGCTGCCGGCGCGGGCCGCCGGCCCGGCCCAGCCGCGGGAATATCTGGAAGCCCGCGCGTTCCTGACCGCCGAAGCCACCGGCGAGTTGCTGCACGACCTCGGCGACGGCGCCTTCGCGCCGCTCGAGCAACCCGATGAGGACTATCCGACCGTGATGATCGATCCGGGCAGGACCTTCCAGGAAATCGAGGGCTTTGGCGGGGCGTTCACCGACGCGGCGGCGGTGACCTTTGCCAAATTGCCCGCGAAGACGCAGGAGCAGTTCCTGCAGGCCTGCTTCGATCCGGTCGAAGGCAACGCCTACAACCTGTGCCGCACCACGATCCACAGCTGCGATTTCGCCGATGCGATGTACACCTATGACGACGTCGCCGGCGACACCGGACTGACGCACTTCTCGATCGCCCATGACGAGAAATACCGGATCCCGTTCATGAAGCGGGCGCTGGCCGCCGCGCACGGCAACATAAAGATCTTCGCGTCGCCGTGGAGTCCGCCCGCGTGGATGAAGACCAACGACGACATGCTGCACGGCGGCAAGCTGCGGCCCGAGTACGCGCGCGCCTGGGCCGACTACTTCGTCAAGTACGTGCGGGCCTACCAGACGGCGGGCATCCCGATCTGGGGCCTCACGGTGCAGAACGAGGCCATGGCCACGCAGGTCTGGGAATCGTGCATCTTCACCGCCGCCGAGGAGCGCGACTTCGTGCGCGACCATCTCGGGCCGGCGCTGGAGGCGGGCGGCCTGGGCGGCGTCAAGCTCATGATTTGGGACCACAATCGCGGCATCATGTACCAGCGGGCCCAAGTGGCGTATGAGGACCCCGCGGCGTCGCGCTACATCTGGGGCACGGCCTTCCATTGGTACATCGGCGACCACTTCGATAACGTCCGCCTGGTGCACGACGCCTTCCCGGAGAAGAAACTGCTCTACACGGAAGGCGGCATGCACGGCTCGTGGGCCTCAGCGAGGCGCCTGGCCCGGAACATGATCATGGACCTGAACAACTGGACCAACGGTTGGGTGTTCTGGAACCTGCTCCTCGATCAGACCGGCGGCCCCCGGCACGCCGGCGGCCTCCCGGGCGCCGAGGCCCGGACCTCCAACATCATCAACGTGGATCTCGCCACCGGGGAGCTGACCTTCAATCCGCCGCATTACGTCTTCGGGCAATTCTCGCGGTTCATCCGGCCGGGAGCCCGGCGGATCGCCTGCACCTCGAACCACGACGACCTGCTGGCCACGGGCTTCCTGAATCCCGATGGCAAGATCGCCGTCGTCGTCTTCAACGCCGGGAAGGGCGACCGGCAGATGCAGCTCTGGGTCGGGAGCAAAGCCATCCGCTACACGTTGCCCGCGGAAGGCGTGATCACCATCGTACTGTAGGGAAGGCTCCATGAATCCATCGCAACAGCCTGGCGGAGGGATCGCACGGAATCCGCGGTCGCACGGTCCTGTCCTCGCGCTCGCAGTCATGTTGGGGCTGTTGCCATCCGCTTGGGCGGACGGTCCGGCCGTGAACGGCGACTCATGGCTGGCCGCATACCGGGGCCGGCCGTTTTCCGATGGCAATTTCACCGGCCCGGCGGTAATCCCCGGCCGGGTCGAATGCGAATACTATGACCTCGGGGGCGAAGGCGTGGCCTACCACGACAGCGACGGCGTCAATCGCGGAAGCGGCCTGCTCAATCCCGTCAACGGGAATCCCCTCAATGAGTTTCGCCTGAAGGAGGCGGTCGACATCTCGTACACGAAGGCCGGGGGCATCGACGACAATCCCCTCAACCGTCATCAGCCGCCGCTGGGCGCGCTCTATGTCGGCTGGACGGAACCCGGCGAGTGGCTGAACTACACGGTCGACGTGCGCCGCGCCGGGGACTACGCGCTGGACATCCCGTACACGGCGAACGGCGACGGCGCGATCAGCCTGACACTCGACGGCAGGCGGCGCCTCGCGACGATCCGGATTCCGTCGACGAACGATGCGAAGGATCCGCTGGCGTGGCGGCAGTGGCATCATTGGGCCCGGCTGACGAACGCCGCGACGGTGTCGCTCCCGGCCGGCCGGCATGTGCTCACGCTCACGATCGAGGCCAACGGCAACATGAATCTCGATTTGATCGCGTTCCGTCCGGCCGCTGAAGCCGCCCCCGCGCCCGCCCCGCGCCTACCGCCGGCCGCCACCTGGACGCCGGTCGATGGGGCGAATCATCCGTTTGGCACGCCGCGGGGCGTGCGACCGGGGCGGGTCGTGTGGTCTCGCGACCCGAAGGCGGTTTCGTGGGATGGCCAGACCGGGAATTGGTGGGAGGACCGGTTCAACGATCAGGCCGCGATCGATCGGCTGGTCGCGAACGGAATCCGCCGGCTGGCGGAGGCGGGGAGCGAGGCGGACGCCTGGGACGCGCTGTTCCGCGCCAGCAACCTCAAGCGGGGCCGCGGCGCCGTTGGCTACCGGCCGGGCGAAAAGGTTGCGATCAAGATCAACGAGAACAATGCCTCGAGCCACGCCGCGACAGCCGAGATCAACGCCTCGCCGCAGCTCGTCCTCGCGTTGCTCAAGTCACTCGTCAATGGCGCCGGCGTGCCCGCGGCCGACGTCACGGTGTTCGACGCGAGCCGTTACATCACCGACGACGTCTTCGACAAATGCCATGCCGTTTTTCCCGGGGTGCGTTTCGTCGACCACGTGGGCGGCGACGGCCGGATCAAGGCCGCCTACGTTGCGGGCGCGCTACCGTATTCGGTCGACACACACCTGGCCACCGGCCTCGCCACTTGCCTGGTCGACGCCACCTACGCCGTGAACATGGCCGTCCTCAAGGGACACGGAGGGCAGGGGGTGACGCTCTGCGCGAAGAACTGGTACGGCGCGACCAGCATCGATCCGGACTGGCACAAGAACCACCACGATTTCTTCGAAGCGAAACGCGACGGCAGCCCGTCCTATCTGACCTTCGTGGATTTCATGGGGCACAAGGACATGGGCGCGAAGACGGTGCTGTTCGTGATCGACGCGCTCTATGCCGATGATCTCGTCAATGGGCCGCCCCGGCGGCGGTGGCACCTGCCGCCGTTCAACGATTCCTGGCCCGCCAGTGTCCTGCTGTCGCAGGACGGCGTCGCCATCGATTCGGTCGGCATCGATTTTCTGCGGAGCGAGTGGCCCGACTCGGCGGACCTCACCTGCTGCGACGGCTATCTCCACGAGGCGGCGCGCGCGGAGGCCCCGCCCTCAGGCTGCCTCTATGACCCAGAGCGCGATGGCACGCGGCTGGAGAGCCTGGGTGTCCATGAGCACTGGAACGATGCGCGGCGGAAGCAGTATTCCCGGAATCTGGGTTCGGGAGACGGCATCGAACTGGTCGAAGTCCCGGCGGCGCCGGGCAAGCTCTAGGTGCGCGGCCGAACCGGCCTCCGGCTGATGGCAGGGATTTCTCAGCGCGCCCGTGAGCCCGGGGGCAGTCCGGCGCGAATCTGATCGAGCATCCGCCGCGCCGGGGCGTAATCGGGGCGAAGCCGGAGGACTTCCTCATATTCGGCCGCCGCCTCCTCAACCCGTCCGGCCTGCAACAGCGCGCTGCCCAGGTTGTAGTGCGCCTCGACCGACTCCGGACTGAGCCGCAAGGCCCGGCGCAACTCCGCGATGGCCTCGGCGAGACGGCCGCTCTGTCCGAGGGCCATCCCGAGGTTGACGTGCGCCGTGACCAGATCCGGCTGCAGCCGCACGGTCTCGGCGTACTGTTGGATCGCCTCCGGCGTCCGCCCGGCCTGCATCAGGGCCACGCCGTAGTTGAAGTGAGCCAGGACGGCTTCGGGCTGCAGCCGCACGGCCTCGGCGAGGTGCGCCAGACCCTCCGCCGCCCGCCCGGTCCGGCAAAGGAGCACGCCGAGATTGTCGTGCGCCTGAGCGAGGTTCGGTTCGATGCGCAGGGCCGCCTCGTAGTGGGCCATCGCTTCGGAGGGGCGGCCGAGCCGGTCCAGCAGGTCGCCAAGATTGTAGTGCGCCTCGGCGAAATCCGGCTTCAGGCGCACGGCGGCTTCGAGATGCGGCACGGCCTCGGTGGTCCGTCCGGACTGATCTAGCGCTCCCCCGAGGTTGTAATGAGCCTCGGGATAATCCGGCCGGAGGCGCAGGGCTTCCTCGAACTGCCCGATGGCCGCGGCGCGATCCCCCGACCGGAGGAGCGCGTTGCCGAGGTTGCTGTGCGCCAGTGCGTATTTCGGATCGAGGCGCAGCGCCGCTTCATACTGCTGCCTTGCCTCGGCGGTCCGGCCCGCGGCCTCAAGGGTGACACCGAGGTTGTCGTGCAGCGTGGCATCGTTCGGGGCCAGCCGCAGGGCGGCCTCGAACTGCTGGATCGCCTCCACGGTCCGCCCGGCATGATCCAGCGCGAAGGCCAGGCCGTTGCGGGCGCGCGGGCTGTCCGGTCGCTTCGCCACCGTGTCGGTCCAGAGGACCAGTTCGCTGGCGTAGTCCGCGTTGCGGTGGAAGGTGAGCAGGCCGAGGGCGAGCGCGAGCGTGAGAGTGAAAGTGAGGGTGAGGGTGGGACGGCGCAGGAGGGTATGCGCGCCGATGACTCCGGCGGTGACCAGCGCCGCCAGCGGCAGGTACATCCGGTGCTCGACGATCATCTGGATCGTGCCCGGGACGACGCTGGTGACCGCCAGAATCCCGAAGAACCACGCGCCCAGAAAACCGGCGGCCGGCCTCCGGACCAGGGCAACAACCGTCAGGGCGAGCAAGCCGGTGACGATGAGGGCGGGCCACCAAACGGCGGCGACGGACTGATAAAAAAACGTGCCGTAGTCGAAGACCAGAGGATGCGGGCACACGGTGAGCCACAAATAACGGACCACGGCTTCGAATTGCGTCAGCCAGTAGGCCCACGGCTTCACGCCCACGCCGAATCCGGCCGCGCCGCCGCGAGTCCATCCGGTGCTGGCCACCAGCGCCGCCAGCAGCAGCCAGGTGGCCGCGAGGCCCAGATGCACCTTGCCCCGGCGACGCCAGGCTTCGCGAAACGTCCCCGCCACGAACGTGCGGTCGTACAGGAAGATCAGGACCGGAGCCGTGACCATCACCTCCTTCGTGGCCATGCCGAGGAGGCAGCAGAGGATCGAGAGAGAATACCAGACCAGGGGACCAAAGGACCGTGCGACACCAGTTCGGGAAAGTCCCTTTATCTTCTGGTCTCGTGGTCCCTTGGTCTCCTGGTCAGTGGTCAGTGGTCCGGTGGTCTCCTCAACGCCGCGGATGAAACAGTACAGGGTCAGCAGGTAGAAAAGCCCCATGAGGGACTCGACCCGTTGGACGGTGTAGGTCACCGCCTCGGTCTGCAGCGGGTGCAGTGTCCAGAGCAGCGCCCCGGCCAGGGCGAGGGGCGCCGCGTTCGCTCCTGGGAGGCTGGAGGCCGGAGACCGGAGACCGATTGAGACTCTCCCGCCTCCTGTCTCCAGCCTCCTGTCTCCGTCGACAGCCCTGCTCCCTGCCCCTTGCTCCCTACTCCCTACGAGGATCAGCGTCCGCCGCACAACGCCGAACAGCGCCAGGCCCGCGAGGATGTGGATGACCAGGTTGAGGGCGTGGTAGCTCCAGACGTTGGTCCCGCTCAGCGCGTAGTTCAGGGCCAGGGTGAAATTGGCGACGGGCCGGCCGTCCACGGCGGAGGCGGGCGATTGCGGCCAGAAGGCGCTCCACAGGGGCCAGAGCCGCCGAATGCCGGAGTTCCGAAGGATCGCCGCCCCGTCGTCGAACACGAATGGCGCGTGGAAGGTGTTGGCATATGCCGCCAGCGCGGCGACGGTGATTAACGCCGCCGCCACCGCTGTCTTCGCGCGGCTCGACCACCTCCGCGAGTCCGTCGAAGTTCCCACGGGCATTGGTTTGGATTCCAGGTTCAGGTTTAGGCTGATCCGGGCCTCAACCTCAACCTAAACCGAGACGCGCGGACGAATGCGCCTAATTCGGAAGGGCGCGGCTGTAGCCGGCCTCGCTGAGGCCGGAAACGGTCGAGGGACCGGGGTCAGCCCCGGCCCGCCAAAGCCTGGGCGACGGCGGGCGACCCCGGCTACAACACCTGAAAGACGTCAAATTGTAGGGCGCGGTCGCCGAACCGCGCCGATGTCCCCTGCGCCGACCCAGGTTTAGGTTTAGGTCGAGGTGGAGGTGAGCATCCTCCTCAACCTCAACCTCAACCTCAACCTCAACCTCAACCTCAACCTAAACCAGCGGCTCCTCCCGCTCACCATCCGTCGCCCCAGGCTGCCGTTGGCCGTGGGCACCCCGATGGCAATCCGCCCCTTGTCATCTTTGGCCGTTGGCCCATGTTGCGGCGATCGCAGGTGTGGCGACGAACTTCTTTCCTCCGCGCCTGTCAGGGTCGAAATCCTCCCATGAAAAAGCCGATCCCCAAGAACACGATTTGCCTTTGGTTCAACAAGGACGCGCTGGACGCGGCGCGTTTCTATGCGGCGACCTTCCCGGATAGCAAAGTGGGCGCGGTGTTCCACGCCCCGGGCGACTACCCGTCGGGCAAGGCCGGCGACGTCCTCACGGTGGAATTCACCGTGCTCGGCCTGCCCTGTCTCGGCCTCAACGGCGGTCCGGGTTTTCCGCACAGCGAGGCCTTTTCCTTCCAGGTTGCGACCGACACGCAGGAGGAAACCGACCGCTACTGGAACGCGATCGTCGGCAATGGGGGCCAGGAAAGCGCCTGCGGCTGGTGCAAGGATCGCTGGGGCTTGTCCTGGCAGATCACTCCCCGCGCCCTCACCAGCGCGTTGGCCGCGGGCGGCGCGGAGGCCAAGCGCGCGTTTGAGGCGATGATGGGAATGGGCAAAATCGACATCGCGAAGATCGAAGCCGCGCGGCGGGGCGGCGGCGCGGCCAGGGTTTAGGTTTGAGGTTGAAGTCTAGGTTGACGACGGAAGCCCCGATCCTTCACAGGAGGCCGCGACGGGCTGCGCCCATGCCAATCCAGGTTGAGGTTTAGGTCGAGGTTGAGGGCTGCACCTGCCCAAACCGAGACGCGGAGACGATTGTAGGGCGGGGTCGCCGAACCCCGCCAGATTCCAGGTTGAGGTCTAGGTCGAGGACTGCACCTACCTACACCTAGACCTCGACCTCATGAGACGATTGATCCTGAAGATGTCGGTATAGGGGGACGGCTTGGTCGGCGGACCGGAAGGGGAGATCGACTGGATCTTCTCCACGCTGGACGAGGCGAAGCCGGATTGGGCTGGATTCACCACAAAGACACCAAGGCACCAAGGCACCAAGGCAGGCCGTCAGGCCTCTGCGCCTTCTGTAGCACTATCTCTCAAAATGTCGTTTTCTTGCGCGCATTTCTTCGTCACGGAGTTCACGGTGGCGGCACCGAGGTCACAGAGGAATCCTCAGTGGCCTCAAGACGGGCTCAGTGACCTCTGTGACAAGAAGAGATTTCCTCTTCGATTGCGGCTCCGCCGCCGGAAGCCTTTTGTGGCCAAGGAGGCATTCGCGGTTGTCTTGTGACCACCGCCCAGAAGCGCCCACGAGCTTGCCTGCCCGGCGGTCGCTCGCGTTAGCTGTTCCCGCCGCCCCGCCGCGACTACGGCGAGCCGGGCCGGACCGCGGACTTTGCGCCTTGATTGCCGGCCGCGCCTGATCGATAGGATGAGACTGCCCGCGGATTTGCCCCTTTTCCTCCAGCCATGAATATGCCCTCCCCGTCTGTGCGCTTCGTCGGTGTGCGCCTCTTCGTCATGATGGTGCTCCAGTTCTTCATCTGGGGCGCCTGGCTGCCCTTGGTGTGGACCTACATGGGCGGCCTCGGCTTTTCCGGCCCGCAGATCGCCTGGGTGGGCAGCGGCTTCGGGGTGGCGTCGATCCTGGCGATCTTCGTCGGGAACCAGTTTGTCGACCGGACATTTTCCGCCGAGCGCTTCCTGGCCGGCAGCCACCTGGTCGGCGGGCTCGCGATGCTCGGCCTCTACTTCGTGCGGGACTTCTGGCCGTTCTTCGCGCTGATGCTCGTGCACTCGATCTGCTATGTGCCGACGATCTCGGTCGCGAACTCGCTCGCCTTCTCGCACCTGAAGGACGCCCGGCGCGAGTTCGGGCTGGTGCGGATGGGGGGCACGATCGGCTGGATCATCGCCTCCTGGCCGCTGTATTTCGTGCTGCAAGGCGTGCAGGGGGCGGCCCTGCAGCACGCGATCAGCTACATCTTCATCGTGGCCGGCGGCGCGTCGCTCGCCCTGGCGGCGTTCAGCCTGGCGCTGCCGCACACGCCCCCGCGGACGGTGGCCGAGGGCGCGGGCGAGAAGCTCGCCTGGTGGGAGGCGCTGAAGGTCCTGGCGGGGACTCCCTTCCTGCTCGTGCTGTTCATTGTCACCCTGATCGATTCGACGATCCACAACGGCTACTTCCTCCTGGCGGGCGGCTTCCTCGGGCAGATCGGCATCAAATCGGAGAACATCATGCCGATCATGAGCATCGGCCAGGTGGCGGAAATCCTGACGATGGCGGCCCTCGGGCTGTGCCTCAAGCGGCTCGGCTGGAAGTGGACGATGATCATCGGCATCGGCGGGCACGCGGCCCGATTCCTGGTCTTCTCCCTCTGCAGCGCGTACGTGCCGGCGGTGGTCGCGGTCCAGCTGCTGCACGGCATCTGCTACGCCTTCTATTTCGCCACCGTCTATATCTTCATCGATGTCGCGTTCCCGAAGGATGTCCGCACGAGCGCGCAGGGGCTCTTCAACCTGCTCATCCTCGGGATTGGCGACCTGGCGGCCAAATGGCTCTTCATTCCGCTGCAGACGGCGCTGACGGTCGGAGGCGTGGTCGATTACCACCGCCTGTTCCTGGTGCCGGTGGGCATGGCGGCGGTGGCGGCCGCGCTCCTGCTCCT
>DATIWI010000041.1:0-2110 GCA_035519475.1 Opitutaceae bacterium
GGTATCCGGCGCCCCTCCCGGGCGTGCACAACAGCCGGTGGCTGGTGTCGCCGGGCGCCCGGGTGCAGGCCCGCTATGGGGAGCACCGGCCGCGGCTGAAGGCCTACGTGCAGGACCTCGTGGGCGCGCACCGGGACGACGCGCGGATCGCCTTCTGGGAAATCTACAACGAGCCGAACCAGATATCTGAGGTGAACGGGCAAGCCGGAAAGTGAGTTTCATGCGGCGAGTTGCTCCCTGGGGAGCTTGGTGGTGAGGGCGAGTTGGTAGAGGGACGGGTTGCGGTCTTTGAGGGAGCGCAGGTAGGTCATCTCGTCGTAGGGGATGTGGTCATGCCAGCAGCGGATAAGGATGCGCTGCCATTTGAAGGCGAGCGCACGGGTGATGGTGTGGTGCTTTTTGCCGCGGTCCTTCTGTTGCTGGTAGTAGGCGCGAGCCCAGCGAGAGTGGCGGATGCTTTCACTCGCGTGCTCGTGGAAGCTCTGGCGGAGGAAGCGCGGGCAGGCATAGCGGCGGCTGACGACGGTGGACTGGCCGGAGCGGATAAGGACCGGGGCGATCCCACTGAAGCATTGCAGGGCGCGCGCGTCGGGAAAGCGGGCGCGGTCGTCGCCCAAGGCCGCGAGCAGGCGCGGGGCCAGGATCGGGCCCACGCCCGGCAACGAGGCGATGATCGCCCGGTCGGGATGGGCGGCAAAGACGGCCGCGATCTGTTGGTCGTAGCGCGCGACGGCCGCCAACAATGGCTCGATCTGCCCGAGGATCGCCTCCAGGCGCAGCGTGGCCGGATCGAGGATGGCCGGATCGTCGGTCAGCGGCCGGGCCTGAGCGATGATCTCCCGGCGATGGGCCAGCGCGGTGCCGCGCACACAGTGCTGCTGTCGATAGAAGCGTTCCACGGCGGGCCAGCCGGCCGCCTGCAAGGTTTGCAGGGTCGGCCAACGACGCAGCAAGGCGACGGCCAGCGCCGAGGCTGCGTGCTCGCCGATCAGTTCCAGCGCCTCGGGAAAATAGCTCTTGAGCAGGCTGGTGAGTTTGTTGCTCCAGGCGGTGCGCTGGTCCACCAGGTCGCGGCGGCCCTCGACCAAGGCCGCGAGCTGGCGCACGGCGGGCGAATGGGGCTGCCAACTTGGGAGCTGGTCGCGATGGGTGCGCACCAGATCCGCCAGCCAGTAACCGTCGCTCGGGTCGTCCTTGGCCCGGGAGAGCACGAACGCTTCGCGGTAGCTCTTGAGCGTGGCGGGATTGACCGGGTAGAGCCGCACAAACGCGAAGCGCGAGAACAGCACGATCAGGTTGGCGGCCGGCTGCTCGAAGCAGACGCACAGCTGGTGGCCGGGGAAGCGCCGGCGCCACTGGCCGAGCCAGGTTTCCACGCTCGCGGCGCGGGCGGGCAGCCGCAGCGATTCGGGGGGAAGGTCGGCGTTCAACAGGGTCAGATCAAGGTGCGTATCCGAGCGATCGCACCCGAGGTACTGCAGGTTACAGGCGGTCATGGGAATCTCCGTTGGGGGTGGAACGACCGCGCGGAGCCCGGCTCGCCGAAGGCCTTATAGGAGAGTCGTCGTTGACGACATCTGAGGATTCGTTCATGAGCCAAGGCGTCCCGCACCCGCGTGCCAATCTGGTTATAATCGTTGAGGCGATAGTCGCTAGAGGGGCATGACGGGTGCGGGCGCGGCCAACGCCAAAGTATCGATGCGGGTTCCCCTTTCCATCCCAGCGCCGCTGCTCCGGTCCAGTCCGGGGGAGCTCTGCGGCTCGCCGCCCCGGACTGGACCTGCACCAACACCTCCTCCATGGGTGTTGGCCTATAAGGCGGCAGACTCGACGGCTTCACTGGCACTTCGGCCGCGGAGCGGCCTCGGGTGCCAGCCTCCACCGCGAGTCACGTTTGACGTTGGCGACGGAAGAAACGTATCGGCGCGCCAGGCTTCTGCGCGGCCGGGCATGATGACACCGCGCCGTGACTTCCTTTTCCCAAGGGACTCCGGCGAAAAGGATCACTCCACCGACACCAGCACGCGGTACTTCCACGACTGCAACGCGAATGACACCGGCACCTGCCACGTCACGATCTCGCCGGTAAAAACGTCGCGCCAGCGGCCGT
>DATIWI010000042.1:0-39915 GCA_035519475.1 Opitutaceae bacterium
TACCTGTGGATCCAGATCGCCGGCAAGCCGGGCTGGTGGCTGCTGCTCTATCTTGTCCCGATCGCGAACATCGTTGTCGCGATTTTGGTCGCCCTCGGCGTGGCCAAGGCCTTCGGCAAATCCGGGGCGTTCGGCTTCTTCCTGCTCTGTCTCTTCTCTTTCATCGGGATTCCCATTCTCGGCTACGGCAGCGCCGTCTACACGAAGCCCCCGGCGAGTTGAGCGGCCGGGACCGGCGGCCACATCAATCACCAAGTTCCCCGCCCCGCTGGCTCGGCGCCAGTGGGAACCGCGCGGCGTCGTGCGGGGCGGCGACGCCGTCGGCCGCTTTCCGAGCTCGCCGCCGCTCCGGAAATCGCCTTCGCTTTCCAGTTCGAGGGACCCTGGTGGCGCTCCCTGGCCCATGAAGATCATCGAAATCGCCTTCTCGGTCTATGGCGTGACTGACCTGCCCCGCGCGCGCCGTTTTTATGAAGATACGCTCGGCCTCGTGCCGACCAAGAGCTACGTGAAGGGCAACCTGGGAATGGTGGAATACGACATCGGCGCCGGCACCTTGGCCATCGGCGCCGGCGCGCCGCTGTTCAAGCCCGCCTCCGCGGGCGGCGTGGTGGCGCTCGAAGTGGATGACTTCGATGCCGCGGTGCGGCAACTCAAGGAACACGGCGTCAAGTTTCTGGCCGAGCCGCATGAGACACCGGTCTGCCATCTCGTGACTATCGCTGATCCCGACGGCAATCTGCTGCTGGTCCACAAACGCAAGCGCGCGTGAGCCGCCCGGGCCCGCCCGTGGCCCCCCGGCGGCCATGCCGCCGGTCCGGGCGCCGCCCGCTGCGCGGCGTCGGCGACGATGCTCCAATACCTCGTGCTCGGGTTCACCCTGGCTTTTGCCGCGGCGGTCCAGCCCGGTCCGCTCCAAGCCTATGTCATCTCGGAGACTCTCAGTCGCGGCTGGCGGCGCACCTGGCCTGCCGCCTTCGCGCCGCTGCTGAGCGATGTGCCCATCGCGCTCGTCGCCCTGGGCGCCCTGCATTTCGCCGGCGCGCGACTGCTCTCCGCCCTGCAATGCGCCGGCGGCTTGTTCCTCCTCTATCTCGCGGCACGGGCGTTCCGATCCTGGCGGGCCCCAGGCGCGCGGCGGCCGGCGGGCGGTCGGGGCAGCCTCATCAACGCCGTCATTGTGAATGTGCTGAATCCCAATCCCTATCTCGGCTGGAGTTTGGTGCTGGGACCGCTCTTCCTTCGCGCGTGGCAGGAAGCACCCGGGAACGCGGCCGCCCTCCTGCTCGGATTCTACGCCACCATGGCGGCGACCACCCTCGGCATCATTCTCCTGTTCGCCGCCGCCGGGGGTCTGGGGCCCCGGGTCGGCCGGATCCTCGTCGGCATTTCCGTCATCGCCCTGCTGGTCTTCGCCGCCTATGAACTGTGGTCGGGTTCCCGCAGCGTGTGGAGAACCTGAATGAACGGATCCGATCTTGAAGAGACTTCTGCCCGCTTCGGGACGCGTTGGCCCAGCGCCGTCACGGTCAGAACGCCCGCTCGATGAAGCAAAATATCTACGATGACCCGGCGTTCTTTGCCGGCTATCGAAGCCTCCGGGAGAATGAGGCCGGTCTGAATGCCGCAATTGAGGATCCAGCCGTGGTTTCGCTGCTGCCGGATCTCCGGTCGCTCCGTGTTCTCGACCTTGGCAGCGGCTTCGGGGATTTCTGTCGCTTTGCCCGCGGACGAGGCGCCGCCCAAGTGGTCGGTGTGGATATCTCCGGGAAGATGATCGCCGAAGCCGCGAACCGCACCAGCGACCCTGGAATCACCTACGTGCATATGGCGATGGAGGACTATCCGGTCGAGGTGAGCGCTTTCGATTTGGTGGTCTCCCGGCTGACCCTCCACTACGTACGCAACTATCGCGGGGTCTTGGACGCGATCTACTCCGGCCTACGCATCGGAGGTCGCTTCATACTGTCCGTCGAACATCCGATTTGCACCGCGCGATGTCAGGGCTGGAACCGCGATGCGGAGGGCAATCCTCTCTTCTTCCCAGTCGACGATTACCAGATGGAAGGGGAACGGCGGCAGAACTGGATTGTCGACGGCGTGACCAAGTACCACCGGACGGTGTCGACGTATGTCGATACGCTTCTGGAGGCCGGTTTTTCCCTCCTCCGCCTGCTGGAACCCCAAGCCACGGAGGCTGCGCTGAAGCGCCGTCCCGAGCTCCGCACCGCCACCCGCTGCCCTCCAATGCTGGTCATCGCAGCAGGGAAATCGGGAGGGGAGATTGTCGCCGAGGGTTCCCGGGCATCGTTGAACCATGAGGCCGGTAGCCGAACCTAATCACCACGACCGATTCATTCCCATGAGCACAGACACCTCATTGACACAACTGTTCAAAAACGTCGCCTTCGTGATCTATCCGGTGAAGGACGTGAAACTGGCACGGGCCTTCTATGAAGGCACCTTGGGCTTGAAGGTCACCGCCAACTGGGACGACCAGTGGGTGGAATACGACATCGGCGCCGGCACGCTTGCGATCACGACGGCCGACGACACGCACCTGCCGGGCCGACATGGCGCCACCATCGGCCTCGAGGTCGTGGATTTTGACGCCGCGCTCGCCTATCTGAAGACAAGAGGCGTGCCAATCGTCAACGGACCCTTTGATTCCCCGGCCTGCCGCGGCTGCATCATTCGCGACTTGGACGGCAATGAAATCATCCTCCACGCGAAGAAGTGATCGACCGACCCCGGCCCAGCCCCGAGCCCGCGATGCCGTGGCGCCCGGCGCGCCGCCGCCCTGATGACTGAATTGATCATCATGCTCCTCGTCCTCGCGGTGGGATTCTCCGCCTATGCCCAGGCGCGCCGGCAGGGCGTCTGGTCGTGGCGACAATTTGCGAAAGCGATGCTCGGCGCCGCCGTGCTCATCGCCCTCGCCATCGGCCTGATGATCTGGCTGGGCAAGGTGCTGGGCCCCGAGCGCGCCGGGCTGGTCACCTTGCTGGAAGTGTTTCTGATCGTGGCGGGCGTAAGCGTGCTGGCGCTCTGGCTGCGCCCCAAGCCACCCCGCGGTCCCGACTAGACCCGGCCCGTCCTCGCCCGGGCGGGGATCGCGGGGGACAGCGGCGCACAAGGCCGCGGCCGCCATCACCGACCCATGCTCCGTGCTGGCGTCTGACTCGCGAGGGAGTAAGCTGGCGCAGCAACGATGCGCACCTGCCTGCTGGCTTCTCTCCTCCTGTCCGGCGCAATTGCGGTGCGGGCCGCCGATCCGCCTGCCGCCGAGACGCCGCCGCCCGCCCTCGCGGTGGAGGCGTTGCGATCGCCGTTCGTCATGATTGGCGAGTCGGTCAGCGTGTCCGTCGGCAGGCACGTGTCGATCGTCGAAAGCCGGTCCGATTTCAAATACGTGCGCCGGCTGGAGCGGGATGGCGCCGCCGAGCGCTGCACCTTTGAATATCCGGTTTGCGTCCCCAAGGACGTGGACAGCCTCGCCGACGCGATTGCCGTTACACAGCCCAGGCTCCACGTGGGCAGCGTCGACTACGAGCCGGAGGATATCGGGTGGTCGCCGGAGTCCGACGAGAGGCCGCGTTTCCTGCCTGAGGACGCGCAGATCCTGTATCTGATCTTCCGGTTGCCCCGCGCCATCCTGCGCGACCGGCTGACGCTGAATCTCCGTTACTTTCAGCCGCACTATCGCTTTGCCGGCCGTGAGGTTTCGGCCTGGCTGCCCCTGCTGCCCGATTTTGAGGCGTTCAAGAACGAGTTTCTGTATTCCCGGAGCGATTTCACGGTTGAATTTGAAGCGGTTGACCCGGTGCGGCTGCATCGGCTGTCCTCGAATGAAGCCGTGGCGCAGGACTCGCCGACGCGGGTGAAGCTGAACCCCGTGCATCGCGAGTTCATCGCGATCGAGGTTCTGGAGCCGCCGGCAGGCCCGGCGGGCGGCGGACACCCCTGACGCGGGGTTTTTTACACGCATTTCGTAGTCGCCAAGGGGGCGGCGATCGGCTTTCCTCAACCCCCTAGTCCAGCCGGATCGTGATGAAACTGATCCTACTCCTCGTGGCTTGGTGCATCCTTTTGGTGGTGTGCTGGCCGGTGGCGGTGTTGCTGCTCGTAGTGGCGCCCCTGCTGTGGCTGCTGGCGATTCCGTTTCGGTTCGCCCTGCTATGCGTGGAGGCAGTTTTTGCCCTGCTGCGGGCCCTCCTCTTTTTGCCCGTCCGACTGCTCGGCGGAAAGTAGAGGCCGTCCCGGCCGTTGCGGTCGGTGCGGCAGGGGTGTCCGGTCCCGGACGGATACGGCCCCATGAAATGGTTGATAATCGCCGGATGGCTGGCGCTGACCCTGATCGCGATGCGGCCTGTCGGTTGGAGCCTGGCATGGTTCCTCCGCCGCCTGCTGCGGCTCGATGTCCGCCCCGCGGCCAGCGTTGCGTCGGCGCCATAAAGGACCTGAATGCTCGCACCCGCGGTCCCGTGGCCGCTGCGCCCGGGGCGCCCACCCGGGGGCACCCTTCCACCCTGCACCTCCGCCGCCTCGCGGCCGTCAAAATCAAAGATCCTCCCATGAAGATCCGCGCAGTTGATTTCGTGATGTATCCGGTAGCCGACCTCGCGCGTTCCGCCAGGTTTTATCGCGAGATCCTGGGCCTGCCCCAGGAAATCTACAGCGAAGAAGGGCAATGGGCTGAGTTCAACTGCGGCAACCTGACGCTCGCGTTGAACGGCCAGGCGACGGTGCCCACGCAGCCCGGGGGCGGACGCCTCGCCCTGGCCGTGGATGACATCCATGCCGCCCATGCCGAACTGAAGAATCGCGGCGTGCGCATTCAGTCGGGGCCGACGGATTACGCGGTCTGCTGGGCCATGGAGATCCTCGACCCCGACGGCCACGTGGTGATTCTTCATCACCGGGCAGACCGCACATATGGACCCGGCAAGGGAGAACCCTGACGCGCGGCGACGCCGTTGCCTTCCCGAGCAATTCCACTGCAGCCCCGCCACCGCCACATTGGCATCGCTCCCGAAGCCGTCGGCTGTCAGCCTGCCCACGTCTCCCTGTCCCTTCGCGCTTGTCCTGTGAGCAAACCGGGAATTTCTCACCTTGTTTGTGCCCTCTTGGCTCTGGCCGGAGTGAGCGACGCGGCGTCGACGCGCCCGCCGCCCGCGATATCGAAGCCGCTGGCGGAGGTGAAATTATACGTTGCCACGGACGGAAACGACCGTTGGAGCGGAACCCTGACCGGCCCGAACGAGACGCGCACCGATGGGCCCTTTGCCAGCGTGAACCGGGCCCGCGACGCCGCTCGGATCCTGGCGCGCGGCACCAGCGCCCCGATCGTTGTCCAGATTCGCGGCGGCATCTATGTCCTGTCGGAGCCGCTAGTCTTCACGCCTGACGATTCCGGATCGCCGGGCGCGCCGGTCACGTACATCGCGTATGGCGACGACACCCCCGTCCTGAGCGGCGGACGCGTGATCTCCGGCTGGCAACCCGGGCCGGGCAATATTTGGACCGCACCTGTGGGGACGAATCGGGATTTCCGCCAACTCTTCGTCAACGGCAGCCGCCGGGCGCGCGCGCGGGTGCCGGCCGAGGGCTTCCTTCGGACCGTGGGTCCGATCCTGCCGGGCGGGAATCCGAGCTTCGGGTTCCGCCCGGGCGACATTCTACCCGGTTGGGCGAATCAGCCAGGTGTGGACGTGGTCGCGATCGACAAATGGATGGATCTGCGCCTGGCTCTCAGCGCGGTCCAGGGCAACCAGGCGACGCTCGCCGGCGTCCGTCCGGCGGACTTCGACGATCCGGCCGTCCGCTTTTGGATTGAAAACGTGTCGGAGGGCCTGAATGCGCCCGGCGTGTGGCACCTGGATCGCGCCGCCGGCGTGGTTTCCTACCACGCGCTCGACGGCGAGGACTTGAGCCGTGCGGCGGTCGTGGCGCCGGCGCTGGTGCAGCTCGTTCGCTTCGACGGCAGTCCCGGCCGCCCGGTCCGCGACATCGCGCTGCGGGGGCTCACCCTCAGCTACGCCGATTGGGCGCCGCCGCGACCGGAAGACAGTGCGGCGCCGGGCCCGGTGCAGGGCGCCGTCCAGTGCGGCGCAGCCCTCGAGGCCACCGGCGCCCAAGGCATCACCGTCGAGAAGTGCTCATTTTCGCATCTCGGCCAATACGCCGTAGCGTTGGGCCGGGGATCACGGGGCAACCGGGTTGTGGCAAATGAGATGTCCGATCTGGGGGCCGGTGGAATCAAGATCGGTGACGCGCGCAGCAGCGTGATTCCGAAGATTCCGCCGCAGCGCGGCGCCGAGGTCGGCCTGTACCACTGGCCAACCGATCCCGCGCAGTACCGCGTCGGGCCCGATTACCCCGCGAGCGAGGCAGCCATCTCCGGCGACAACGTGATCACGGATAACCGCATTCACAACATCGGGGTGGTCTTCCCCTCGGCGGCGGCGATCTGGGTGGGGCAGAGTCCGACCAATGTCATTGCCCACAATGAGATTCATGACACCTACGCGGCGGGCATCTCCTGCGGCTGGACATGGGGCTTCGGGCCGACCGTGGCCCGCAACAATGTGATTGAATTCAACCGCCTCCATCACATCGGCCGCGGGTTGCTGAGCGGCTTGGGAGCGATCTACCTGCTGGGGGTGCAGCCTGGCACGGTGGTCCGGAACAACATCGTCCACGATGTTTCGCGCGCCAATGCGCCCGGTGGTTACGGCGGCTGGGGCATCTACCTGGACGCCACCACCAGCGCGGTCACAGTGGAGAACAACCTGGTCTACCGCACCCAGGACGGCGCCCTTCATCAGAACGCCGGCGAAGGGAATCTCATCGCCAACAATATCTTTGCGCTCGGTGACGAAGCGCAGATTGTGCGGTCGCGCGCCGCCCGGGGGATGAGTTTCACCTTTGAGCACAACCTGATCTACTGGGAGCGGGGCGACCTGCTGCGGATCCGGCCGGGCGAGGGCGGCGTCATGTTCGACCACAACCTCTACTGGCACGTCGGCGGCGGCGCGGTGGTTTTCGGCACCGAGCGCGGCGGCGCCATTCCCTGGCGCCAGTGGCAGGAGCGCGGTCAGGACAAGGAATCGCTCATCGCGGACCCCGGTTTCGCCGATCCGGCCCGCGGCGATTTCACGCTGCGGCCGGACTCGGCCGCGTTCAAACTCGGCTTCAAACCCATCGATTTCAGCGCCGTCGGCCCGCGCGGCTGAGGCGCCAACGGTCCGTGCCCCAACGCCAGGATTACATTCTGCGGCTGCTCGAGGAGCTGGGCCAGTTTCTCGCCGAGGTCGCGCGCTTCCGCCGGGCCGGCAGCTACGACGCCGCGCTGCTCACTCTCCTGCAGGCGCAGGAACGACTGTTCGCGCGGCGCGCCGAGCAGTTCATCGCCTTGCCCGTCGAACAACAGGTGCATCTGCTCGCGGTGGACGAACCGGCCGCCAATGCCCGCGAGAAATGCCTGGCGTACGCCACTCTCCTCGTTGAGGCGGGCCAGACCTACGAAACGCGCGTCCAACCCGCACTGGCCCTCGGCGCCTACCGGCTGGCCATGCAGGTGATCTTGCTGGCCTGGCGGGAACCGCCGCCGCCTGACGACCGCGCGCGCGTGGCCGCGCTTCTCGCGAGGATTCCGGCCGATCAACTCCTCCCCGAACTCAAAGACTGGTTGATCAGGGGCGACGGGAATTGCTAGGCTGCGACGACCTCCGGCCTCGGGCCCGTGCGCGGCGGCGGGCTCCTCCCCATGAAATCCGCACTCGCCCTTCTCGTTGTGTCGCTCGCCCTCATCGGCGCATTGCAGGCCCAGCCCTACGCGATGCTCTCCACCGGCTCCGCCAATTACAGTTCCCCCACCATTGGCAGCCAGACCAAGCGCCGCGATACTCTGGGCGTCGGTTATGCGTTGAACGAACGGGTGGCGGTCGAGGCATCGATTTTCCAGATTCAGGAGGCGACCTACACGCCGGACCTGCCCACCCTGCCCGGCCAGACGACCTATACCGTCCAAGCGCGCGAGAAGAAAAGCGGCTTTGCGGTTGGTCCGGTGTTCCGCTGGAAAGTCTTGGACCAGATCACCGTGTATACCAAACAGTCGTTCGCCAGCATTCGGACCGACGCGGCCACCGTGCTGAACACCGGCGCCACCACGAACTGGAGCTATGCGGATTGGGGCTACCAGCCGAGCATCGGCGCGCAACTGCGGGCCGCCAAGGACTCGCCCGTCGGCCTCGGCGTGGAATTGAGCTTCCTGCTCACGAACCGAAATCGCATCAAGCGGCTCACCACCCTCGGGCTGAACCTCTCCTATGGTTTCTGAAGCGCCGCCCCCGCCCGGCTGGCGAGGCCGTCCCGCCTGACCGGCTGTCCGCTGCTCCCTTCCATGCCCGACCACCTCCCCGCTCCCGCCTCCCGGCCCCCCGAAGCCACGCCGCCCCGTGCGCCGGCCCCGGCGATCCGGGGTGCGATCCTCATGATTGCCAGTGGCCTGATCGGCGCAATCATCGGATACACGGCGGTCAAGCTCCTACCTCACGACTTGGGTGTGAGGATCCTCGCCGGTGCGGCCACAGGCCTGCTCGTCGGATTGATTCCCTTCTTCATCGGGAGAAGGAGGCACCTGCTCCTGGCCCGGCTGAGCCTGGCGCTTTGCGTGGTGGCCGGCGCGGTGCTCGGCCTGCTGCTGGCCCTGCCCGTCGCCGCGGTTCTGGCCTGCATCATCCTCGCCAAGAAGGTGGACGCCCTGCCCGGGGCGTGAGCGGATGCTGCTTTGCGGCCACCCCCATGCCGCCACGCGACTGCAGACTTCCCTTTTCGCCGCGAATCCACCATCTCGACGCCATGATCAAACGCCTCGCTCATCTCTGCTTCCGAACGGACCAGCTCGACCGGATGATCCCCTTTTATCGCGACGTTCTGGGTCTGCGGATCAAGTTCACGCTGACGAACCGGGACGGCCGGGAGTTCGGATACTACTTCGAATGCGGCGACCGGTCATTTCTTGAGATCTTCGACCAGCAGGGCGCTGTCCGGCAATGGGGCGGCGAGGTGGTGGCGCTGCAATCGCCGCCCGGCACGTTCTACCAACACTTCTGCCTGGAGGTGGAGCACCTCGAAGCCTTCCGCGCCCGCCTGGCGGACCGGCAGGTGCCGGTCACCGAGATCACCGTTGGCATGGACGGCTCCAAGCAGTGCTGGATCCGGGATCCGGACGGAAACAGCATCGAGCTGATGGAATACACCGCGGCCAGCCTGCAGATCACGGGCGCCTGAGGCGCCCCGCCGATCCCGCGGGCCGCCGACGCCATCGAGTCAGCGGCTGATGTCGGCGAGAAAGTCACCCATGGTGGCGTAGCGGTCGAGCAGCGTGCGCGCGGCCGCGCAGCGGGCGGCGGTCGCGAGCCCGGTATTCTCGGCGAGGAACACGATGTAGCGCGCAATGCCCCGGACAAAATTGAGCCGGCCTTCGTCGCTGATGGCGTAAAACCTCGCGCGCTGCGCGTAGCCCGCAGCCGTGTGGTCGCCGAGCGCCTGCTTTTCCGCCCGGCCACCCGCCGCCAGGACGAAGAGAAAGTTGTATTCGAACCAGAACATCTGGTCCGGGCTCGGCGGCAGCGCCTCCACCGCCCGCCGCGCCGCCGCCGGTGTGGCGAACACGTCCGCGGATTTGCCCGCCTTTGTCAGCGCGTCCACGATGAACGTGCGCGCCATCTTCTGCTCGGTGGCGTCGGCGCTGAAGGCCCCTTGCAGGGCCAGCTCGACGGTGAAGCGATACCAGTCGCGCCACAGGGACTGATCGCCGGCATGGCTCGAGCGGGCCAGCGCCACGCCCATTTCGTAGGTGTAGCGCCCGCTCGTCTTGATCTCCAGACGGCCGCCGGTCACCTGCCCCATCACCCGGTAGTTCTCGGCCGACTTGCCCGATCCCGAATGGAAGCCGATGCTCGCCCCGAACCGCCGGCACACCTCCCACTGCTTCTCGATGAGCGCCCGGAGCGCGGCGTTGTCGGGATACGGCATGTTCTTCTGGAAGCCGAAGGCCGGCGCAATGAAGTTGATCGGCATTCCCATGCATTCACAGAACGCCAGCATGATTGCGGTTGTTTCCGGCGTGGTCAGCCCGGGCAGCTCGTCGATCGAAAGCTCGCGGAGGTAGGCCCGCCCCACCGGCGCGGTGAACGCATTTTCGCGGGCGGCGCGGTACTTGCCGTCGCGCACCTTCATCTTGCGCAGCGCCGGCCACACGTAACAAACCAGCGCGTCAAACTGCGCCTCGGCCAGTTGCAATCCGCAGTCGGCCACCCGCGTCTTCACCGCCTGCACCAGGGCGGCATCCACCTGGGTCTTCACGTATTCGTGCTGCGCCGCCGCCCCCTCCGGCACCCGCGTCTCCGCCAGCTCCGGCGAAAGATCGAAGGTGATGTAGCTGGCCAGCACGCATCCGGCCACCAACTGATCCTCGCGGCGGTCGAACTTGCCGCCGATGGGCTGGTGGTCGGCATTGAAGCTCCAGGCCACCCCGCGATGGTGGAAGCCCGTCCGGAGCTTCGACAACACGCACCCGTGGCTCATGCCTTCGACGCTCTGACCTTGGTGCCCCTCGGGCACGTTCGTGCCGATGAACGGAAACGGCACCGTGTCGAGCCGCTCCTCCAGCATCGCACTGACGTCGTAGACCAGCTCGCGCGGAATCGAGTTCTGGTTCGCGGTGACGCCCAGTTCCAAGGCGCTCATCGCCCACTCGACCGCCGGCCAGTGCAGAGTGGTAAAACGCGCGCCGATGCCGAGCGTGCTCTGGCCGAGCTTCCCGCCGGCGGTCGGGAAGATCGTCGAGGCAGGCTCGTGTTCCTGAATGAGATTCTTCAGGCGGATGAGGTTCTCGAAGGTGGCCGGAAAAACCCGGGTCCCGCCCTCCAGCGCCACCCCCTCTGCCAACGTGGCGCTTCCCTTGGTGCCGGCGCGCGGCTCCAGCAGCCACGCGCAATCCCCGGTCGCCATGTCTTCGACGAGATGCCAGTTGCCCGCCTTGGTCGCAAATCCGCTCTTCACCCACTTCTTCGTTCCGGTGCCGCCGGCCTGCAACCGCGCGGCCAGGCCTTTCCAATCCAGGCAGAAATCCGGCGAGATGCAGGGATTCTGGGCAATGCGCAATTCGTGTCGCAGCAGGAACCGGTTGATGGGCTTCATGGGTGGAAGCCAGAGAAACAAAGCCGCCGGCTCCGCGCGACTAGAATTTGCGGGCGCCGATATCCTCCGGCTCGTCGGAGGAATTCCCGCGATCACCTCGACCGTTCCAACCTGAGCCCGTCCCCCGGCTGGCGCGTTGGCGGCGGACAGAAGTGCCCGCAAGAGGCGGGATATTTTTCGGGTCTGTTGATTCCGCCAACGGACGCTCCGAGATCGGCGGCCGGCCGCCTTCACCGCCGCCTTCCGCGAATGCCCCGCCAGCGATGTCTATCCATCGCTTTCTCGGCGAATCGCGCAAATTCGGCGCATTATCGTGCTAATATTTTATAAAGTGCTTCAGCCCAAATCTTAATGTCCTGTTTTTGCTTGTGGCCGGGGTGCCTTTGGATGCGACACTTGGCACTGAGCTTTTACCCAGCTCACCCGTCATGTCCACCCCTTCAGAAAAAGGCTATTTCCTCGAACTGAACGAGTATTTCCTGTTGGCGGCGCGCACCTCGTCGCTGGCGGGTCCGCCGGTGATCGAGGATCTTCGCGAAGCTCCCCTCGACAGCAAGACCGCGGTCGGCCAGACGCTCAATGTCGTCTTCCCGGAAACCAAGAAGGCCACGGCGCGCGCTGTCTGCGCCCTCCGGCCGCGTCATCGTTTCTTTCATCTGGCCGGCGACAGCGAAACCCGGCAGCACTCGACCCCAACCGCCCTGCGGACGTTTGTCAGCCAATCGCCGGAGGCCGGCGGCGCCGCGAGCGAGCTGGTCGCGCTCCAGACGAGCAGCGGCGTGCCGCTCAACGGCAGTGGCAAGGTTGAGGGGCGTTGGTTCTTCGAGGGTTCCCCCCCGGACAGCCTCGCGTCAATGCAGGCCATGGTGCGCGGATGGAAGCTTGTGCCCTTCCGCCTGGAGGCGGCTACGCTCGCGCTGCTGGGAGCGATCCATGCCGAGCAACAGGTCAACAAAGCTTCGGGTCCCCTGCTGCTCTGGGAGATTGGCGAGACGACCTCTGACCTCCTGCTGATCAGCGCCAAGGGATTGATGGCCGCGACGAGGCTGGCCTTTGGCTTCAACCTCGTGGCCGAGGCCGTTCAGTCCGAGCTCAACCTCAAGTCCCGGGAGTCCGCCGCCAAGGTCTTCTTCAACGAGTTCTATGATTTCTCCGAGCTCGGCGCCAAAATCACCGCCCGGATTTCGACCACCCTGCTGCCTGCAATAACGGAATTCGTTCCATCAGGGACCGGGGCTTCGGTTACGCTGCTATGCTCCGGCCTGCCCTCCAAACAGGCGTGGTTCAATGAGCATCTGGCCCGGTCGCTCGGGATGACGCCTTGGCAGCCAGACGTCGTTGGCTGGTGCGGTCGTGCAGGACTGAACTTCATCGGCAACACGCTCCAAGGTTCCCTGTCACCAGTCTGGCTCGGTTTGCTGGGTGTCATGAGCGCCTTTCACGCCGACCAGCCCGCCGCCGACTCCGCCTGGCATCCCACCTGGAGCTGCAACGGTCAGTCGCCGGCTCCCGCTGACAAGCCCGCGATCGAGGCCGCGGCGCCAAAGACGTCATCCTCCGCGGTCCCCGCCGCCACCGGCCCGGCCAAGCCATCGACGCCGGCGGTTGCCGTGCCGGCCGAAAAGGTGGTCGCCGCCGCGGGCAGCACGCCGCCTCCGCCACCCCTGTCGCCGACGGTTTCCGCGGCCCCGGTTCCGGCCGCGACGAGCGTGACACCTGCTGTGCCGACCAAGAACGCCATTCCGGCAAAGCCTGCCGCCACGGCCTCCGTCCCTCCAGCCGCGTCGACAGCAGCGGTCGCGCCGCCCCCTCCACCCGTGGCGCCCGCACCGAAAGCCGTCGCAGCCAGCACGCCGCAGACGGCGTCGACCAAGCCTGCCCCATCCCCTTCTGCCGCATCCATGCCGTCGCTGGAGAAGCCAACCGCCGGCGATAAGGCCGCCGTCCTTGGCACCACCCCGGCGGAACCGGTCATTGCACAAACAGTGGCCACTTCGCCCGCACCCCGGGGCGCCATTTCGGTTCCCGCGGCATCCCCGGCTCCCCCGGCGCCTCCAACTCCCCCGGCACCGCCTGCCGCTCCCGCCGTCTCCGCAAAGGCCGAACTCAAGGCTGAACCCGTCGTCAGCGTTTCGACCCCAACGACGCCGGCGGCAACGAAAACCCGCGCGCCCGTGGCGGCCGCTGCGACGGACAAGCCGGCAAAGCGGGACAAATCCACGGACGTTCACACATCGCCGCCCGCGCCCACGCCAGCGCCCACCGCCGCGGCCGCCAAGGCTGAAATGCCGGCTTTGACAAAGGCGACCGCCAAGACGCTCATCGGGAAGGCCATGGCCGTTGCCGCGGAAGCGGCGTCTTCCACCGAAAGGCCCGTCCTTTCCTCGGCCGGAGCGAGCCAGGCACCGGTCGCCCCGGTGCCGGAATCGCCAACGAGCGAATCCTCAGTGAAGGCCGAGCCCTTGCCGGCCGCCGTGCCGGTCAAGGAGCGCGGACCAGCAATTGCCGCCCGCGAGGCTGCACCGAAACCGGACACTGCGATGAGCGCGACCGTGAGAGAAGCACCGCCGACGCCGACCGCGCCGCGTCCACTTTCGCCGCTCGAGGCCAAGGCCGCCGCGAAGCTGGCCCGTGGCCCGGTGCGGGCGCGCCCCTTCCTCAAGACTCCGGCCGGGATCGCCGTTGTCGGTTCCGCCGTGATGGTTTTGGGCGCAGCCGTCTTCTTCTACCATCAGTTCGCGGAGGAAAAGGCCGCGGCGCTCCGCGCCCAGGCCGCCGCTGAACAACGCGCCGCCGCCGAGGCCGCCGCCCGCCTCCAAGCAGAGCAAAAGGCCAAGGCCGAAGCCGACGCCCGCCGCCTGGCGGAGGAGGAAGCCGCCCGCAAGAATGCAGCCGCCGAGGCCGCCCGCCAGCAGGCAGCGGAGGAAACGCGGCGGCGCGAAATGGAGACGAATCGCCTGCTTAACGGCCGTGGCTCACTCGTGCTCGCCAGCGAGCCGGCGGGCGCCACCGTCGAAATCAGCAACTTCGCTCCGCACGTGACTCCCGTCACCATCGGCGATCTGCGGCTCGGGCGTTACGCCGTGAAGCTGTCCCTGCCCGGATATGACCCGGCGAACCTCGATGTGGAGGTCAAAGACAACGAATCGACGAATCCCGGCCTCATCCACCTGGTGCGCCAGACCGGCAGCCTCAACCTGACGACCCAGCCCGCGGGCTTGCAGTTCGAGGTCCGCCCGGGGGCTGCCCGCTTCTTTGCCACCGCGGCTGACGTGCACCAGGGCACCACCCCGGCCACCCTCGCGGATCTGCCCACCGGCGAATACACCGTCATCTTCTCGCGAGCCGGCTGGCCGAATCACACCCAAAACGTCGTGATCGAGTCCAAGGGCGCAGCGCAGGCATCCTCGGTGTTTGTCGGCGGCACGGTTACGATCACCAGCACGCCGCCGGGCGTCAGCGTCTCCTGCAACGGCCAGGCGCTCGGTGTGACGCCGTTGACCCTCACGGATGTGCAGCCCGGCGCCACCACCTACACCCTCGAATTGAACGGATTCGTCCCGATCGAAGTCAGCGGGCAGGTTGAACCCGAGCAGGCGATGCACCTCGAAGGGGCCCTGAATCCGGCTGACCGCATCGCCCGAATCGCGGACCTCGACGAACGGCCGGAACCCATCAAGACCGTCGATCCGTCGATCAACCCGTATCAGGAGCCGACCGGCGCCCGGGTGACCATCTCGCTCATTATCGACCGCGATGGCGTGCCCAAGGATCTCAAAGTTGAGCAGGCGTCCAGCACGGAAGTGGGCCGGCGCTGCCTCGAAGCGGTCGCGCAGTGGCGGTTCAAGCCGGGCAAGATCCATGGCGTGCCGGTCAAGACCCGCGTTTCGCTGCCGTTCAACATAGCGCCCCCGTAAGCCGCGGCGGGCGCCCCGTGCGGACCGCGCCCCCGGGAACGCAGATTATCCTTCTCATCCCCCGCGGTTCTGCCTAACACACAGCCTGCATGGCGTCGCCTGATTTCATTCGTCGCGTCCGCTCCGCCTGGCTGCTTCGCGCCTGGCGTCCGCGCGGGCCGGCCGGAGGCCGTGTCGTACGCTGACGGTCATTGCCCGCGACACTGCTCGCCGCCGCCGCGCCCGCACCGGGCGCGGTTTTTCGTTTGTTCCTCCGGCGGAATTGTCGCTGCCCTCCGATGAGCGCTCCCTTTCCCCTGCCCGCCGCCAACCCCCGCCACGGCACGCTGCTCATGCTCGCGTCGGCCGGCTGCTTCGTGGCTAATGCCCTCGTCATCCGCCTGCTGGGCGCCCGGTACGCGGTGGACTCCTGGCTGCTGTCGTCGGTGCGTTTCGTGGTCGGCCTGGCGCTGATCGTGGCGCTGTTCCCGCCCGGACGCGTCTTCAAATTCAGCAACCTCTTCCGCAATCCGCAGCTCATCGTGCGCGGCGTCATCGGTGGCATCGGCGTCTACCTGTATTATGTGACGATCGTCCACCTCGGCGTCGGCCGCGCGACCTTCATCAGCAACACTTACGTGGTCATGGGCGCCCTCCTGGCGGTCGCCCTTCTCAAGGAGCCCCTGACCATTGCGCTCGTCACCGGCTCGGTGGTCAGCCTCTTCGGGCTCGCCCTGCTCACCAACGTGATCGCGGCCTCTCGCGCCGTCGGCTTCTACGATTTCCTGGCCGTGCTGGGGGCGCTGGCATCCGCCGTCGTGATCGTGACCATCCGCCAGCTGCACCGCACCGAGCACACCGCGACCATCTTCGGCGCCCAGTGTCTCTATGGCCTCCTCTTCTGCCTGGTGCCGGCGGTCGCACGGTTCTCCCTGCCGCCCGCGGCGGCGTGGGCATTGCTCGTGGCCAGCGCCCTCTGCGCGGGCGCCGGCCAGCTCACGATGACCCGCGCCTATCGCGAGCTCACCGTGGCGCGGGGGGCGCTGCTGCAGATGCTCGTGCCGCTCGGCATCGCGGCTGGCGGCGTGCTGCTCTTCGGCGAACACTTCCAGCCCAACGAGCTGGTCGGCGCTGCACTCATCCTCGCGGGGACGCTGCTCACGATGCTGCGCCGTTGAACCGGCGGCGGTCGATCATTGCTTGCGCTCCTCGATCGAAATCACTTTTCCCCCCCGGAAGGTCACCCGGAAATGATCGTGCTCCCGCCGGTAGGGATAGCTCAGGTAGTACGGATAGAGCGGATCCCCCCAATAGTAGTAACGATGGTACCAGCCGCGATAGAGGATCATGCCGTCCGGTCCCTCGTAGGTGGTGTAGCTCCAGATCTCGGTCACCCCGCTCGCGTCGGTGCGGGTCCGAATCTGGTCCGGCTCGCCGAGCGCCAGCTGCACCATCTCCTGATCGAAACCGATGCCCACCTGGCCCTTCCGGATCATGTCCTGCTGCTCCGGGGCGAGGCGGGCGAACGCGGCGGGATTCTTGCGGATGCGCGATTCGGGCGTCGAACACGCGGTGACGCCCAACGCCACCAGCGTCGCCGCCGCTGCGAAAACAAATCTGGTCGTCTTCATGGGATACAGAATAGCGGTTGTGGTTTTGCTCGCAAACCTGAGACGCCCGGCGAAACCTTTTTGTTTCACGGCCATGAGGACGCTTCTGTTATGGGACATCGACGGAACCCTGATCACCTCCGGGGGAGCCGGCATGCGGGCGCTGCGCGCCGCACTGCAGCGGGTCTTTGCCATCGACGGGGCGATCAATGACATAGACTTTGCCGGCCGGACCGACCGGTGGATCATGCGGCAGATCTTTGCCAAGTTTGGCCTGCCGGCCAGCGAGGAGAACTTCACGCGGTACGCGGAGGGTTATGTGGCCGCATTGCCGGCCGAACTCGCCGATCGCGGCGTGCGTCCGCTGCCCGGCGTGCCCGGCGTGCTCGAGGCAGCCCTGGCCCGGCGCGATACCGCCCTCGGCCTATTGACCGGCAACCTCCGGCGCGGCGCCGCGGCCAAGCTGGGCAGCCGCGATCTCTGGCGCTACTTTCCCTTCGGCGCGTTCGCCGACGACGGCGAGGATCGGAACCAGCTGGGCCCGATCGCCCTGCGCCGGGCGCGCGACCACCACGGCGCGGATTTCGCGACTGCCAACACCTGGGTCATCGGCGACACCCCGCACGACGTGGTGTGCGCCCGCGCCTTCGGCGCTCGCGCGCTCGCCGTCGCCACGGGGCGGCACTCCCGTGATGAGTTGCAGGCCGAGCGCCCCGATGCGGTGATCGGCGACTTGAGCGACCTGGCGCCAATTTGGCGGTTGATCGACGCAGCCTGACGCGGGCACACCGGTGGAACAGGCCAGACGGTTTGGGGGCGGGGCGGAGAGATAGCCGTTCAAACGCGGATCCGTCCGCTCCGCATTGGCCCGCAGTCGATGCGACCGGGTTGCGATTCACCCGTAGGTGCTTAGCTTGGGGCCAGCCGACTTGAGAGGTTTCCCGATCCCGTATCCCTGACTCGTGCACCTCCGCCAAGGGCGGGAACGTACTCTGCGCTGGGAGGTCCCAGAGGTGCGCCCCTTAGTCACGCCAGTCGGCTTGCCGCCACCCCACCCGTGATCATCCGCCTCACGCTCGATCGCCCATGGTCGGTTTTGCGCTGCGTCTACGAACCCTTGGCCGGCCTCGGCGTCGCCGCAGTGTTCGCGGCGTCCGCCGCCGCCCAACAGGCGCCGCCGCACGTCTCCGACGACTCGCTGCACATCGACGGTGTCTTCAATAGCGACCTTCCGCGCACCGAGCACAAGTTCAACCTGAAGCTCGTGGTGCATCCGCACTTCGGTGACTTCACCCAACGCGACTACCTCCGTGTCCCCGTCCGCCTGATCTATGGCGTGACCGGCCGTTGGGAAATCAGTGAGGAGACGGATACCTACTTTGCCCATGGACTTCGCAAGAAGCCCTTTTTCAGCCAGGAGGGATTGTCGGGAGTAGGCGTGGCGACGAAATACGATATCGGAAACCATTTGTGGCCGGGCTGGGACATCGGCGTCGGCGCGGGTTACATCATGCCGGTCAGCAATCCGCCGGCTGAGGTCACCGACGGGCTCAAGCACTTGAATTCGTTCGTCACGTTTGCCCACCAGCTCGAGCGCCATCCCAACCTGCGCGTCTTCTGGGGGGTGGGTAGCGATCTGGTCAGGCAGACCTCAATCCCGTTTGAGCGAACCAAGAACGAACTGCGCGACAACGCGCAGAACCTCACCGTGGGCGGCGTGTGGGCGCACGGGGCGGTCACCTACACTCTCGAAACCTCTTACTCCACGACCCGCCTCACCGGGCACACCGCCCGGGATCTTTATCAAGTGCGGCCGGGATTCATCCTCGAATTGCCCAAAAAATGGACTTTCCACTCCAAGGGCCAGTGGCTGTTCGGCCTCAGTGTCAATGCCGAGCACGGCCCGGATGGCAACAGCGTCGGTGCGTCCGGCAAGCTGCGGATCAACTTTGATTTCAAGAATTGGTGGCGCTCGAAGAAACCGCCGCCGTCGCCCGCGCCGTGAGCACGGCTGGTGGGTCCGGTCCGCCGTCGGCACTGGCTCCGCCCCCGCGACAGAGCCGATCCGCCGGCCATCGCTGCACCCGGTCAGTCGCCCCCGCCCCCGGCCCGGCTCACCGGTTCACTTTCTCAATCGCGGCCACGAGGCCGCCCTCAAACACCACCCGCAGTACGTCATCCATATACGGCCCGCCGCTGTTCACCACCGTGGCGGCGCCCACGCGCGTGTTGCCGCCTCCGCCCACCACGCCCAGGCCGACCGAGATCCGCGGCTTGTGGTCGCGATAGGCCCAGACTTCCTCCGTGCCCCTCTCGGTCGTGCGCGTGAAGGTGTGATCGGGGGCGCCCAGGGCCATCTGCACCTGCTCGGGCGTGAACCCCAGCGCAACCACCCCCGCTTGCACCTTCGCCTGCACATCGGGCGGCCAGGAGGCAAACGCGGAGCGGTTTTTGGCGATCCGCTCCGCCGGGTTCGTCGCGCATCCGACGAGGACCACGAGGAGGGCACAAAGGGGGAGGCGCGGATTCATGGCGGTAAATTGGGGTTGCCGAGCCGAAGCATGACTCAACTATCGACACCGGCAACTCTTCGTGGTTTCCCGGTTCAGTCCTCCTGGCGCCCTTCCCGCCCGTCGATTTTATGAAGCGCTTTACCATTGCCATCGGCTCCGACCACGCCGGCTTCCATTACAAGGAGGCCATCAAGGCGCTGCTGATCGCCGGCGGGCATACCGTGCATGACTTCGGCACCGATTCCGATGCGCCGTGCGACTACCCGGACAAGGTGCGCCCGGTGGCCGAGGCGGTGGCGCGTGGCGAGTTCGAGCGCGGCATCGTTCTGGGCGGTTCCGGTAACGGGGAGGCCATCGTCGCCAACCGCGTGCGCGGCATCCGCTGCGGGGTGTGCTGGAACGAACAGACCGCCCTCTGGAGCCGCGCGCACAACGACGCCAATGTGCTTTCGATCGGCGAGCGTACCGTCTCCCGCGAACTGGCACTGAGCATCGTGCGAGTCTGGCTCGAGACCTCCTTTGAGGGGGGCCGGCACCTTCGGCGCATTCGCAAGATCGATCCGGATTAGCGGCCGATCGCGAGCCCGGAGATTGCCGCCAAACGCGCCCTCCGGTCAGGACGCGCCGGGCGCCGGCCGGTAGATCCGTGGCCGCCGCCAGCTGCCGGGCGTCCGCAAAATCTTCCGGCCGCCGGGCGGCGCGCGGCAGTCCCGGCATCCATTCCCCATCAGGGAACCAATCCACAAGAGGCCTTACTAAGCCTCGCGAACGTTTGGACCGCTGACGTTCCCGCATCTCCTTGCTTCATGCGCCTCCTCGGCCTCCACCACATCACCGCCATCGCGTCGAACCCGAGACGGCACGTCGATTTCTATACGCGTGTCCTCGGTCTGCGGCTTGTTAAAAAGACCGTCAACTTCGACGATCCCGGGACCTACCATCTTTACTATGGCGACCACACCGCGTCGCCCGGCACGCTTCTCACGTTCTTCTTGTGGAATGACCTGCCCCGCGGGCGCCCCGGGACCGGGCAGGCCAGCGCGGTCGCCTGGTCCGTGCCGGCCGGGGCCCTCGATTTCTGGCGTGAACGCCTGGCGGTCAACCGCGTCGCCGTTTCCACTCCCGCCCCGCGGCACGGCGACAAGGTTCTGACGTTCACCGACCCCGACGGCCTTCCGCTTGAGCTGGTGGGCTCCACCGAACCCGACCCGCGCCCGCCCGTTCCCCACCCCGACGTACCGGCCGACAAGGGGATCCGCGGCTTCCATCACGTGACCCTGGCGGTGGATGCCATGGATCGCACGGCCGCCGTGCTGACGCGGGACATGGGTTACCGCGCGGTGGCGCGCGAGGAGCACCGCGCTCGCTACACGGTCGGTGACGGCGGGCCGGGCACCTATGTCGATTTGCGGTCCGATCCATCGCTCGCCCGCGGCCGCAGCGGATCGGGCTCAATTCACCATGTGGCCTTTCGTACCCCCGACGATGCCAGCCAGCAACAGGCCCGGGCCGCGCTTTCCGCGGGCGGCTTCGACGTCAGCCCGATCATGGATCGTTGCTATTTCCACTCGATCTACTACCGCGAGCCCAACGGCGTCCTGTTCGAGATCGCCACCGACGGGCCGGGGTTCACCGTCGACGAATCCCTGGAGGAACTCGGCCGCCAGTTGAAGCTGCCGCCGTGGCACGAGCCGCGGCGCGCGGCGATTGAGGCACGCCTGTCGCCGCTCAGTTGAGCCGGTCATGAAGCTCGCCGCCTACCAGCATTATTTCCATCCCGCCACGGATCCCGCCGCGCCGCCCCTGCTCCTGCTGCACGGCACCGGTGGCAGCGAACGCGACCTGATTCCCTTCGCACACTCGTTGTCGCCCCGCTCCGCCCTGCTGGCGCCCCGCGGCGATGTCCTGGAGAATGGCGCCCCCCGCTTCTTCCGGCGGATCGCTGAGGGCGTGTTCGACCTGGAGGATGTCCGGCGGCGAACGCACGCTTTGGCCGACTGGCTCATCGCCGCCTCCCGGCATTACGGGATCCCTTCCGACCAGCTCATGGCCCTCGGCTACTCCAACGGTGCGAACGTCGCCGCCACGATGCTTCTCCTCCGTCCGGAAATGCTCGGGGGCGGCGTGCTGATGCGGTCGATGGTGGTTCTCGAAGCCGTGCCTGCCCCGGAAGCCCTGCGGGGTCGGCGCGTGCTGCTCCTCAACGGTACGCACGATCCCGTGGTGCCGCCGGATCACCCCCCGCGTTTGGCGGCGCTGCTCCGCACGGGCGGGGCCGCCGTGACCGTGCGGTCACACGCTGCCGGGCATGGCCTCACCCAGGTTGATCTGAAGATGGTGGCGCGCTGGCTGCACGCGCGGCGCATGCCGCGGGCGGTGGTCAGGTGAGCGGCGTGGCGCTGGCCGCGCGTTCCAACCCGTCCCGTTCGGCTGCTTTCGTGCGCCCGAGCCGTTGACTCCATGGCGGGGCGGCGACGGCGCGAGACCGGCGCCATTTACCGGCGCGGCAACGGCCGATCCGAAGATGCACTCGCCATTCGACAACCGGCCGGGGGTTTTTATACTCCGGCGCGCATGGACATGACATATCGCCACCTCGGCAAGTCCGGCCTGCGGGTCAGCGCGCTCTCCCTCGGGGCCTGGGTCACGTTTGGCAAACAGATCGACGATCCCACCGCCAGCAAACTCATGCACGCCGCCTACGCCGCCGGCGTGAACTTCTTCGACAACGCCGAGGCCTATGCCGACGGCCGGGCCGAGCTCCTGATGGGCCGCATCCTCAAGGAGGCCGGCTGGCGCCGCAGCAGCTATCTCGTTTCGAGCAAGGTGTTCTTCGGCGCCGAGGGCGACCGGCCCAACGAGGAGGGCTTGTCGCGCAAGCACGTCGTCGAGGCGTGCCATGCGGCGCTCCGCCGCCTCCAGGTCGATTACCTCGACCTCTATTTCTGCCACCGCCCCGATCCAGCGACGCCCATCGCGGAGACCGCCCGCGCCATGCACGACCTGATCGTCCAGGGCAAGGTGCTCTATTGGGGCACGAGCGAATGGAGCGCCGCCCAGATCACCCAGGCCCAGATGGCCTGCGCCCGGCTTGGATTGCACCCGCCGCTGATGGAGCAACCGCAGTACAATCTCTTTCACCGCGCCCGCTTCGAAAAGGAATACGCCCCGCTCTACCGCCGCTTCGGCCTCGGCACCACCATCTGGTCCCCGCTCGCTTCCGGGCTCCTCACCGGCAAGTACAACCAGGGCATCCCGGCGGGCTCGCGCCTCGCCACGCCGGGACTCGAGTGGCTGCGCGAGATCGTGACCGGACCCGTTGCCGCCAGGCGCCTCGCCGCCGTCCCCAAGCTCGCGAAGATTGCGACCGATCTGGACACCACGCTGCCGCGCCTCGGCCTCGCCTGGTGTCTGAAGAACCCGCACGTCAGCACGGTCATCCTCGGCGCCTCCCGGACCGAGCAGCTGCAGGAAAACCTCGGCGCGCTCGAGGTGGTCGACCGCCTCACCCCCGCCGTCATGGCGCGCATCGACCGGATCTCGCGGCCGGTCGCGGAATGAGCGCGCGCAGCCTCGACGCCTCACCGGTCGCTTGAATTCGGACGCGATTCACCAAGCCTAGGGAGGCCGGCCATGAGCGCACAGCGTGATCCTCGAGAAACCCTCGATGCTGTCGGTGACGCCCAGCCGTCGAGGGGAAGGCGGAACGCGGCCGTTCGTTCGCCGTCCTATGCGTTCCGTATGCTCAGGCAGGCTCCGTGCCCTCTGTGACGGATTGGCTATCTTGATTCTGCTCCCACTTCCCCCATGAAAATCACCTACCTCGCGCACTCGTGCTTCCTCGTCGAGACTGCCAAGGCCCGTCTCATCATCGATCCGTTCCTCACCGGCAACCCACTCGCCCCCGTCAAGGCCGCCGACGTCCGGGTTGACTACGTTCTCTGCTCGCACGGGCACGAGGACCACACGGGCGACGCGCTCGCCATCGCCCAGCGCTGTGGCGCGCCGATCATCGCGAACTACGAGATCGCCGAGTACTTCGGCGCGCTCGGGGCCAAGACCCACGGCATGAACCCCGGCGGCGCGTTCGCCTTCCCCTTCGGTCGCGTCAAGCTCACCCTCGCCCACCACTCCTCCAGCGTCGAAGCCGGCCTCAAGCCGGTCTACCTCGGCAACCCCTGCGGCATTCTCCTGCAGGCCGATGACCGGACGATCTACCACGCCGGCGACACCGCCTACTTTCTCGACATGCAGGTCATCGGCCGCGCCGGCCTCGATCTCGCGATGGTGCCCATCGGCGACAACTTCACCATGGGGATCGATGACGCCGCCGCGGCGCTCGACCTTTTAAAGCCGAAACTCACCGTGCCGATGCACTACAACACCTGGCCGGTCATCGCGGTGGACGCCGAGCGCTTTGTGGAGGCCGCCGCCCGCACCGACCACACCGTCAAGGTGCTCGCCCCCGGCGAATCGCTGACGCTCTGAGCGTTGGCGGATTCACATCCACGGCGTCAAGTTCGCCAGGCAACCAAAGAATGGGCGGCACTACAGACCTGGAAATCTTGCTGCGGTCGTTGGCACCGGCGCTGGCACCCGAAGAGTACGTCTTCGCCACGGTCAAAACCCCGGCCGCGGCCGGAGCCTTGGATGCCATCGGCCAGTTCCGCGAGCAGGAGGCGATCACGGTGATTTGTCCCGCCGCAAGGGCCAAGGACGCCGGCCTCCCCTTCGAGGCGACCTATCGCGAGCTGGTTCTTGACGTACATTCGTCCTTGGAAGCGATCGGACTGCTCGCCACGGTCTCAACGGCTCTTGCGGCCGAGGGGGTCCCCTGCAATGTCGTGTCCGCCTTCTATCACGACCACCTCTTCGTCCCGGCTGCGCTGGCCCCGAAGGCGCTTAACGTGCTGTCTGCCCTCACGAAAAGAAAGCCACCACCATGACACCTCGACTAAAAGAGACCGATTACCTCGTTGCCTGGATCCTGTTCTTCCTCTGTGCGACCGCGGGCGGATTCGTCGCCGGCGCCGTTGCCGGCGGCATTCTGGGAGGCATCCTCGGGGCGGCGGGCATCTCCCTGACGACCATCAAGGTCGTGTGCGGTTTCGCCGGCTTCATCATCGGCGTGCCGATCTCCTACCTATTCTTCCGCGTTTTTGTGGCGCATTTCATCGTCCGCAAGCTCACCGCGCCACCAGCCGGCGTCACCCTGACGCCCCCGGTGTGACCCGTGGGCTCCCGCACCCGCCGACGCCTCCTGTCGGTGCATTGCAGTCGTCACTTGATGGCTGATCGACTCGGTTCTTCCGCCAGGCAAGCACCAGCTGGCGCCTCTCCGAGGATGTCACGTATTACGTGACATTCCGCCCCGCGTGGCGGTTGGTGCCGCAAATCGTCGTAGGTGGTATTCGATCAGGTGGAGCGATACCCCACAGAAGACCGCCCCTATCGATTCTCGGCCCGCCCTCCAATCTCCGCAGCAGCCCGCTGACCTCCACCGAACGGAGAGGGCACCGCCGGCCGGCAGAGCCGATCCGCGTCCTTCCCTTGGCACCGTGGGCGTCTTGGTGGTGAGAGATCGCCGCGCCGGGCCTGCCCGGCACGCAAATCCGTTCTCCACCTAACGGGCTTGCACGGGGCGGGACGGATTGCCACCGTCGGGGCCCAGCATGGTTTATCCCAAACCTCCCGCGATCCTGCAGGGGCGCGATTTGCGGCCCGCGGATCTCGCCGCCGACCTTCCCGGAGCCCTCCTCCGCACCTACGCTTGGATGCAGCTCGCCCGCACCGCCGACAACCGCATCCTCGAGCTCTTCCGCCAGGGCCTCATCCGCGGCACCGTCACGGGCGGCCAGGGCAACGAAGGCCTGATCGTCCCCCTCGCGCTGCTGGCCGACAAGGCGGTTGATGTGATCTCCATCACGCACCGCGGTCTCGGCGCGCACCTCATCTGGAGCGGCCACCTCGTCGACCACCTCAACCAGTATTTCGCCAACGCCGCCAGCCCCACCAAGGCGCGCGAGGGCAATGTCCACCACGGCGACCCGAAGAACCGCTCCCTGCCGATGATCAGCCACCTCGGCATCATGGTCTCCAACGTCGTCGGCGCCACCGATTCGCAGCGCCGCTTCGGCCGGCCCGCCATGGGCTTCGCCTTCCTCGGCGACGGCTCGAGCAGCAAGGGCGACGTGCACGAATCGCTCAATCTCGCCACCCTGCTCGGCCTGCCGATCCTGTTTGTCGTCGAAAACAACCGCTATGCCTATTCGACGCCGGTCAGCGAGCAATACGCCGGCAACGTCGAGCTGTGGCGCCGCGCCGCCGGCTACGGCATCGAGGGCTGGGCCCTCGATTGCACCGCCGATGTCGCCGTCACGCTCAAAACTTTTGCCGCCGCCATCGACCAGGTCCACCGCACCGGCCGGCCGCTGCTGCTCGAGGCGCACACGCTGCGCCTGCGCGGCCACGCCGCCTACGACACCTGCGATTACCTGAAACCGGGCGAGTCCGATGCCATGTTCGCGGCGGATCCGCTGCCGAAGCTGCGCGCGCGCCTCGCCGCCGAAGGCCACGCCGCCAAACTCGACGCGCTCGACGCCGAGCTCGGCGCCTATGTCGAAACCTGCCTCAAAGTCGCGATGGCCGTGCCGCGCCCCGACCCGGCGGGGATGGAGAACGACCTGTTCGCGCCGCCCGGCCCGCCGAGGCCGTGGGTCCCTTCCATCGATTCGGAAGACAAAGGTCAGAAGTCGGAGGACGAAGCTCGGAAGCCGGAACCGGGAACCGAGAACCGGGAACCGAAGACCGAAGTGGTCACCCTGGCGCAGGCGCTCAACCGCGCGCTGCGCAAAATCCTCACCGAATGCCCCGAGTCGCTCGTCCTCGGGCAGGACATCGCGACCTATGGCGGCGCCTTCAAGGTCACGGAGGGCCTGCTCAAGGATTTCGGGCGGCCGCGCGTGCTCAATACGCCCCTCTCCGAAAGCGGCAGCACCGGCTACGCCATCGGCCTCGCCCTCAACGGCCACCGGCCGATCGAGGAATTCCAGTTCGCCGATTTCTCCACCGAGGCCACGACGCAGATCGTGCTGAACGCGGCGACCTTCCATTTCCGTTCGGGCGCCGCCGTGCCGCTCGTGCTGCGTCTACCCTGCGGCGGCGGACTCACCTTCGGCTCGTTCCACTCGCAGGAGCTGGAGTCGTTCTACCTCGCCATCCCCGGCCTCAAGGCACTGTACCCCAGCAATCCGCAGGACGCCTTCAACGCGCTGCTCGCCGCGTTCGAGGACGGCAACCCCGTCCTGCTTTTCGAGCACAAGGGTCTTTACCGCCGCGGCAAGCAGCCCATCACCTGGGATCCCGACTACCGCGATGTCTGGAACCCGAAGCGGGTCCGGCCCGGCGATTTCGCGACCCTCGTCACCTACGGCGAGATGGTGCACCTCGCCGGTGAGGTCTGCGACTACTTCGCCGCTGAATACGAGCGCCGTTTCGAGCTCTGGGACCTGCGCGGACTCTCGCCGCTCCGGCTCGAGGCGATCAAGGAATCGCTGGCGCGCACCCACCGGCTCATCGTCCTGCACGAGGGCCGGCTCACGCACGGCTTCGGCGCCGAGTTGGTCGCCCGGCTCACCGGCGAACTCTTCTACTCGCTGGAGGCGCCGCCGCTGCGCCTCGGCGCGCTCGACCTCCCCGTGCCCTTCGCGCCGGAGCTGGAGGCCGTTTTCCGCCCGACCAAGGACAAGGTGATCGCCGCCATCGCCAACTGGCTGGGCTGAGCGGGATCGATTTCGGATTCGCGCTTTTCGCCCGATCCCTGTTTGCTGGGTTCGCTTGAAATCCAAACGCTCCCGCCCGCGCCCCGGTATTTCGGCTGCGGCCCCGCGTCGGCCCCGCGCGGCGTGGACGCGCATCCGACTCTTCGCGATGGACGTCGATGGCATCCTGACCGACGGCACGGTCACCATCCGCTCCGACGGCACCGAGGCGAAGACGTTTTCCATCCTCGACGGCCTGGGTCTTGTGCGCTGCCGCGATGCCGGCATCGTCCTCGCCTGGATTTCCGGCCGGACTTCGACCGCCTCCGCCGTGCGCGCCACCGAACTGCAGATCCCCCACCTGATCCAAGGGCGGGTCGACAAACTCACCGCGCTCAAGGAGCTCGCGGGGCGCCTCGGCGTCGCCGCCGCGGAGGTCTGCTACATGGGCGACGATGACGTGGACGCCCCCGCGCTCGCCTGGGCCGGCATGGGCGTGACCGTGCCCGGTGCGGTGCCCGCGGCGCGGGCGGCGGCGGACTACGTCACGCGGCGCGCCGCTGGACACGGCGCCGTGCGCGAAGTCTGCGATCTGCTCCTCCACCGTCCGGTCTGACGCTTTGCCGTGCCCACCGTTCGCGCCCTTCTCGCCGCAACGCTCTGCGCCTCCGGTCTCGCCGCCGCCTGCCTGCGCGGCGCCGACGAGCGGCCCACCGCGCTCACGACCGACGCGCCGATCGTCAACTTCAGCGTGCCCACGTTCACCAAGGACGGCCACCGCTCCTGGCTGTTGCGCGGCTCCCAGGGTCTGGTGATCAGCGAGGACCAGATCGCCGTCACCAATCTCAACCTCACCGTCTTCACGGGCGATGCCTCGGACCGTGTCGATGCCGTCTTTCTCAGCCCGACCGCGACGGCGTTCCTCCCCGAGGCCCGGGTCAGCGGCGCCGGGCGCGTGCGCCTCATCAACGATGACCTTGAGGCGACGGGCGAAGATTGGTCCTATGACCACCGCCAGAAAAAGGTTTCCATCCGGAAATCCGTCCACGTAGTTTTCCATGCCCAGCTGAACGATGTTCTCCGATGACGCCCCGCTGTCGCGCCGCCCTCGCCTGTCTCCTCCTCGTCCCGCCCGGGGCGTCCCTCCGCGCCGCGGAAGCGCCCCCGCCGCCCGAGACGGTCATTGAAAGCCAGTCGCTGGACATGCGCAGCACCGACACCGAGACGATCTCGGTCTTCACGGGCAACGTCACCGTCACGGGCAACGAGATCCGGATCACCTGCGACCGGCTGGATGTCGTGTCGTTGCGCAAGGGTGACCGGCAGGACACCGTGGGCAAACAGGACCGTTTCAAATCGCTGATCGCCACGGGCAAGGTGCGCATCGTGCAGGGCGATCGCGAGGCCACCTGCGAGCGCGCCGAAGTGCTCCCCGGCGCCGACACCATCACCCTGACCGGCCGCCCGATGGTGGTCGACCGCGGCAACAACTCGACCGCCACCGGTGAGCCCCTGATCCTCCATCGCGGCCAGCGCCGCGTCGACGGCACCAACGTCCGGATCACCCTGCCGCCCTTGAAGGACCTCGGGTTCGACAAGAACCAGCCCCCGCCCGCCCCGGCTCCCGAACCGACCCGGCAGCCCTGAGCATGGAACCCGCCTCCATCCGCACGGACGGCCTCGTGAAGGTCTTTGGCCAGCGCGCCGTCGTCAACGGCGTCAGCCTGCGGGTGGACGCCGGTGAGATTGTCGGCCTGCTCGGCCGCAACGGCGCGGGCAAGACCACGACTTTCTACATGATCGTTGGCCTGGTGCCGGCCACGCGCGGGCGCGTCTTCATCAACGGCACCGACGCCACGCGCCTGCGCATGCACCGGCGGGCGCGGCTCGGCATCGGCTATCTGCCGCAGGAGGCATCGGTTTTCCGCAAGCTGACGGTGGCGGAGAACATTCTCGCCATCGTCGAGACGCTGCCCATCGCCCGGCGCGACCGGCCCGAGCACGTCCGCCGCCACCTCGACGAGCTCGGCCTCGCCCACTTGGCCCCGCAGCGCGCCTACACCCTCTCCGGCGGGGAGCGCCGCCGCCTCGAGATCGCCCGCGCCTTGGTCACGACGCCGCGATTCCTGCTCATGGATGAGCCGTTCAGCGGCATTGACCCGATCGCCGTCGCCGACGTGCAGAAGATGGTGCGGCACCTCAAGGAGCGCGGCATCGGCGTGCTCATCACCGACCACCAGGTCCGGGAGACCCTCAACATCGTGGATCGCGCCTACATCATCCACGAGGGGCGTGTGATCGCCGAGGGCCCGCGGGATGACCTCATCAATGACGCCAAGGTCCGGGAATTCTACCTCGGCAAGGACTTCAACCTCTAGGCTGGCGCCCCCTGGCCACTTCGTCATTAATTGTCCGGTCGTCTCCCGCCCCATGCCCAAAGCCATCCACGGCATCACCGTCGCCCACTTCTTCGAGACCTACGGGGCCAAGCTGAAGCTCGAGCTCGTCACCGGCCGCGAGGGCCTGCACCGGTTGATCCGCGAACCCGCCATCAACCGCCCCGCGCTCGCGCTCACCGGGTTCTTCAAATACTTTGCGAACAAACGCATCCAGGTGCTGGGCGCCGCGGAGATGACGTTTCTGCGCACGGTCGGCGAAGAGATTCAGCGCAGCGTCCTCAACGGCATGATCGACCGCCACATTCCTTGCTTGATCCTCACCCGGAACTTCAACTTCCCGCGGCCCATGCTCGAAGTGGCGAAGGAGCGGCGCCTGCCCGTCTTCCGTACGCCGATGATCACGATGAATTTCGTGAATACCGCCACCCTCTTCGTCGACAACGAGTTCGCACCCGCGGCCACCGAGCAGGGCACGACCGTCGACATCAAGGGCGTCGGCGTGATCATCCGGGGCGACAGCGGCGTGGGCAAATCCGAGTGCGCCCTCGCCCTCGTCGAACGCGGCCACAGCCTCGTCGCCGACGACATCACCATGATCAGGCTGCTGGACGAGCGCGAGCTCATGGCCAGCAGCCGCCCCCTCAGCCGGGGCTACATGGAATGCCGCGGCATCGGCATCATCAACATCGCCGAGATGTTCGGCATCAAGAGTGTCCGGCTGGAGAAGCGCATCGACATGGTCGTCACCCTGCGGATGTGGACGCCCGACGCCGTGGAGGAGCGCACCGGCCTCGAGGAGAACTTCTACGAGATTCTCGGCATCAAATTGCCCCACATCGAGCTGTTCGTGCGGCCCGGCCGCGATATCGCGCGGCTGGTGGAGGTCGCCGCGATGGTGCAGGCGCTCAAACGCATGGGTCACGATGCGGCCAAGGACCTCAACGAACGTCTCATCGCCCACATGACCGCGTCTCCCGAAGCGGCGAAGACCAAGACTCTCAAATTCAGCGCCACGCCCTTCCCGCGGGAGGAGCCCAGCCGCCGTAGCCCGCCCTAGGCCGGCTCAACCCACGCCCCCGCCTCAACCCATGCCCCCCCTTCGCGCCGACGGCCGCCGCGCCGACCAGTTGCGTCCGGTGAGCTTCGTGGCCGGCCCCGCCCCCTATGCCGCCGGTTCGGTCCTGGTGCGCTTCGGCGCCACCCAGGTGATCTGCGCCGTCACGATCGAACCCAAGGTGCCCACCTGGATGAAACAGCAGGGCGTCGCCGGCGGCTGGCTTACCGCCGAATACTCGATGCTCCCCTACAGCACGCTCGAGCGGAAGCCGCGCGACATCAGCCGGGGCAAGCTCGACGGCCGCACCGTCGAGATCCAGCGGCTGATCGGCCGCTCGCTGCGCGCCGTGCTCGATCTCAAAAAGCTCGGCGAGAATACGCTGTGGATCGATTGCGACGTGTTGCAGGCCGACGGCGGCACGCGCACCGCCTCCATCACGGGGGCCTATCTCGCCGCCCGCCTCGCCGTCCAGCAGCTCCTCGATGCCCACCGTATCCCGGAGAATCCCCTCGTCGATTCGGTCGCGGCCGTAAGCGTGGGGTTGCTGCAGGGGCGCGAAATGCTCGACCTCGCCTACGTCGAGGACAAGGACGCCGAGGTCGATTTCAACGTGGTCATGACCGGGCGCGGGCTATTCGTCGAGGTGCAGGGAGCGGGAGAGGAGGCGACGTTTTCCCACGACCAACTCGATAGCCTGCTGGCGCTGGCCCAGCGGGGTCTCGTGGAGCTCGCCGCGCTGCAGACCGCTTTCCTCACGCAGCAACTGCTGAAGAAATGAATCGCGGCCCCGGTGGGCCCGGGGTGTGAGTCTCCCTCGCCCCGCCGCCGGGCGCGGCGGGCAGGGCGCAACGGCTTGGGGCGCCGGCAGGATCACCGCGAAACCGGCACCTTGACGACCGTCTTGCGAACGAGCTGCGGCCGCTTCACCGCGAGCGCAGGCATGTGCGCGTCCTCGGGCCAGAACACCGCCACGTCGGCCGCCCGCGCCCGGAGCACGGACGCGGCGTCGGTGTCGGCGTACTTCGTCAAATCACGGCTTGCCTCGTAGGCCTGCACGACGGTCAGGCGCGCCGCGGGCGCAACCTCCATCAATTCTTCCCCCGCCACCATCACCTGTACGTCGATGAACTTGCGGTGCGTTTCGAAAAAGGCTTCCGGGCGGCGCTTCGTCTCATAGGCCATCTCGATGGCGTGCGCCCCGCCGCCCAGCTCGTGGCGGTGCACGGTGCCGCCGGCCAGTCCCGCGATGCGCGCATGGGTTTCCGAGCCCGGCGTCAACGCCTCCACCGCATAGTCCAGCGCGGCGCGCAATTCCGGAAACGGGGCGCACTGTGCCCGCACCGCGGCACAGGATCCAAACATAGCCATGGGGGGAGTGGAGCGCGCCCACCGGGCGCCCGCAAGGTTATACCTCGCCCCCGGAAAGACGGATTTCATCTAAAGCATTGCGATGCCGCGCGATTTGGGCTCTGGTGGTTCAGCCCGTGGCCATCGGAATCATTCGCATTCTGTCCGACATTCACTTCGGTGAACCCGCCAGCCGCGTGCGTTCGCTCGCGGCGCTGCGTCCGCTGTTTGCGGGCGCCGACCGGGTCGTGTTCAACGGCGACAGCCTCGAGACTCAGTATGGCCCATCGCGGCGCATGGAGCATCTCCGCCGGCATTTCCAGGAGTTCGTGCGCGGCGAGGCTCCGCCCATCGTCCTGCTGACTGGCAACCACGATGCCGACATCTCGGCCATTCATCACCTGGATTTGTTGGGCGGCCTCGTCTTCGTCACCCATGGCGAGATCCTCTTCGATGACCTCGTGCCCTGGAGTTCGCAGCGGCCACAAATTCGTGCGCTTTATCGCGACCAGGTGGCCGCGCTGCCGGCGGCGGAGCGGGAGCTGTTCGAGGCGCGCCTGGGCGCGTGCAAACGGGCCTGCGCGCAGCTGCGTCTGCCGCAGGATGCGCCCCCGCTCAAACCGTGGGGCCGCGCCGTGCACACGGCGCGCAAGTTCTGGCCGCCGTGGCGCGCGCTCGCGATGGTGCGGGCCTGGCGGGAACTTCCCCGACGCGCCGCCACCTATGTCCGGCGGCACCGGCCGCGGGCGCGCTTTGCCGTGGTGGGGCACACCCACTTGCCCGGCGTGTGGTTCTGCCAGGATGTCGTGGTGATCAACACTGGTTCGTTCTGCCCTCCGTTCGCCTCCTATGTCGTGGACCTTTCTCCCGACGTCGTAGTGGTGCGGCGCGTCCGTCGCTACCAGGGTCGCTACCATCTCGGGCACGTCGTGGCCTCGTTCGCCTTGGCGCCCGCCAGCGACGGCTCCGTCGGATCGTCGGATTCTGTTCCGCAATTCGCCCCGGCGCCATGAGCGTGCAGTTCGGCTGGTGGTCCCGTGACGCCGAAGGGCGCAAATGCCAGATTCGCGTCAGCATCTTCGGCGGCGCCGCGACGTGGAGCCGCAAGCAGGGGCACCACCAGCCGTGGGAGCCGTACGGCCCGCCCACCGCCGAGGACTGGGATCTCCTGCTCACCGAGGCGGAGCGGCGCCTGCCGCGACGGCTGCTGTCAAGGGATCAATTCGAGGCGATCAAGCGCCTGCGCCCGGTTTAGGACAAGCGGCGGGCGTTCGCCCGCAAAGGGCCGGGCGAAAGTTAGGTGGGCGCGCCACCCCTCGCGGCCAGTTCCCGCCAGATCAGGCGGAACGAACTGGCAAAGATTCCCGGCCGCGTCCGCACCCGGCGGGTGATCTCGGCGGGAGACCACCACGCGCCGCGCTCGATCTCGTCCGGGTGCAGGATGAAAGGTCCCTCCGCCTCCAGTCGATATACCCAGACGAATTCCTGGCCGGTGTCCGCACATGCCGGAAGGCAAAACCAGCGCACGGGGCCCACCGGCACCTGCCACCCGAGCTCCTCCCGCAATTCCCGCACGGCGCAGGCGTCGTAGGCTTCCCCCGCGGCGACGTGGCCCGACGCCGAGGAATCCCATGCGCCCGGGGCCGTATCCTTGTTCCTCGACCGCTTCTGGAGAAAAAGCTCGCCGGCACGGTTGAAGATGAGCACATGCACCGCTCGGTGCCGCAGCCCCCGGGCATGCACCTCCTGCCGCGTGGCCCGTGAAACGATCACGTCGGCGGCGTCCACCACGTCGAACCACTCCTCCGTCGGATTCTGGCCGGGCATGCCTTGTGTCTCGCCGCTCGGCCGTCTGATTCCAAGCAAATCCCGCAGCTGGCACGACACCCGCCGCGCGGCCCGTTGCTCCCCAATCTCCGGGCGCCCGCCAGCCGCCATCCCTGTCTGCCTAGCGGGCCCGCCGTCTTCCCCTCCCGGTCCCGGGAAACCCGGCGCGGCGGCCATCGTTGACCGCCGCGCCGGACAGCCTTCCAGCCTTCATCCTGCCGACCATCTCGGCGAGCGCCTCATTGCCTTCCTTCGGAAACAAACCCATCACTTCACAAACGTGCGCGAAGAGGTTCACGGCGTCATTCCCGGCGCCCCGACGGTGCCGCGGCTGGCGTGCCATGCTTGTCTTCGTCCGTTCTGCACGTGCGATTCCGGGTTTGCTGCCATTTCGGCCCAAACCGCGCTCGCGATGATGGCTGTCGGACTTGTGCTGCATAGGGGATGCAGGAGCGTCACCCGGGTGACCAACTCCAGACTGATTCAAGGTGATTGTTTATTCGATTGTCAATTTTCTTTTTGCCAAAAAAACGCCCGTGGGCTCCACCCAAGCGACCCCGCTGCGTTCCGGGCGGCAACCTGCGATCCGCGGCGCACGGCGCCGCGCCCGTCCGCTCAATCAAGGTGGCGCCGGCCGCGCAGTCTGGCGCCGAGCCGGCTCTGGCCCCGCCCGCCCGAAAGCGGCCTGCGACTTCGCGTGATTGTTGCATCCCCAGGGGGACGTCGTTCCGGCCCGGTGCCTGCCACTGAATTGGCGGCGTGCCTCAGTTGTCGCCGTCCCGCCTGGCCTGAAACGCCCGGAAGGCGCCGAAAAGTTCCTTGGGATACAGCGCCCCCACCGTCACCAGATGCGAGACGATCTCCGCCTTCGCCAAGCCCACGTGAGCGGCATGCATCAGCAGCGAGACGACATCCTTGGAGGATCGGGGCGCGGGCATGAATTTCAGCGCCCGCCGGGCATTGCATTGGGCAAGTTCGCACCGCGTCTGGTAAGTCATATGCATTTTCGGGTGAGTTGTTAGCTGGATCGCCCCTTGGTTTGGGGTCCACTTTGGGGGCACCCAATCGTGGGTAGGATGCGCTGTCCCTTTCAATCATGCCGCACACTCAATTTTTGGTAGGTTTGGAGGCTCGACAATCTCCGCCGAAATCCTTTTGGGAGGCCCGTTCCCGCCGGGCATGCGGCCGCCCGAGAATGGCGCGGCGAGCCCCGCCCCTTCCCGATATGCCGACCGCGACCGCGCAGCGGACGCCTCACTTGGCCCGCAGGTATCGTCTCACTTCCGCCAGCCCGCGCGTGTTTACGATGTGTTCCGCGGTCAGCCAGCCCTTGCGGGCGGCGTTGATGCCCGCCCGAACGTGGTCGAGCCCCGCCGTGTCGTGCGCGTCCGGATTGATGAAGCAGCGCAGGCCGCGCTCCGCCGCCCGGCGCCAGTACCGCCAGTCCAGATCAAGGCGCTGGGGATTGGCGTTCAGCTCGATGGCCACGCCGTTCGCCAGCGCCGCGTCGATCACCTTGGCCACGTCGACCGCATAGCCCTCGCGCTTCAGGAGCAGGCGGCCGGTCGGATGTCCCAGCATTGTGGTGCAGGGGTGTTCGAGGGCGCGGATGATCCGCGCGGTCATCTCCGCCTCGGTCTGCGCGAAGGCGGAGTGCACCGACACCACCACATAGTCGAGATCGCCCAAGACCGCGTCGCCCAGATCCAGGCGTCCATCCGGCAGGATATCGCACTCCACGCCGGCAAACACATGGATGGCGAAGCGGCCCGCGCGGTTGAGCGCCGCAATCTCGGCGATCTGGCGGCGCAGGCGCGCCTCGTCCAGTCCGTTGGCCTGGAAACTGGCCTTGGAGTGATCGGCAATCCCCAGGTACTCCCACCCGTGCGCCTGCGCCGCCCCCACCATCTCCGCCAGGGTGCTGCGTCCGTCGGACGCCGTCGTGTGGTTGTGAAAAACGCCGCGGAGATCGGCGGCCTGGACCAGCCGCGGAAGCGCACTCTGCTCCGCCGCCTCAATCTCGCCGAGGCCCTCGCGCAACTCAGGCGGGATCTCCCGCAGCCCGAGGGCGGCGAACAACTCGGCCTCCGTCTCGATCACGCCGCGCCTGGCCCTTCCGGTTTTGAGCTGCGCCTCCGCCTTGACCTTGGCCGTTCCTTCGCCCTCGGCGGGCACCAGCCCCCATTCGCTCATGCTCAGCCCGCGCGCCAGCGCCCGCTGCCGCATCTGCACATTGTGGTCCTTCGAACCGGTGAAATGATGCAGGGCAAAGACAAACTGGGCGGGCGGCACGATGCGCAGATCCGCCTGCAGCCCCCCCGCGAAGCGCACGCTCGCTTTGGTCTCGCCCTTCGCCGTCACCTCCGCAACCTCCCGCCGGCTGGTAAACCAGTCGACGATCGGCACCCACTCATCCGCCGCCACCAGGAAATCCAGGTCTCCCACGGTCTCCAGTCCCCGGCGCAGACTGCCCGCGTGCTCCGCCCGCCGCACCTGCGGCAGCGCCCGCAAGCCCTGCAGGATCGGCTCCGCCACGGCGAAGGCGTCCCACCACAGGTGCCGCTGCGCATAGGCCTCCCGGTTGCGGATGCCAGCCAGGATCTTCTCCTGGCTCCGTTCGCCAAAGCCGTCAAGCGCCGCCACCCGCCCCTCCCGGCAGGCCCGCGCCAGGTCCGCGAGCGTGCTGATCCCCAGTTTTTCGTGCAACGCCCGGATCTTCTTGGCGCCCAGCCCGGGCACCTCCAGCATCTCCACCAGGCCCGGCGCGATCGACGCCTTCAGTTTCTCGTGAAACCCCAGCCGCCCCGTCGCGTGCAGCTCGGTGATCTTCTTCGCCAGCGCCTCGCCAATTCCCTTGATCGCCTCCAGCCGGGCCTCGGCGACGACCTTCCCCAGGTCCTCCTCCAGCGCCTCGAGCGCGCGCGCGCCTGTGTGGTAGGCGCGCACCTTGAAGGGGTTCTCGCCCTTCAGCTCCAGCAGCACCCCGATCTCATCCAACACTGCGGCGATTTCGTTCTTGGTCACGGCTCTCCTCCTCGCAACACACGGAATCCGCCCGGAAACTCAAGTCCGACTTTCGGCGGGCTTCCCTTTCCCGGCATTCTGTGTATTCCGTGACGGCATGCCGTTTGTCTACCACCGCACGGTGCGGTTCGCCGACACCGACGCCGCCGGCGTGGTCTTCTTTCCCAACTACCTCGCCATCTGCCACGAGGCCTATGAGGAGTCGCTGGCCGCGGGCGGGATCGAACTGCAGAGTTTCTTTCGCGAACACGATGTCGTCGTGCCGGTCGCGAAATGTCAGGCCGAGTACCTGCGCCCGCTGCGCTGTGGCGACAAGATCAGCGTGTCGCTCACCTCCGCGCCCCTCGGCGCCGACGGCTACGCCATCAACTACGACGTTCACCGCCTTGGCCGCCCCGCCAAGCTCGCGGCGCGCCTGCGCACGGAGCACGTCTGCCTTTCGGCCGCCTCCCGCCATCGCCGCGCCCTGCCCTCCCCCCTTGCGGCCTGGCTCAGGCGCCACTCGGCATGATCCGGCCAGTCGCTTCCTGCGCCTGGGCGGTCAGCTCGCGCCGGTTCACCTTTCCCTGTTCGCTGCGCGGCCAGACCGCCAGGCAGAGGTAGTGCTTCGGCCGTTTGTGCGGAGCCAGCTCCGCCACGACGTGCCGGCCGACCGCGCGGAGGTCGGGCTCCTTCGCGCCGGCCGGATAGCATGCCACCACGGCCTCGCCCCAGGTGGCGTCGGGCAGGCCGATCACGGCGACGTCGGCGAATTCGCCCGTGGCGCGCAGCGCCGCCTCGACCTCGCCCGGCTCGACCTTCTCTCCCCCCGTGATGATGACGGCGTCGCGGCGTCCGAGCACGTGCAGGCCGCCGTGTTCGTCCCAGCGGCCGAGATCCTCCGTCTGCCAGGGGCCCGGCTCACGCCAATGCGGGTAGTAGCCCCGAAAGAGCGAGTCCGCCACGAGGGCGATGCCTCCGTCGGTGCCCAGCTCCACCCGGGCATGCGGCAGCGCGGAACCACAGCCGCGCCGGCCCGCGAGGAATTCCTCCGGCCGCAACGCGCTCACCATCGCCGCCGTCTCCGTCATGCCATAGCCCGGCGCGAGCGGCAGCCGCGCCGCCGCGGCGCGGTCGAGCAGGTCCGACCACACCGGCCCGCCCCCGACCAGGACGGCGCGAAAGCGCCGCAGGCACTCCGCCGCCGTGGGTTGGTCGAGCAGTCGCTGCAACTGGGTCGGCACCAGAGACAGAAACCAATCCCCGGGCCCGGTGTCCGGCCAGCGGCCGACTTCCAGATCCTCCCACGCCCACCGCACATAGCGGCCGCCGGTGAGCGCACAGCGCATCCAGGCCATTAGTCCGCTCACGTGGTGCAGCGGCAGCACGCCTACCGCGTTGATCCGGCTGACCTCGAAATGGGCGGCACAGCCGCGGACGGCGGCGGCGAGCGTGTCCTGATCGTGCCGGGCCAGCCGCAGCGTCCCGCTCGTTCCTCCGGTCGGCAGACAGAGCCACCCGTGATCACGCGGCGATCGGCGATCGCCCGTTGATGATCGCCCACCGGTGATCGGCGACTGGCGATCCCCGGTTGGCGGCTCACCGCCGGCCGCTACCACCTCCCGCAAAGCCGTAAACTGCGCCTTCTCCGCGGCGCCCCACGAAGGATCCGCCACCAACACGGTGCCGTTCCCCGCCACCGCCTCGCCCAGCGCGCGCATGAACTGCGCGGGCTCGCGCTCCTCCACCACGATCTCGCCGGGCGCCGCGGCGGAACGCGCGGCCCCGAGCTGGCCGGCTAATTCAACGCGTTCCATAGCGCTCCCGGATCAATTTGGCTGACGTCCTCGATCGACAGGTAGGGAGCAGGCGGGCAGTCAAACCGCGTGTCCTCGAACAGCGGCGCGACGCCAAAGCCAAGCGCGCGCGCGGCCGCCCCCTTGAAGCTGAACGCCAGGCGCAGCGCCGCCCGTCGGCCGACGGCCGTCTCGAGCGCCGACGAAAATACCGCGTCCGCGTGATACTGGTCCAGCAACGCCAGCACGCTCGCGGGCGCGCCCAGCAGCGCCGGCTTGACCACCAGCACCCCGGGCCAGCCGCGGGCGAGCCAGCTCTGCAATGCCCGCCAACCCGCCACCGATTCGTCCAGGGCCAGTTTCGTCGGATAATCCCGGGCCAGCCCCAGCAGGACATCGTCGGTGCGCCGCTGCGCAGCCGCTCCCGCCGACGCCTCCGCGAAGCACGGCTGCTCCACGAACTCGATCGGCCGCTCCGCACAGCGGTCGAGCCAGCGGGACGCCTGCCGCGCCGTCCAGGCGCCGTTGGCATCCAACCGCAAGGCCGCGCCTTTGGGCAGACGCGCCAGCAGATCATCGAGCAGCACCTGTTCGTCGGCGCCGGCGAGCACGCCGACTTTCCATTTGAACGCGACGTAGCCGTCGGCCCGCGCCTTGTCCGCCGCCGCGAGCGCCGCCTTGCCCGCCGGAAGGAGGGCCGCCACGGGCAGCCGCGCGTTCGCGCTCGCCGGCGGACCCCCGTCCGCCCGCCCGACCTCCTCCACCGCCGCGGCCAGGGCAAAGCGCAGACAGCCGCAGCTTTCGTCAATGCCGTCTATTGCGGTCGCGCCCGCCGCGTCGCCGAGCCCCGCAAGCGCGGCTTCGGCTTCCGCGAGCGTCTCGGTGCCAAACCACGGAATGGGCGCCACCTCGCCAAAGCCGGCGCGGCCCGCGTCATCCTCCCGCCGCACCAGCAAACCTTCCCGCGCCAGCCACGGGCCGTGAGCGGTGCGCACGGCGCGGAGGAACGGCAGGCGGTAGCGTCGCCAGGCCAGACGGTAGGTCACGCCTCATGGTCTAGCGTCTCGATCGCCGCATGCAACCGTGCGCAAGGCCACGCCGCGCCCGGCGGTCCCGGCTCGGGCGGCCGGCGGCCGGCCCGGCGCGCCCACGCGGGCACCGCCGCCGGCAAAAAAGGCGTTGCGATTCTCCGCCGGGCCATTATTTCGTTCATGGCAACCATGACCAAGCCTGTCACGATTGCCCACCCGAGCGACCCGCAGTTCTATCCGTCCGCCGACGAGTTTTTCCCGCGCCTTCTGCCCACGGCGCTGACTTACGACGACGTGTCGCTGGCGACCCTTTACTCGGAGATCCTTCCGAAGGACGCCGACCTCGCCACGCAGCTGTCGGCGACGCTGCGCCTGCAGATTCCGATCATCTCGTCGGACATGGACACGGTCACCGAGTCGCGCATGGCCATTGCCATGGCGCTCAACGGCGGCCTCGGCCTCATTCAT